>NZ_JQNR01000005.1:0-301603 GCF_000745345.1 Actinacidiphila yeochonensis CN732 | reverse complement strand
TCCGTCAGGTCGAGGGTGGTGGCCGTCCGTTTGAGGTCGCGGACGCTCAGGCCGCCGGCCCGCAGCACCGCCGGGCCGCCGGTCTCCCAGGCCGCCAGGAGCTCCGCGACGGTGCGCACGGCGGTGAACGCCTGCCCCGCCGCCGTCATGTCCACCGTCCGGGGGGTACGCGCCACCGTGGCCACCTCGGGCGCCGCCGGCTCGGGGACGCGGTGCGCCCGGCCGCCGCGCAGGGTCAGCGCCGCCTCCCGGGGCAGCACCACGGTGCTGCGGCCCGAGGGCAGCAGCAGGCCGCGGGCCAGCAGCCACTGGACCGGCCCGGCGGCCTCCGCCGCCCGCACCGGCGCGGTCGCGTCCCGCACCTCGCCGTAGGGCGGGCCCCACACCAGCCGCTCCAGCAGCGAGCGGGTGCCCTGCGGGGCGGCGGCCAGCAGCGCGGCCAGCCGCGCCCGGTCGCCGAACAGCGCGGACAGCGCCTCTATGGCGCTGACCGGGTCATAGGTGGCCGGCAGCCCGGCGTCGGTGACGATCTGCTGGAGGCGGGCCGGCGACATGCCCGCCGTGGCCTCGCCCACCGTGGGCCCGAGGCCGGTGCCCGAGGCCACCGAGGCGGACGGGCCCAGCACCTCGTGCGCGGCCCGGACCAGCCGCAGCCGGTCCTCGCCGCCCCACAGCACGCCGTACGCGCGCAGGGTCCCGACGGCGGCGGGCAGGGCACGGGTGACGGCGGCGGCCAGCGGCCGCGGCAGCACGTCGTCCAGGGGCCCGGCGGCGGCACCGGCGTCCTCGCCGGAGGCCCCTCCGGCGATCACCTCGGCTGCCCCGGCGTCCCGCGCGTCCGGACCGGCCGCGGGACCGGCACCGGGCTCGGCACCGGGCTCGGGGGCGCCCGCCATCAGGGTCAGCAGCACGTCGTACGGGCACGGGTCCGGGGCCACCGCCAGCGCCTCCGCGACCTGGCGGGTGAACCGGGGGAGGCGGTCCAGGGTGCGCAGTACCGACGCGCGGGTGCCGGCCCGGGTGGCGAGCTGCGTGATGTCGGCGGGCACGGGCGCGAGGAGGTCGGGACGGGCCCGCAGCAGCCGCGCCAGGGCGTCGTCGTTCCGCGCGCGCAGCTCCTCCGCGAGGGTGCGCGGTCCGGCCGTGTCCACGGATTCGGTGTGGTCCTTCCGGTCCATCCGTCCCACATTAGCCGCACCGGCCGGTGGCCTACGGGTACGGTCGTCCTGGCATGCGCGAAAGGGGGCCCGGTCATGGGTGTGGAGAGCGACCGGTTGGTGTTCGACTACCTGAGCCGGGTCGGCGACCTGGCGCAGACCGCGCTGCCCGCCGCCGACCGGATGCGGCTGGTCGCGCAGCTGCGCCGGGACATCGACCAGCAGCGCGGCGAGGGCGACACCCCCGCCTCCGTGGAACGCCTGCTCGGCCGGATCGGCAGCCCCGACGAGGTGGTGGAGGCGGCGGCGTCCAGCGCCCCCGCACCCCGGCGCGCCGAGGCCCCGCCGCCCGCCGAGCCGCCGCCGGGCTCCTACGGCCCCTACACGCGCCCCGCCGCGCCGCCCGCGGCGCGGCCGAGGGCCGGGACGGCGGTGACCGTACGGAAAGCGGTGACGGGACGGCCGGAATGGGCGGCGCGGCCGGCGCGAAGCCCGACTTCCGCAAGCGGCCGGGCCGGGACGGAGCAGCCCGCGCCGACCGCGCGACGCCGCCGGGCTTCCGCTTCAGCACGCCCGAGGACGGCGCCGCCCGCGACTGGTGGCAGGAGGCCGCGGGGTCCGGGCCGCTGGCCGGGGAGGAGCTGACCGGCCTGCCCGGGATGACCGGCAGCATCTCCATCCCCTTCGACGACGAGGACCTCGGCTCCGGCCGGGCCGCCGCGGAGCGCGCCGCGGCGAAGGCCGCCGAGGCGGAAGCGGCCGAGGCGGCGGCCGAGGAGGAGCCCGAGGCCGCTCCGGCCGCGAGGCGGCGGCCGCTGGGCGGGCTGCTCCGGCGCCGCCGCCGCGGCGACGGCGGGGCGGCGCGGGAGCGCGCCGCTGGGGCGGCCCGATGCTGCTGCTGGGCGCCGCGCTGCTGGTCGCGGGCGCGGTGGCCGGCTCCTGGGTGCTGCTGGGGGCGGGCTGGCTTGCCGGGTACTTCAGCCGGGCCTACAGCCGTACCCAGGCCAAGATCGCGGTCTTCGGCGTCCCCGGGACGGCCGCCGCCGGGCTGCTGCTCTGGGTCTGGGGGCGTGGACAGGGCAAGTGGGGCGACCCGATCGCGCACGGCCGGACCGGCCAGGCGGTCCTGGACGGCCTGCCCGTCACCGTCCGCGTCGCCGCCGCCGGCTCGGCCGCGTACCTGCTCTGGCGGGCCCGCCGCTCGGTGTGAGACGGCCGCGCCGGCGCCTCCGCACACCACCCGGGCGCCGCCGGACCGCCGGGTCCCCGGACGGGCTCCCGTACAGCTGTGCGGGCGGTCGGGGACAATGGCTGCTGTGAACGCTGGAGACGCTGTGAACGCCGTGGCCACCGCAAGCCCCCTGGACGCCGGGACGGCCGTGCCCGACGCGGGTGACCGCGCCGCCGCGCCCGCCGGTCCGCTGACCGTCGGGTTCGACCTCGACATGACGCTGATCGACTCCCGGCCCGGCATCAAGGCGGTGTACGACCGGCTCGCCGAGGAGACCGGCGTCTTCATCGACTCCGCCCTCGCGGTGACCCGCCTCGGGCCGCCGCTCGACGAGGAGCTGGCCCACTGGTTCCCGGCCGAGCGGGTGCCGGCGATGGCCGACCGCTACCGGGAGCTGTACGGCGACCACGCGATCGCGCCCACGCCGGCGATGCCCGGCGCGCTGGCGGCCATGGACGCCGTGCGGCGGGCGGGCGGCCGGTCCTTGGTCGTCACCGCCAAGCACGGCCCCAACGCCCGGCTCCACCTGGACCACGTCGGTATCGACGCCGAGCTGTGCGGCTCGCTGTGGGCCGAGGCGAAGGCGGAGGCGCTGGTGGAGTGGGGCGCCTCGGTCTACGTCGGCGACCACGTCGGGGACGTGCGCGGCGCCCGGCGGGCCGGAGCGGTCTCGGTGGCCGTGGCGACCGGCCCGTGCACGGCCGAGGAGCTGCGGGCGGCCGGCGCGGACGTCGTCCTGGCCGACCTCACGGAGTTCCCCGGCTGGCTCGCCGCCCACACCGCTGCCCACGCCGGCGCCCGGACCGCCGCCCACGCCGGCTGACCGGCCGTCGGGCGGCAGGCCCGGCGGTCACCCGCCCGCGCGTCAGCCGGAGCCCTGGGCGTCAGCTGGAGCTCTGGCGCTGGGCGAGGGCCGCGCGCAGCAGGCCGACGAGGGCGAGCAGCATCCCCAGGCCCATCAGCATCGAGACGAAGTACGCGGGGGTGGGCAGCCGCGTCGTGCCCAGCAGGAACGGGATGACGGTCACGATGGTCGCCACCGCGCCGACCACGAAGGTGATGGCGCCGATCCGTACCAGCAGGTCGCCCGCGCCCTTGGTTTGTTCGCTCACCCGACAAGGGTAGGTCCGAGGGGAAGCGGTGGGGGCACGGCACTCGACCCCAGGCCGTCTTGCCACCCGGCGCAGGGCCATTAGCCTGGTCCCGGCGGGTCCCCGACGGGCCCGCTGCCGTCTTGTTCAGAGCGGTTTCGCGCAACTTCCAACACAACGAGGACGAGGTCGCACGTGCCTACCGGCAAGGTCAAGTGGTTCAACAGCGAGAAGGGTTTCGGTTTCCTCTCCCGTGACGGTGGCGGCGACGTCTTCGTGCACTCCTCGGTGCTGCCCGCCGGGGTCACCGTGCTCAAGCCCGGGCAGCGCGTGGAGTTCGGCGTGGTCGCCGGCCAGCGGGGGGACCAGGCGCTGACGGTGACACTGCTCGACCCCACCCCCTCGGTCGCGGCGGCGCAGCGGCGCAAGCCCGACGAGCTGCTGCCGATCGTCCAGGACCTCACCTCGCTCCTGGAGGACGTGGCCCGCTCGCTGCAGCGCGGCCGCTACCCCGACAAGGCCCAGGGCCACAAGATCGCCTCGGTGCTCCGCGTGGTCGCCGACCAGCTCGACGTCGGCTGAGAGCCCAGCGGGGCCCTGGGGCGCGCCCCGCGCCCCGCGCCGCGTGCCCCCAGGCCGCGCTCCCCGCGGGTGCCGAGCCGCCGCCGCGCCGGAAGAGGTACCTCCGGCGCGGCGGCGGCTCGGGGCCGGAGGTCAGAAGTCCAGGGCCCCCGGGGCCAGCGGCGGCACCAGGCCCTCGGTCGCGGCGCGGTCCAGCAGCCCGCGAACGGCCGCGTAGCCGGCCTCGCCGAGGTCGGCGGTGAACTCGTTGACGTACAGCCCGATGTGCTGGTCGGCGACGGCCGGGTCCATCTCCTGCGCGTGCGCCAGCACGTAGTCGCGGGACCGCTCCGGCGCCTGCCACGCCTGCCGCACCGAGGCCCGGGTCGCCTCGGCCAGCGCGTGCAGCCGCTCCCGGCCCAGCGAGCGCTTCGCGATGATCGCGCCCAGCGGGATCGGCAGGCCGGTGGTGGCCTCCCAGTGCTCGCCCATGTCGGCGAGCTTGTGCAGGCCGTAGTCCTGGTACGTGAAGCGGGCCTCGTGGATGACCAGTCCGGCGTCCACCCGGCCGTCGCGCACCGCCGGCATGATCTCGTTGAACGGCATCACGACGATCTCCCCGACTCCGCCGGGGACCTCCGCCGCCGCCCACAGCCGGAAGAGCAGGTAGGCCGTGGAGCGCTCGCTCGGCACCGCGACGGTGGCGCCCGAGAGGTCCGCGTCCGCCTCCCGGGTGAGGACCAGCGGCCCGCAGCCGCGGCCCAGCGCGCCGCCGCAGGGCAGCAGCGCGTACTCCTCCAGCACCCACGGCAGCACCGCGTAGGACACCTTCAGCACGTCCAGCTCGCCGCGCTCGGCCAGGCCGTTGGTGATGTCGATGTCGGCGAAGGACACGTCCAGCGGCGGCGCGCCCTCGACCTCGCCGTGCGCCCACGCGTGGAAGACGAACGTGTCGTTCGGGCAGGGGGAGTAGGCGATCCGCAGCGTGTCCGCCGCCCGCCCGTCCTCGCCGGTCCGCTCCGTCTGTGCCGCTGCCTGTGCGTTCATATGACCCTCACCCTGCTCTACCGCGTCCTGCCGCGTTCTCACGCGTCTCTCGCGTCGGCCCGTGTCCCGCACGCGCCGTCCGCCTGCTGCTCCCCGTGGTCCCCGTTCACCCGCTCACCCGCCGCCGCTCCGCGTCCACCCGCCCGCGGTGCTCCGCCCGGCGCCCGGTGCGACGGTACGCCGCCACGCCCGCGCTCAGGCCGTCCTGGCCGCCGGCCCACCGGACGGCGGCGCGCTCAGGACGTCCGGCGCGTCCAGTACCTCGGACGCGTCCAGCACGTCCGGCAGCAGCTCGAAGGCCCGGGTCAGCGCGGTCAGCGCGTCACCGATCCGCCAGGCCGAACGGTCGCGCGGGCCGACCGCGTTGGACACCGCGCGCACCTCCAGCACCGGGACCCCGGCCGCCGACGCCGCCTCCGCGACGCCGAAGCCCTCCATCGCCTCCGCCACCGCGCCCGGGTGACGGGCGGCCAGCTCGGCGGCCCGTTCCGCGCTGCCGGTCACCGTGGAGACGGTCAGCACCGGGCCGAGGCAGGCGCCCAGGGGCTCCAGGGCCGCCACCACGGCCGTCGCCAGACCGGCCGGGGGCAGGTGGACCGAGGTGCCGAAGCCGAGTTCCGCCACCGGGACGAAGCCGTCGGCCGTCTGGGCACCCAGGTCGGCCGCCACGATCGCGCTCGCCACCGCCAGCGAACCGACCGGCGCCGCCGGCGCGAACCCGCCGCCGATCCCCGCGCTCACCACCAGCGTGTACGGCCGTCCGGCCGCCGCCGCCACGGCCAGCGCCCGGGCGGTCGCGGCGGCCGCCGCCGCGGGCCGACCCCGCCGGCCAGCACGTCGGCGGGCACGTCGACGCCGGCGCCGCCGCCAGCGCCGCGGACCGCCGCGTCCGGTACCGCTCCCGCGGCCGCCCGCCCTGCCAGGCCGGCCGTCACCGCGTCGGCCTCCGCGGGCACCGCGGCCACGACCAGCAGCCGCCCGCCCCGGACCGGGGGGCCGGCCCTGCCCGGTCACTTGCCGCGGACCAGCTTGAACTGGATGACCCGGTAGGAGTCCTTGCCCGTGGTGTCCGTGCTCTCGACCACGGCCAGCGTCACCGACGACTTCGTGGTGCCCGTCTGCTGGTCCTGGAACAGCTGCGCGCTGTCCACCGACCAGTACGTCTTGTCCTTGAGCAGCTCGGGGGTGACCAGCGCGTTGTCGGCCGCGATCAGCCAGCCCTTGTCGCCGATGGACGGGTCCACGCCGATCCGCACCTGGTCGCCGACCGGCACCGTCATGTGGTGCGTCGGCGTCCCGTTGAGGCAGGCCACGAAGGTGGTCTGGTCCAGCGGCTTGTCGTCGCTGGCGCGGCAGGCCGGCCTGGCCTCGGCCTGGACGGACTTCGATCCCACGGTCACCGTCGCCTGCGCGGTGGGCTTGTCGCAGGCGGTGAGGCTGAGCAGTCCGAGGGAGAGGGCACCGAGAGCGGTGGCGGTGCGGCGAATGGTCATGGGGGTGAGGCTACCGGGGTGGTCGCTCCAGGTCCGCGCGGGGGTGCGCCGTGTCCTGCGGCGAACGGCACGTCAGGGACCGCTCCACGACCCGTCCGGGGGACGGCCGGACGCCCGTCGAACACCCTTCGGAGGGACCCGCCGCCGGCACGGTCCGGGAGCCCGTGGGAGGGCCGCCGCACGGCCGCGCGCGGTGCCCTGCCTGCAGCGGAACGGACCTCCGCGCGCGGTGCCCTGCCTGCGGCGGAACGGACCTCTCAGCGGACCGCGGGCCGCCCCCGCCGCCCGACCTTCAGGCGGTTCGGGCAACCCGCGCCCGGGCCCCCGGGGGTTCACGCCACCCGCGCGCTCGTCGCGCCGCCGCGCCGGGCCGAGCCCAGCAGCCCCCGCACCGACACCGCGAACGCCGTGAGGACCAGCGCCGCCGCCACCGCCATGCCCAGCGCGCCGTTGAGCGGCAGCACGATGCCCAGCCCGCCGCCCACCACCCACGACAGCTGGAGCACCGTCTCGGAGCGGGCGAACGTCGAGGTGCGCACCCGCTCCGGCACGTCCCGCTGGATCAGCGCGTCCAGGGACAGCTTCGCCAGCGCCTGCGTGATGCCCGCCACCGCCGCCACCAGGACCACCGTGACCACACCGAACCAGCCGGCCGCCACCACCGCGGCGGACAGCGCGCACACCAGCACCGTCGCGATGATCACCTCGGGCCCGCGGGACTTCAGCCAGGCGCCCAGGGCCGTGCCCAGCGCGTTGCCGGCGCCCGCCGCCACCGCCACCATGCCCAGCGACAGCTCCGGCGACAGCCCGCCGACCGGGTGCTCGCGCAGCATGAACGCCAGGAACATCGTCAGGAACCCGGACAGCGCGCGCAGCCCGCAGTTGCCCTGGAGCGCGTGCAGTACGGAGGGGCCCACCCCCAGCAGCCCCGGCGGCCGCCCCGGCAGACCGGTCGGCTCCGGCGGCGCCTCCTCGTCCGCCGACAGCCGCGCCTTGCCCTCGCCGCGCGCCGAGTCCACCACCGCCGGCAGCGCCATGCACATCAGCGCGCCGCCGACGTAGATCACCGACGCCCCGTACAGCGGCCACTGCGGCCCGATCACGTGCAACCCCGCTCCGACGGGTGCGGCCACCGCGGTGGCGAGCAGGCCCGCCAGAGTGACCCGGGAGTTCGCCTTGACCAGCGTGGTGCGGGCCGGCAGCAGCCTGGGCACCACCGCGCTGCGCAGTACTCCGTAGGCCTTGGACGCCACCAGCACGCCCAGTGCCGCCGGATACAGGCCCAGGCCCGCCGTGGACACCACCCCGGCCATCGTCCAGGCGAGCGCGGCGCGGGCCATCAGCGAACCGGCCATCGCCGCCCGCCGGCCGTGCTGCATCCGGTCCAGCAGCGGGCCGACCACCGGCGCCAGCAGGGCGAACGGAGCCATCGTCACCAGCAGGTAGAGCGCCACCCGGTTGCGGGCCTCGCCGCTCGGGACGGAGAAGAAGACGGTGCTGGCCAGGGCCACGGTGATGAGCATGTCGCCCGCGGAGTGCACCGCGTGCAGCTCGATCAGCTTGGCCAGCCCGGACTCGCCCGCCCCGCCGGCGTGCGTCGTACGGCGGACGCGGCGGCGCACCGCGCCGGCCGATCGCCCCACGCCGCCGACGAGGGCGCGCCCGGCTCTGCGAACGGGTCCACGACCCGCGGCCAGAGTTCGTGCCACGTCGCAATCCTGCCCCAAATGGAAGTCTCCGCACCCCCTCCTTTGCGGCCGTGGTGCGCACCGGTACCGTGCGATCGCGCAGAATAGGTGCAACAGGTGCGCCCGAGGACGCTCGGGCAGGACCGGGGAGAGCCGGGAACCAGGCGTTGAAGCGGTCCGCAGGTCCGCTCCGCCGCACGTTCCAGGCACCGCCCGCGTCCCGCCCGCCCCCGTGCGCACACCACGAGAAGGCGTTCAGACGGCGTAGAGAGAGAAACGATTTCTGTGAGTCCTGCGATGCGAAGCCGTACCCCTGACCGCCTGTGCGCCGAGGCGGTCGATCTCGCGCGGACGGTGACGCGCGAGGCGGTCGG
The DNA here is from genome assembly GCF_000745345.1 of Actinacidiphila yeochonensis CN732. NCBI lineage: Bacteria > Bacillati > Actinomycetota > Actinomycetes > Kitasatosporales > Streptomycetaceae > Actinacidiphila > Actinacidiphila yeochonensis. The sequence goes on along the minus strand of NZ_JQNR01000005.1, from coordinate 292,961 downwards.
CCACGAGTCGGTGGGCGAGCATCTCGGGGTCGTCGCCGAGGGCGACCGCGTCGTCACCCACCTCTTCGCCTGCGAGGAGCCCGCCTACCGGGGCTGGCGGTGGGCGACCACGCTCACCCGCGCCTCCCGGGGCAAGGCCGTCACGGTCGACGAAACGGTGCTGCTGCCCGGGACCGACGCCGTCCTCGCCCCCGCGTGGGTGCCCTGGAGCGAGCGGCTGCGCCCCGGCGACATGGGCCCCGGCGACCTGCTCCCCACCGAGCCGGACGACCCGCGCCTCGAACCGGGCTGGACCGGCGGCGCCGAGGCGCAGGCGCGGGCGCGGGCCGCCGAGCAGGAGTGGGCCGAGGTCAGGGCTGCTCAGCCGGCCGAGCCGGCCGAGGCCGAGCCGGAGCTTGAGCAGGAGCCGTCAACGGGCGTCGTCGCCGTCACACCCCCGCCGTCCACCGCCGAGATCGGCGCCGTCGCCCGCGAGATCGGCATGGACCGGGCCCGGGTGCTGTCCCGGTACGGGCTGAAGGCCGCCGCCGAACGCTGGGAGGAGCGGTTCGGCCCGGAGACCGCCATGGCGCAGGCCGCGCCCGCGCGGTGCGCCAGCTGCGCCTTCCTGGTGCCGGTCGCCGGGTCGCTGCGGCAGGCGTTCGGCGTGTGCGCCAACGAGTACGCGAGCTCCGACGGCCAGCTGGTCTCGCTGGAGTACGGCTGCGGCGGCCACTCCGAGGCCGCGGTGATGCCCAGAACGCCGCCCCCGCCGCCCATGGTCCTCGACGACCTCAACGAGACGGACCAACTGCACCCCGAGACCCCCGCCGACCCGGCCGAAGGGGACGACGAGGCCGCGGGGGACCCCGGCACCTCCTGACGCCGCCGCGCCTCCCGGCCCGACCCCCTCGCGGGCCGGGGACCCGCGCCGTCCTCCCGGCCGCCGCCACGCCCCAGGCGGGCTCCGGCCGCACTCCAGCGCACCCGCCCGCCCGTGCTGACGGCCCGCGTCAAGCGGCCCGGTCCGCCCGGCCGTGAGGCGCTGCCGTCTCATCCCGCCTGGCCGTCTCGCGGCGGCCCCGCGGGGGGCGGCGCTTGCCCCTCTGCCCGCGAGGCCGCGCGGACCCCGCCTCCGGTACCGGCGACGCCGCCCCGGACCTGCCCGACCCCGCCCCGGACCTGCCCGGACCCCGTCACCGCGCGGCCCGGCCCCGCCAGCACCCGGCACCCCGGCACGCCCACGAGAGCGGTACCGTCACCCTGCAAGAGGCCCGGAAGGGGCCGTCAGCCAGCCCGCCGTACCCGACCCGTACCGACCCGTACACCCGAGTACCCACGAGCAGCACGACGGAAGGCCGCAGTGACCCGCCCTGGCGTAATCCGCAGCACCCCGGAAGGCCGGCCGGACCCGTTCCGCACGGCGGACCTGCGACGGGCCGTCCTGACCGCCTGGTCCGGCTCCGCCGCCCGCTTCCGCGAGGACGCCAACGCCGAGGAGGACCTCGCACTCGGCGGCCACCGCGACCGCCTCATCGTCGAACTCGCCCAGAACGCCGCCGACGCCGCCGTGCGCGCGGGCGTCCCCGGCCGGCTGCGGCTCACCCTCTACGAGGCCGGCTCCGGCGCGGGCCCCGACGCGCAGCCCTGCCTGGCCGCCGCCAACACCGGCGCCCCGCTGGACGCCGCCGCCGTGGAGTCGCTGTCCACCCTGCGCGCCTCCGCCAAGCGCGACGACGACGCCGGCACCGCTGCCGCCTCGAACGCCGTGGTCGGCCGGTTCGGCGTCGGCTTCGCCGCCGTCCTCGCGGTCAGCGACGAGCCCGCCGTGCTCAGCCGCACCGGCGGGGCGCGCTGGTCGCTGGCCGAGGCCCGCGAGCTGGCCGCCGAGGTGCCCGGCCTGGCCGACGAGCTGCGCCGCCGCGACGGCCACGTCCCGCTGCTGCGGCTGCCCTTCCCCGCCGAGGGCAGCGCCCCGACGGCTACGACACCGTCGTGGTGCTGCCGCTGCGCGACGGCGGCGCCGAGGACCTCGCCGCCCGGCTGCTGGCCGGCGTGGACGACGCGCTGCTGCTCGCCCTGCCGGGCCTGGCCGAGGTCGTGGTGGAGACCCCGGCCGGCACCCGTACCCTCACCCGGCGCCCGCTGGACGGCGGCGGTGCCGGTGCCGGTGCCGGTGCCGGTGACGTGCTCGTGGAGGACTCCGCCCGGCCCGCGCCCACCCGCTGGCGGGTCGACGCCTCCGGCGGCGCCCTCGACCCCGCGCTGCTGGCCGACCGGCCCGTCGAGGAGCGGCTGCGCCCCGTCTGGTCGGTGACCTGGGCCGTCCCCGTGGACGCCGAGGGCGCCCCGGCCGCGCCGCGCACCGCCCGCGTGGTGCACGCCCCCACGCCGACCGACGAGCCGCTGGACCTGCCGGCGCTGCTGCTGGCCAGCTTCCCCCTCGACCCGACCCGGCGGCACGCCGCCCCCGGCCCGCTGACCGACTTCCTGCTGGAGCGCGCCGCCGCGGGCTACGTACGGCTGATGGCCGGCTGGCAGCCGGCCGGCACCGGCGTGGTCGACCTGGTGCCCGGCCCGCTCGGCCAGGGCGCGCTCGACGGCGAACTGCGCCGCCGCGTGCTGGACGCGCTGCCGCGCACCGCCTTCCTGCCGCGCGCCGTCCGGCCCGACGCCGCCGGCCCGGACGAGGGCATGCCCGCCGCCGACCCGGACGCCTGGGACGGCGGCTGGGACGGCGGGGCCCCGCTGGCCGGGGACCGCGGCACGCTGCGCCCGGTCGAGGCCGAGATCGTGGAGGGCGCCGGCGCCGAGGCCGTCGCGGTGCTCGCAGAGGTGCTGCCGACGCTGCTGCCGGCCGCGCTGGAGCGGCGTCCGGCGCTGCGCCAGCTCGGCGTCGCCCGGATGACGCTGGCCGACGCGGTGGACCGGCTGGCCGGCGCCGAACGGCCCGCGCAGTGGTGGTGGCGGCTCTACGACGCGCTGGCCGGCACCTCACCGGACGTGCTCAGCGGGCTGCCGGTGCCGCTCGCCGACGGGCGCACCGTGGTGGGCCCGCGGCAGGTGCTGCTGCCCGTGCCGCTGCCCGAGCCGTCCACCGTCCCGGGCGGCGCCGTTGACGCCCCGTCCGAGGACGACGGCCCCGACCCGCGCGCGCTGGCCCGGCTGGGCCTGCGGGTCGCGCACGCCGACGCCGCCCACCCGCTGCTGGAGAAGCTCGGTGCCGCCCCGGCCACCCCTCGCGCGGTGCTGACCAGCCCCCAGGTGCGCGCGGCCGTCGCCGCCTCGCTCGACGAGGACCGCCCCGCCTGGGACGACGACACCGGCCTGGACGCCGAGGAACTCGCCGACACCGTCCTCGCGCTGGTGCGGGCCGCCGGCCTCGCGCCCGGCGACGAGCCCTGGCTGGCCGCGCTCGCGCTGCCCGACGAGGACGGCGAACTCGCCCCGGCCGGCGAGCTGGTGCTGCCCGGCAGCCCGCTGGAGGACGTGCTGCGGGAGGGCGAACTCGCCGCCGTGGACACCGCGCTCGCCGACCGGTGGGGCGAACAGCCGCTCACCGCGGTCGGCGTGCTCGCCACGTTCGCGCTGGTGCGCGCCGCCGACGTCGTCCTCGACCCCGACGAGCTCGAACCCCGCGACACCGACTGGGCCGAACCCGACGACGTCGGGCTGCTGGACGCCGTCGACGTGTGGTGCGAGGACGTGCTCGACCAGCTCCCGGAGACCGACGTGCCGCCGGTGGCCACCGAGATCGTGGGCGTCCGCGACCTGGACCTGGTGGACGACGACGCCTGGCCGCAGGCGCTGGCGCTGCTCTCCCGGCCGCCGCTGCGCGAGGCCGTCACCTCCCCGCTGCGGGTGCTGCTGCCGGACGGCACCACCGACTCCGTCCGCCCCTACGCGGCCTGGTGGCTGCGCGACCACCCGGTGCTCGACGGCCGCCGCCCGGTCGGCCTGCGCGCCGCCGGCGGCGACCGGCTGCTGGCCGGCCTCTACGACGAGGCCGACACCGACGCGGACGTGGACGAGCAGGTGCTGCGGGCGCTCGGGGTACGCACCACCGTGGCCGCGCTGCTGGCCGAACCCGGTGGCGCCGCCGAGCTGCTGGCCCGGCTCGCCGACCCGGACCGGCCGGTCTCCGCCGCGCAGCTGCACGCCCTGTACGCGGCGCTGGCCGTGCTCGACCCGGACCAGGTCACCCTCCCGGACGAGGTGCGGGCGGTGCTGGACGGCGAGCCGGCCGTCGTGGACGCCGCCGACGCGCTGGTGGCCGACGCCCCCGACCTGCTGCCGCTGGCCGCCGGCCGGCCCCTGCTGCCGGTGCCGCCCCGGCTGGCCGCCGAGCTCGCCGAGCTGTTCCAGGTGGGGCGGCTGAGCGAGGCCGTCCGGGCCGAGGTCGTCTCCGAGGGCGAGCCGCACGACGTGCCGCCGGCCGTGCACGACCTGCTGCCGGGCGCGCCCGCCTCCTACGTGGAGCACGAGCGGCTGCTGCTCACCGGCGACGTGGAGGTCGACTGGCGGTGGACCGGCGGCGTACTGCACGGCTCCACCGTGGAGGGCGTCGCGGCCGGCCTCGCCTGGGCCGCCGGCCACTGGGAGCGCCGCTTCGAGCTGGCCGCGCTCCTTGAGGACCCGACCCGCACGGCGGAGCTGGCCCAGGCCCGCTGGTTCGACTGAGGCGACCGTTCGTAGCCGCCCACGACGAAGCCCGACAGCCCGACAGCCCGACCGTCACATGGTCGGGCTGTCGGACTGCCGGGCTTCACGATTGCCAGGCGGTCCGATCGGCTGACGGGATGATCCTCCGACGGTCCGCGTAGATCCTTCGGGCTGTGCGGCCGGACCGGGCCTGGACAATGCCGGGCCTGGACGGTGCCGACCCGGGACGGTGCCGAGCCCGCTACGGGGCCGCGTCAGGCCCCGGCAAGCCGCGTCAGGCCGCGCCGACCGGGGCGTCCGGCCCGCCGCCCTGGGCGGCCCGGGCGCGGGCGATCGCGTCACGGCGCCCGCGCGTGTACTTCAGGCCCAGCAGGCCCAGGCAGCCCCCGGCCAGGCAGGTCCAGATGAACCAGGTGTGGCCGTGGTCGGAGTACCAGCCGTAGAACGGCAGCTGCACCACGAAGAGCGCGAACCAGATCACCGTGCCCACGGTGACGGTGGCCACGTCGTTGGCCTCCAGGGGCTCGGGGGCCTCGCGCAGCGCCGGGCGCTTCTTCCCGGCAGGGGACTCGGCGCGGACGGCGCCGCCCGCGTCTCCGCCGGCCGGCGGGGCCGGGGCGGGGGAGCCGGAAGAGCTGGAGGCGCCGGCGGAGCCGGAGGGCGCGGACGGCTCGGGCCGCTCGGGCGGCTGCGGCGCGGGCTGATCGGTCACGGCGCCCATGGTATGCCCGCGCCCGCCGCCGGCCCATGAGGACGTCCTCGCACCCCTCGGGGACCCGTCCGAACCCTCCCGCGCGGTTCGGGGCGGGTCCGGGGCCCTGTCCCCCCAACGCTCTACGCGCGGAGATAGCGTCTGCTTTGCTGTTTGTTCATACTGAAACGGTCACTTGTTGACGAAATCCATTCGTATGATCGCCCAAACCGCGGCGAGCACAGCACCCTGAGGACCCCATGTCCCCGTCCCCCTCGGCCTCCGCTCCCGCGGCCGCGACCCGGCCCAGCGGTCCGCCGCCCACCGGGATCGACCGGTTCTTCCACATCTCCGAACGCGGCTCCTCCATCCCCCGGGAGATCCGCGGCGGCCTGGCCACGTTCTTCGCGATGGCCTACATCATCGTCCTGAACCCGATCATCCTCGGCTCGGGCGTCGACAAGTACGGCCACCACCTCCAGGGCGGCCAGCTGGTCACGGCCACCGTGATAACCGCCGCGTTCACCACGCTGCTCATGGGCGTGGTCGGCAACGTGCCGATCGCGCTCGCCGCCGGCCTCGGCGTCAACACCGTCGTCGCGCTCCAGCTCGCCCCGCGGATGAGCTGGCAGGACGCGATGGGCATGGTGGTGCTGGCCGGCCTGGCGATCATGCTGCTGGTGGCCACCGGCCTGCGGGAGCGCGTGATGAGCGCGGTTCCGCTGGGCCTGCGCAAGGGCATCGCGATCGGCATCGGCCTGTTCATCCTGCTGATCGGCCTGGTCGACTCCGGCTTCGTCACCCGCGTGCCGGACGCCGCGCACACCACCGTCCCGCTCCAGCTGGGCACCGACGGCCACCTGCACGGCTGGCCGGTGCTCATCTTCATCCTGGGCACGCTGCTCACGCTCGGACTCATCGTCCGGCGGGTGCCGGGCGCGATCCTCATCTCCATCGTGGCGATGACGGCGCTGGCCCTGATCGTCGACGCGGTGGCGAACGTGCCGGCCGCCGGCTGGGGCCTGACCGTGCCCAAGTGGCCCGGCAACCCGGTGTCCACCCCCGACTTCGGGCTGCTCGGCCACTTCAGCCTCTTCGGCGGCTTCCACGAGGTCGGGGTGCTGACCGGCATCCTCTTCGTCTTCACGGTGCTGCTGTCCTGCTTCTTCGACGCCATGGGCACGATCCTCGGCGTCAGCGACGAGGCCGGGCTGCTGGACAAGAAGGGCGACCTGCCCGGCATGAGCCGGGTGCTGATGATCGACGGCATCGCCACCGCCGCGGGCGGCGTCAGCTCCTCCTCGGCGAACACCTGCTTCGTGGAGTCCACCGCGGGCGCCGGCGAGGGTGCCCGCACCGGCCTGGCCAGCGTGGTCACCGGCCTGATGTTCGTCGCCGCGCTCTTCCTCACCCCGCTGGCCACCATGGTCCCGGCACAGGCGGCCACGCCCGCGCTGGTCGCCGTCGGCTTCCTGATCCTCTCCGGATCGGTCCGCGAGGTGGACTGGAGCGACTTCACCATCGCCATCCCGGTGTTCCTGACGATGGTGATGATGCCGTTCACGTACTCCATCACCAACGGCATCGGTATCGGCTTCATCACCTTCTGCCTGCTGCGGGTGATCGCCGGCCGCTGGCGCGAGGTGCCGGTCGCCCTCTACCTGGTGGCCGCGGTCTTCGCCTTCTACTACCTGATGCCGGCCCTCGGCCTGGTCTGATCGGCCCGGCTCCGGTCCGGTCCCGGCCTCGGCTCCGGTCCGGTCCCGGCCCCTGAGGCCGCCTCGCCCCGCCTCCGGTCACGGCTCCGCGCCGTGCGCCGGGGGCGGGGCGTCGTGCGCTCCGGCGGCGGCGTAGAAGCGGTCGGTCTCCTCGACGGAGGCCATGAACCGCTGGTCGAAGTCGTCCCGGACGAGGGCCCGGAGCACGTAGTCCTGGGGGCTGATCCCCCGCCTGGCGGCGTGGGCCCGGATGCGCTCCCACAGCTCTTCGTCCACCCGGAGGCTGAGCACTCTCGATGCCATGCGCCCACGGTCGTGCCACACCGTGGGCGCATGTGCTGTTTTCCCGCCGAAAATCACTCGTACGGATGAAATGGTCCGACGGTCTGCCTGGACACCGGGCGCGGGTGCGGAGTGCGTGCTTAGTCTAAGTAATGAGGTAGTCTAAAGATCGTGACCGAACTGTCCGAGGCCGACCGCGCCGCAGTGAGCGAGCTGCGCGGCGCCGTGATGCGACTGTCCCGCCGACTGCGCCACCAGCGCGTCGACGAGACCCTGAGCCCCACCGAGATGTCGGTGCTGGCCACGTTGGAGCGGTGCGGCTCCGCCACACCCGGCGAACTCGCCCGCAAGGAGCACGTCCAGCCGCCCTCCATGACCAGGATCGTGGCGATGCTGGAGGCCAAGGAGCTGGTGGTGCGCGAACCGCACCCCGACGACCGCCGCCAGGTGGTGGTCAGCCGTACGGAACAGGCCGGCGCGATGCTCGCCGAGAGCCGCAGGAAACGCAACGCGTGGCTCGCGGAGCTGGCCGAGAAGCTCACCGAGGACGAACTGGCGGTGCTGCGGGAGGCCGCCCCCGTCCTGGAGAGGCTGGCGCACCTGTGACGGTGCGGCCCGGCGCCCGGTGCGCCGGGCCGCGGCACGACCGGTCGTACGGCGTCGGTCACCACCGCGCGCCGTACGACCCCGTAGGACCGAGCAGGACCCCGTAGGACCGAGCAGGACCGAGCCGCACTGGCGGCATAGGCCGGCACCGAGCAGGACCGAGCAGTACCCGAGATGGACCCGGCCGGGATCACCCGGAGGGACGCCCGAGGAAGGGGAGGCGAGTACCGATTGAGTTCGGCAGCCGGACCAGAAACCGCAACCGAACCTGACCGTCCCGCGGAGACGAAGACGGGCACCTTCAGCTCGTTGAGGATCCGCAACTACCGGCTCTTCGCGACCGGTGCGGTGATATCCAACACCGGCACCTGGATGTCGCGGATCGCCCAGGACTGGCTGGTGCTCAGCATCACCGGCTCGTCCTTCGCGGTGGGCATCACCACCGCCCTCCAGTTCCTGCCGATGCTGCTGTTCGGGCTCTACGGCGGCGTCATAGCCGACCGGTACCCCAAGCGCCGGCTGCTGCTGTGCACCCAGGCCGCCCTCGGCGTGCTCGGGCTGGCGCTGGCCACCCTCACCCTCAGCGGCGTGGTCCAGGTGTGGCACGTCTACGCCATCGCGTTCCTGCTGGGCGTGGTCACCGTCCTCGACAACCCGACCCGGCAGACCTTCGTGATGGAGATGGTCGGGCCGGCGCAGGTGCGCAACGCGGTCTCGCTGAACTCCGCCAACTTCCAGTCCGCCCGGCTGATCGGCCCGGCCGTCGCCGGCGTGCTGATCACCGCCGTGGGCAGCGGCTGGGCGTTCCTCTTCAACGGGCTGTCCTTCATCGCCCCGATCACCGGGCTGCTGCTGATGCGCAGCTCGGAGCTGTACCGCGTCGAGCGCGCCCCGCGCGGCAAGGGGCAGCTGCGGGAGGGCCTGCGGTACGTGGCGGGCAAGCCCGAGCTGATCTGGCCGATCGTGCTGGTCGGTTTCATCGGCACCTTCGGCTTCAACTTCGCGATCTGGCTGTCGGCCTTCGCCAACAAGGTCTTCTCCTCGGGCGCGGGCACGTACGGCCTGTTCAACACGCTGATGGCGGCCGGCTCGCTGATCGGCGCGCTGCTCGCCGCCCGGCGCAGCCGCACCCGGCTGCGGATGCTGGTGGCCGCCGCCATGTTCTTCGGCACGCTTGAGGTGGTGGCCTCGCTGGCCCCCACGTTCTGGATCTTCGCGGCGCTGCTGGTGCCGATCGGTGTGTTCGGCCTCACCTTCAACACCACCGCCAACGCGACCGTCCAACTGGCCACCGACCCGGTCATGCGCGGCCGGGTGATGAGCCTGTACATGATGGTCTTCGTCGGCGGCACCCCGATCGGCGGTCCGGTCATGGGCTGGGTCACCGACAACTTCGGCGCCCGGGTCGGCTTCCTCAGCGGCGGCCTGATCTGCGTCGCGGGAGCGGCCGGGGTCGGCGTGGTGCTGGCGCGGTCCGGCGGGCTGCGGCTGCGGGTGAACCTGCGGCGCTCCGGTGGCGGCCCCCTGGTCGCCCTGGTTCCGCGCGAGGTGCCCGAGGGCTCCGACGTCCCCGCGGCCCCCGAGGCCCCGGCGTCGAGGCGCCGGCCGTCCCCGAGGCCCGCGGCGGCGGCTCGGACGCCGCACCGGAGGCCGCCGCACGCCCGGACTCCGACGGCGGGACCGCCGACGGCCTCGCCGAGGGCCGGGCGCACGACCGGCGGGACGGGCGGGTCGGTCCGGTCGGGCCGGACGACACGGACCGTCCGGATGGTGTGGACGGCCCGGGAGGTCCAGGCGGTCCAGGCGGGATCGACGCGCCTGGTTCCGGGGCCCGCGTCACGTCGGTGGCCTGAGGGCCCCGGACACGGGGCGTGGGCGGCCGGAGCGCGGACGGCCGGGGCGTCGGCCGCCGCGCCGGGGCCGGCTCCGGTAGCGTCGGGGCGCCGGGCGCGGCGGGACCGCCCGGGCCCGTTGACGATCGGGGGCGGACGGCGGTGAGGCTCTTCGTCGCGGTGCTGCCGCCCCCGGCCGCCGTCCGTGAACTGGCCGCCGCCGTGGCACCGCTGCGCCGGCTGCCGGGCGCCGACCGGCTGCGCTGGACCCGCCCCGAGGACTGGCACCTCACCCTGGCGTTCCTCGGCGAGGTGCCCGACTCCGTCCGCCCCGGCCTCGACGAACGGCTCGCGCGGGCCGCCCGCCGGCACCCGCCGCACACGCTGCGGCTGGCCGGCGGCGGGCGGTTCGGCGACCACGTCCTGTGGACGGCCGCCGCCGGCGAGCGCGCGGCCCTTGAGGGCCTGGCCCGCTCGCTGCGGGCCGGCGCGCGCCGCGCCGGGGCGCCCGCCGACGAGGGGCACCCTTTCCGCTCCCACCTCACCCTCGCCCGCACGGCCCGCTCGGCGTCCGTCCGGCTGGGCCCCTTCGCCGAGGAGCTGGCCTCTTTCGAGGGCACGCCGTGGGAGGTCGGGGAGGCCGCTCTGGTCGTCAGCGTGCCGCCGCGGTCCGGGGCGCCGGGGGAGCGGCCCCGGTACGAGGTCGCCGCGTCCTGGCCGCTCGGCCGCCCCTCGGGCGCCGGGGAGCAGCCGGACACCCCGGGCGGGCCGGGCCCCGGCAGCCCGTACGGGGACGGCGGCGCCGAGGCCCCGGGCAGCGCCGAGGCGGACCCGGGGGCAGGAGGACCCCGCGCGGCCGGTTAACCTCGAACCGTGGACCCCAAGACCCGCACGCGCGTCATGACCGCGGCATTCGTTCTCATGCTCGCCGTCGTCATCGTCGCCGCAGCCTTCCGCTGAGCGCCTGAGAGCCCGAGCCCCTGAGTGAGCCCCTGAGCGCCCGACGGCCACCGGGCGCCTGACGTCTCGGCGCCGAGCGCGGGCCCACGGCCCCGGGCGGCACCGCCCCAGCTCGTCCCGCCGTCCGGAGTCCCCGCGGCCCTCAGGGCATCCCCGGCCACCCGGCCACCCAGGCGCTGAAGCGCCGAGGCAGCGGGACACCCAAGGACCGACCGCCGAAGGACCGACCGCCGAAGGACCGAGGCGCCCGCCTGTCGAGACGCCGCCGCCGCGCGCCCGGCGGGGGTTGATTGGAGCGCACTCCAAGAGCTTGGGTGGGGAGCCATGGAGTACACACAGCTCGGCCGCACCGGCCTGAAGGTCAGTCGCCTGGTCCTCGGCACCATGAACTTCGGCCCGCGGACCGACGAGGCCGACAGCCACGGCATCATGGACGCGGCCCTCGAAGCCGGCGTCAACTACTTCGACACCGCCAACGTCTACGGCCGGCCCGTGTACAAGGGCCGCACCGAGGAGATCATCGGCAGCTGGTTCGCCCAGGGCGGCGGCCGCCGCGAGAAGACCGTCCTGGCCACCAAGGTCTACGGCGACATGTCCGCCGACGACGCCCCCTGGCCGAACGAGGGACTGCTCTCCGCGCTGCACATCCGCCGCGCCGTCGAGGACAGCCTGCGGCGGCTGCGCACCGACCACATCGACGTCTACCAGTTCCACCACGTGGACCGGAACACGCCGTGGGAGGAGATCTGGCAGGCCGTCGACGTCCTGGTCCAGCAGGGCAAGATCCTCTACGCCGGCTCCAGCAACTTCGCCGGCTGGCACATCGCGCGGGCCAACGAGGCCGCCGCCCGGCGCGGTTCGCTCGGCCTGGTCAGCGAGCAGTGCCTGTACAACCTGGCCGCCCGGGACGCCGAGATGGAGGTCATCCCGGCCGCCCAGCACTACGGGCTGGGCGTCATCCCGTGGTCGCCGCTGCAGGGCGGGCTGCTGGGCGGCGCGCTGCGCAAGGAGCGCGAGGGCGGCGGGGACCGCTCCGCCGTCGGCCGTTCGGCGGACGCGCTGAAGTCGTCCGACGAGCGCGCCCGCGTCCAGGCGTACGAGGACCTGTGCGACAAGTTCGGCCTCGACCCCGGCGAGGTGGGCCTGGCCTGGCTGCTGACCCGGCCCGGCGTGACCGGCCCGATCGTCGGCCCCCGGCTGCGCGAGCAGTTCGACTCCGCGGTGCGGGCGGTCTCGCTCGACCTCAGCGAGGAGTTCCTCGCGGCGCTCGACGAGATCTTCCCCGGCCCCGGTGCCTCCCCGGAGTCCTTCGCCTGGTGACGGACCCGGCCCGCCCCGGTCGCGTTCCCGGGTGAGCTCCGCCCGGCGCCGCCGTCCCGCCCCTGTGGACGGCTGCGCCGGGCCCCGGGCCCCGGGCCCCGGGCTCCCGGGCCCCGGGCTCCCGGGCACGCCGCCGCGGCCGGGGGAGGCGGGAGGGCCCACGCCCCTCGGCGCGGGCGGGGACGGGGGGATGGGAGGCTGGGCCCATGCGCCTGCCCCGCCGCCCGCTCCCGCGCCTGGTTCCCCGAACGGCCGCCGCGTGCGCCGCCGTTGCCCTGGCCTGCCTGCCCGCCCTGCCCGCCGCCGCCAGCGGGCCCGACGTGGCCTTCCGGATCAGCGACCCGCGGATCACCGAGTCCAGCGGCCTGGTCGCCAGCCGCCTGCACCCCGGCGTGTACTGGACGCACAACGACAGCGGCGACGGCCCGTACGTCTACGGGATCGACGCGGCCACCGGCAGGACCGTCGCCACGCTCACCCTGCGCGGGGTGCACCCGCGCGACGCCGAGGCCATCTCCATCGGGCCCGACGGCGACCTCTACCTCGGCGACATCGGCGACAACCTCGACGGCGCCTGGTCCGAGGTGTGGATCTACCGGTTCCCGGAACCCCGCACCCTGGCCGACCAGACCGTCGACGCCACGCGTTACACCGTCCAGTACGCCGACGGGCCGCGCAACGCCGAGGCGCTGATGGTGCAGCCCCGGACCGGGCGCGTCTACATCGCCAGCAAGAAGGAGGACGGCGGCCACCTCTACGAGGGCCCCGCCCGGCTCAGCGCCTCCGGCGTCAACGTCTTCCACTCCATCGGCGACGTCCCCTGGGTCACCGACGGGGCGTTCTCGCCCGACGGCAGCCGCCTGGTGCTGCGCGGCTACTTCTGGGCCACGGACTACCGGTGGAGCGGCGACCGGCCCCACCAGGCGGGCCAACTCGACGTCCCCGTACAGCCGCAGGGCGAGTCGGTGGCCTTCACCCCGGACGGGCGGGCCCTGATGTTCGGCAGCGAGGGCAAGGACAGCGCGGTGTGGCGCGAGTCCCTCAGCGGCGCCGACCTGCCCGACGACGCCGCCGCCTCGCCGTCCGCCACCCCGAGCACCACCACCGCGCCGGGCACGTCCTCCGGCACGTCCTCCGGCGCCTCCACGGGCAGCGGCGTGACAGCCCCGAAGGCCAGTGCCGGCAGCAAGGCGCTCGGTTTCCTCCTGCTGGTGGTCTTCGGCCTCGGCGGCTTCTACGTCAGCAAGGTGCTGCGCCGCGGCCGCCGCAACGGGTAGCCCGCAGCGGACACCAGGCGGCCGACCGGCGGTCGGGGAGCGGACGGTGCTCAGACGTCCCGGCGGTGCTCCGCTCCGCGGACGGTCCGCACGGACAGGGCCGGTTCGACAGGCGGCGCCAGCTCTCCGGAGGTGACCGCCACGAGGTGCGCCGGAGCGTCGCCCTGCCGCAAGGCGGTCACGTACTCGACGGCCCGGGCGGGGGAGAGTACGGGCGGTCTCCGGCGCGGGAGGCGCGTGGCGGGCACCCCCCGCGGGCATCCGCCACCGCCCGGACCTCGTCGTGCAGGTCGTCCACCGCGGTCCGCGCGGCCTGCCCTCGGACACGGGCCCGGTAGTCCGCCTCCCCCCGCACGGTCAACGCGGAGACGGCACCGGTCCGACGCGGGTTCCCGTCGAGGCGGTCGACACGGAACGGCCCGTTCCCGGCCAGCGGGAAGTCCGGGTTCCGGGTGCGCGGATACTCCTCGGAAGTCCGGACGACGATCCGCACCAGCTCGCGCCGCTCGACGTGCCACACCGCCACGCGCATCGGGTCGAGCCCCGCAGGCAGCCACCGCCGGTCGTCGCGTTCCAGCCCTTCCTCGACGATCCGCACCGCGGCGTCCCGCTCGATCACGCTGCCGGCGTCCCGTACGGCCCGGACTGCCGGCGCCGGGTTCCCCGCTCGCCGCACGGCGGGGCGGACGGCGGGGGACGCCGAGCCGCGACCCGGGAACGGACTTCGCGTCCCCGCAGGCCCGGGCGGAGCGGGCGGTGCCTCGGGAGAACGCGCAGGGCCGCCGCACCTCGCGGTGCGGCGGCCCTGCGGCGCCAGGCTCGGGTGCGCCCTACAGGTGCTCGATCACGTAGTCGACGCTGGCCGTCAGGGCCTCGACGTCGGACGGCTCGACGGCCGGGAACATCGCCACCCGCAGCTGGTTGCGGCCCAGCTTGCGGTAGGGCTCGGTGTCCACGATCCCGTTCGCCCGCAGCGCCTTGGCCACCGCGGTGGCGTCCACGCCGTCGGCGAAGTCGATGGTGCCCACCACCTGGGAGCGGTCCGCCGGGTCGGCCACGAACGGGGAGGCGTACGAGGACTTCTCAGCCCAGCCGTACAGCCGCGAGGAGGAGTCCGCGGTGCGCTTGACCGCCCACTCCAGGCCGCCCTGGCCGTTGATCCACTCCAGCTGCTCCTTGAGCAGGAACAGGGTGCTCAGCGCGGGGGTGTTGTAGGTCTGGTTCTTCTTCGAGTTGTCGATCGCGGTCGGCAGGTCGAAGAACGCCGGGATGTGGCGGCCGGACGCCGCGACCGCCGCCGCCCGCTCCAGGGCGGCGGGCGAGAACACCGCGATCCACAGGCCGCCGTCGGCGGCGAAGGACTTCTGCGGCGCGAAGTAGTAGACGTCCGTCTCGGAGATGTCGACGGGCAGGCCGCCGGCGCCGGAGGTGGCGTCCACCAGCACCAGCGCGCCGTCGTCCGCGCCGGCGACCCGGCGGATCGGCAGGGCCACGCCGGTGGAGGTCTCGTTGTGGGTCAGGGCGTAGACGTCCACGCCCGCCTCGGCGACCGGCTCGGGGTGGGTGCCCGGCTCGGACTTCACGACCGTCGGGTCCGCCAGCCAGGGCGCGAGCTGCGCGGCCTTGGCGAACTTCGAGGAGAACTCGCCGAAGGACAGGTGCTGCGACTTGGCCTCGATCAGGCCGTGCGTGGCGATGTCCCAGAACGCGGTCGAGCCGCCGTTGCCGAGCACCACCTCGTAGCCCTCGGGGAGCGAGAACAGCTCCTTGACGCCGTCGCGGACCTGTCCGACCAGGTTCTTGACCGGCGCCTGGCGGTGGGAGGTGCCGAGCAGAGACGTCCCGGTGGCGGCCAGGGCTTCCAGCGCCTGGGTGCGCACCTTGGAGGGGCCCGAGCCGAACCGTCCGTCGGCGGGCTTGATGTCAGCGGGAATCTGAATATCGGCCACGCACGAAGCGTAGTGCGTCATGGCCTGATGGCGACCGGCGTCCCATCGGATGAGACGGACGATTCACCCTCCGGTGCGAGAGCGTGGCGGGGTGCCGGAGAGCGCACCCGGCGGCCGCGCCGGCGTGCGCGGGGGCGCCGGACGGGACCGGAACGGCGGGCCGGGCGTTCGGAACGGCGCGCCGGGGCGGGCGGGTTCGGGGCCGGGGCGTTCGGAACGGCGGGCCGGGACAGGCGGGTTCGGGGCCGGGGCGTCCGGGAACGGCGAGCTGGGACAGGCGGGTTCGGCGGGCCGGCACCGGGCTCGCCAACTCCCCTTGCGAGTGAACGGAGTTCGGGCGGGGCGGGGCAGTGCGGTCTCCCCGGAGGGGCGGGACAGGCGCTCGGGAGGCCGCCGCACCCGCGTACACGAAGCCGTCGTACCCGCATACACGAAGCGGTCCGGCACCGCACGTCGAACAGCCGCACCCTCACATCACCCGGCGCCATCGAGCAAGATGGCGACGTGCACGAACGACAGCAGCGACGCCAGCAGGGGAACGGGTCCGAGCGCGGAACGGGCGAGGGCGAGGGCCTGCGCGCCGGCCGCCCCACCGGCTGGGAGCCCGGCCGGGAGCCGGGGCATCTGGCCCGGCGGGGCCGGGGTGCCACGGGGGCGCCGGCCGGGCGTCTCCCGGGCCCGGACCAGGGCGCCGCCGGAGCCGGCGCGCGGCCGGCCGAGGACCTGAGGGTCGAGGACGTCGACCCCGCCGTCATGCGCCGCCAGTACCGTTCCGCCGGCCTGGAGGAGAACGAGCTCGCGTCCGACCCGTACGAGCAGTTCGCCCGCTGGTTCGCCGACGCCGTCCGTGCCACGGGCGCCGGCCTGCTCGCCGAGCCGAACGCCATGGTCGTCTCCACCGCCGACGCGGAGGGCGTCCCCAGCTCCCGCACGGTGCTGCTCAAGGGCTACGACCCGCGCGGCTTCGTCTTCTTCACCAACTACCGCTCCCGCAAGGGGCGGGAGCTGGCCGCGAACCCGCACGTCGCGCTGCTCTTCCCCTGGCACCCCATCGCCCGCCAAGTGATCGTCTGCGGCGACGCGGTCCGGATCGCCGAGGGGGAGACGGCCGACTACTTCCACAGCCGCCCGCACGGCTCCCAGCTGGGCGCCCACGCCAGCCCGCAGTCCACCGTGGTCGCGGCGCGCGAGGAACTGGAGCAGCGGTACGAGGAGGTCGCCGCCCGCTGGCCGGAGGGCACCCCGGTGCCGGTGCCCCAGGAGTGGGGCGGCTTCCGGGTGCGGCCCAGGACCGTCGAGTTCTGGCAGGGCCGGGAGAACCGGCTGCACGACCGGCTGCGGTTCGCCGCGGACGGGGACGGCTGGCGGGTGGAGCGGCTGGCTCCCTGAGCGCGGGGCGCGGGCGCGGTACGGATGCGGATGCGGTGCGGCGGGCCGGCGCCGCGGGCCCGGCCGGACGGCACAGCGGGGAGTGCGGGGACCGGGGGAGCCGGGAATCCGGAGAGAACCGGGTCCGGGAGAACCGCGTAAGCCGGGCGAATCGGTGGACCCGGTGGACCCGGGGAATCCGCGGAATCCGGGAAACCCTGGAAAACCTGGGAAAAGGACAACCCGCGGGCTGCTTCCCGGAGCCGGGTGGCTCCGGGCACCGGCCGGACAAGTCCGACGAGCCCGCGGGTCGGGTGTACTGCGTGGGATTGGCGAGCGTCTCGCACGCCGAGTGCGCGGTGCTAGCCCGCAGTCACCTCACGTGTCCGAGTGCACTTCATGCGTCAGACCACCTCCCTTCATGTGTACCGCCACCCTAAAAAGGAACCGGCGGCCAGGACAAGTGATTTTCGCGATTCCCGGAAAGCCCGGCTGAGCGCGCCGTTTCCGCAGTTCAGAGCGGGTGCACGGTGCACGGTGCACGGTGCAGGGAGCGGGTGCGGACGGAAGGTGCGGGCGGACGCGGGGCGCGAAGTCCGCGGGCGGGCCGCCCCGACGCCCGGAGCGCCCCGCCCGCCGACCCGCTGACCTCCGTGCCGCTCCGCTACACCTTGGCGACGAACACGTGGGAGGCGATCTCCGCGTCCAGCTCGGCGGCCTCGCCGCCGCTGCCGACCAGAACGCCGCCGGGGGAGCTGGTGACGCTCACCACGGAACCGGGCTGCACGCCCGCCCGCCGCAGGGTGTGCATGACCTGCTCGTCCATCTGGATCGGCTCGCCGATGCGGCGCACCACCACGCTGGCCCCCGAGGCGCCCGGTGTCAGCTCCGTGAGGCTGACCATGCCCTCCTCCAGGAAGGGATCGGCCTCGCCGGAGGCGCCCAGCTCCTCAAGCCCCGGGATGGGGTTGCCGTAGGGCGACTCGGTGGGATGCCGCAGCAGCTCCAGCACCCGCCGCTCCACGGCCTCGCTCATCACGTGCTCCCAGCGGCACGCCTCGGCGTGCACCTGCTCCCACTCCAGGCCGATCACGTCGACCAGCAGGCACTCCGCGATCCGGTGCTTGCGCATCACCCGCGTCGCGCTGCGCCGGCCCTCGTCGGTCAGCTCCAGGTGGCGGTCGCCGGCCACGTGCAGCAGCCCGTCCCGCTCCATCCGCGCCACGGTCTGGGAGACCGTGGGCCCGCTCTGGTCGAGCCGTTCGGCGATTCGGGCGCGCATGGGGACCACACCCTCCTCCTCCAGCTCCAGGATGGTGCGGAGATACATCTCCGTCGTGTCGATCAATCCGGACATGCGCGCCCCTCGTACGTTTTCGTGCGTGGCCCTGCACCAATTCTGACGCATCGGACCGACAACGGACCGCGCGCCGGGACAAGCAGTCCCCGCGAGGTGCGCCCGATGGACCCGATGGAGCGGCGGACCGGTCGCCGGGCGCGCTCCCCGAAGGCTCGCGGACCTGCGGGCGAGATCGGGGGGGGACCGCGGACGGGAGCGGGGGCGGGCCTGCGCGCGTGCCTTCCGTGCCGTCCGTGCCGTCCGTGCCTTCCGTGTCGTCGTGGCAGACCTCGTGCGAGCCCGGCACGCGTGGCGCCGGGCCACGCCGCCGCACACGAACGGCCGGGCCGGCACGCGCCGGGCCCCGCGGGCTCCGGGGCGGGCGTGCGGCGGCGCTCCGGAGTCGCCCGAACACGCTCCGGACGGCGCCTCGCCATGCCTTGACACCCGGTGTCGGCGGGCACCACGGTGAGCGCCATGAGCGACCTCCGCGACGCCCAGGAGCACCCGGCCGGCGCAGCGGCCGACGGCCGGCCCGGCCCCGCCGCCCCTCCGGACGACCTCTCCGACCGCTACTTCGACGCCGCCGCCGCGCTGCTGCGGCGGGTCAGGGACGAGGAGCGCGGCACGCTGCGACAGGCCGGTGCCGCGGTGGCCGACGCCCTCTCCGCCGGCGGCCGCGTCTTCGCCTTCGGGGCCGGCCACTCCTCGCTGCCCGCCCAGGACGTGGTCTACCGAGCAGGCGGCCTGGCGGTGGTCAACCTCCTCGCGGTGCCCGGAGCGGTCGGTGTGGACGTGGTGCCGGCCACTCTCGGCAGCGCGCTGGAGCGCGTCGGGGGGCTGGCCGCGGCCGTACTGGAGACCAGCCCGGCGCGGGCCGGCGACGTGCTGTTCGTCATCTCGCTCTCCGGCCGGAACGTCCTCCCCGTCGAGATGGCCCGAGGGGCCCGGGAGCGGGGGCTCACCGTCATCGGGGTGACCTCGCTCGCCTACGCCGGGCAGACCGCGTCGCGGCACCCCGACGGCACCTTCCTGAAGGACCACTGCGACCTCGTGGTGGACTCCAAGATCCCGGTGGGCGACGCGGAGCTCACCGACCCGTGCATCCCGGCCCCCTTCGGCCCCGCGTCGACGGTGGTGGTCAGCGCGCTGATGCAGGCGGTGATGGCGCTGGCGGCGAGCGGGCTGGCGGCGCGCGGGGAGACCCCGCCGATGATCCGCTCCGGCAACGTGGACGGCGGCCTCGACTGGAACGCCCGCGTCTTCGAGGAGCACCGGGACCGGATCTTCTTCCGCAACTGAGCCGCCGCACGGCCCGGCACCGGACGGAACGGCACCACCCGGGCCCGGCACGGGATGTGCCCGGGAGCCGGTGCAGGCGGCCGAACGGGACGGGGCGGCACCGTCCATCCGTCGGACCGGTCAGCGGCGGGACCAGCCAGCGGCGGGAGAACGGTCAGCGGCGGGAACCGCCAGCAGGGGTGACGGCCGGGCAGGTGCGACGCCGCCGGGCACCGTCCGACACCCGGCCGAGCGGGTGTGGCCGCAAGCGGGGAGCGGTCCCTGCCCGGGAACCGAGGCAAGGCCCCGGCGCCGCGCTGGCGGCGCCGGGGCGCTTGCCCCTCTCCCCTCCCCAGGGCTGCCCCCGAAGGGCCCGGGACCCCGAGCTTCCCGAGCCTTCCCGCGGACCGTTCCCCCGCGTCCGCGTCCCGCAGAAGTCCTCCCCTTCGGCAGCGGCGGCCAACACTTGAGCACTGTCACTCGAAAGGAGGGTATTGGTCGCGTCACGCACGTGTTCGAATAGACATTCGATAGCGTAGCCGTCGGCAGGAACATCCCAGGAAGGAGGTGCGGTACATGGCACGGCGGTACGACGTGGCAGGCGTGGGCGGCCTGCGGCTGACGGCGTGGGAGTACGCCGCAGGCCCGGTAGCGGCGACCGTTCCGCACCCGGCGGGCCCCGGCGGGGAAGGCCGCGTCGGCGGTCCGGCCGGCTCCGGCCGTGGCGCGGGGGCGGTGGCGCCGGGCCGGGCGGCTCCACCGGACCGGGCGGCGGCTGCAGGCGGAAGGGCCGGGAGCGGCCGGAGCCGTCGCGCGGTCCGAGCGGGCTCGGCGGCGCGGGTGACGCGTCCGGGCCGGGCGGCCCGAGCCCGGCCGCGGACCCTTCGGCGGGGCCGTCGGAGGCGTCCGCCGAACGCCCCGGCATGCTCCTGCTGCACGGGCTGCTGGGGCACACCTCCCACTGGACCGAGACCGCCCGGCGCCTCTCCCCGCGCTACCGGGTGATCTCCCTGGACCAGCGCGGCCACGGCCAGAAGTGCTCCCCCGCCTCCTACACGGAGGAGAGCTACGTCCAGGACGCGCTGGCCGCCGTCGAACAGCTCGGCCTGGCACCCGCCGTCCTGGTCGGCCACGGCACGGGCGCGCTGACCGCCTGGGCCTGCGCCGCCAGCCGTCCCGACCTGGTGGCGGCCGTGGTGGTCTGCGAGATGCGCGCGGCCGCGGTGGGGGAGAGCATGCAGCGCTCCTGGGCCCAGTGGTTCGAGTCCTGGCCGCTGCCGTTCGCCTCACTCGGGGAGGTCCGCGCCTACTTCGGCGGCCAGGAGCCGTGCCCGGGCCTGCCGCCGTCCGTGAGCAGCGAGTTCTTCGCGCAGATGATGGCCCGGACGGAGGACGGCTGGCGCCCTCCGCACGCCGCCGAACACCTCCTGCGCTCGCAGGACGCGTGGATCGCGGAACCCCACTGGGACGAGCTGGCCAACGTGCGCTGCCCGGCCCTCGTGGTGCGCGGGGTCGAGGGCCTGCTCGGCAGGGCCGAGGCGCAGGAGATGGTCCGGGTGCTGCCCCGCGGCAGCTATGCGGAGATCCCGGACGCCGGCCACCTGGCGCCGTGGGAGCACCCGGAGGCATGGTGCGACGCCATCGAAGGATTCCTGACGACGGCTCTTGAACCCCAGCCGGGCCCCTGTCCCGTCTGAACCCCGACCCGCCGGCCGTCCTTTCGAGGGCAGTTGCCGTCGCTCGGCCATGTGTCGCCTCCCGCGGCCCTTTCAGGCTCGCTCGTGCGAAGTTGATCTGCCGCGACGTCAGATGGTTCATTTCCAGGTCGCGTTCACCCTGCCGGACGTGCGGCCCTGGGCGTGCGGCGAGCAGCCGCGCCGGCGTCCGTCGACACTCCTCCGATCTCCGTTCAGCCTCTCCGCCGCCCGCATCGGTCGGCGCACCGGTCCCCCCGGCGCCGACGCCCCTGCCGGAGGGGCGAATGCCGGGCGGGACGAACAGGACAGAGCGCCGCGGCCTGCGCCTCCGTCCGGCCACGCCCGCACCTCGCCGCGGAGCTCCACAGGACAGGCGCGGAACTCCGGCCCCGGCGCGGCTGGTAGCTTGCGGAACTCCACGAGGACATCGCCGCAAATGGGGGAGAGTCAAGGTGCGTTGGCGTAGCCGCACTCGCCGTTGCCGTCCGGGCCGGAGCAGCCGTCCGCGGCACCGTCCGGCGGGCCGTCCCGCAGCGGTCCCGCCGGCCGCCGGTCTGGTCGCGGCCGTCGCCGTGGTCCTCCTGGCCGGCGGGTGCGGGAAGGACGGCGGCGACGACGCCCACCCCGCGACGGGCGTGACCACCGCCGCCGCCAAGGCCACCGCGACCGGACAGCCGGGCCGCGCCGCCGCGACTACGGCCTCGCCCGCTTCCCCCTCCCCGTCGGGCACGCCCAGCAGCGGTGCGTCGGCCTCCGGCACCGGCGGTGCCTCGACGGACTCCACCGAAAGCGTCGAGGGCGTGTGGCTGGCCACCGCCGACGGTGCCAAGGTGCAACTCGTCCTGGGCAAGGGCAAAGCAGGGTTGACCAGTACCCACCTGTGCGGCGGCAGCTACACCGGCACCGGCATCGGCGGCAGCGACCTGCGGCTCGCCCTCACCTGTATGGACGGCGACAAGGAGCGCACCAAGGGCCGAGGCGAACTGGCCCCGGACGGCGGCTCCCTCGTCGTGAAGTGGGACGACGGCTCCACCGACACCTTCTCCCGCACCGGTCTGCCGAGCAGTTGACGCGGCGGGCGGGACTCTGTCACGCCGAAGTCCGCGTTTCGCAACCACCGGTGCCGGGCTCCCGGCTGGGTGCTGCGAACCGCGTCCCCGTACGCTAGCGTCCCATGGGGCGGACACACGGTCCGCCCATGGTTTCCGGATAACGGGGAGGGTGCATATGTCGATCCACGGTGCTGATATCACCCAGCTGCGCGACCTGTCGAACAAGTTCAAGACCGAGGCGGGCAACCTCGGCACGCTCATCGGCCACCTGCAGTCGGCCACTTCCAGCAGCGACTCGTACTGGAAGGGGCCGGCCGCCGACCGCTTCCGCAACGAGTGGTCGCAGCTGAAGCCGACCTTCGACAAGTTCGTGCAGACGCTGCACGACGCGCAGAAGTCCGCCAACACCAACGCGGACAACATCGAGGCCGCCACCAAGTAACGCCCTGGGTGCGCCCACGGCGGCAGCACCCGTGCGGGACACGCGGCGAAGGGGCCGGGCCGGAAGCGAAGAGCTTCCGGCCCGGCCCCTTCGGCATAGCCGTGGTGCCACGCGGACGGCAGCCGGACAGCTCCGCGCCCCCACGCGGGTGGGCAGGGGGACCCGCCGGGGCCCTCCCCACCCACCGTCAGGCCAGCGCGACCGCCTGGATCTGCAGGATGCCGCCGCCGCGGATCAGCAGACCGCGACCGGTCGGGCCGCCGCCCGCGTCGCGCGGCAGCCGCACGCTGAACAGGTCGCCCTCCGACGCCCCCTGCGGCGACAGCAGCAGACCGTTGCGGGACTTGCGCGCCTCGACCAGGAAGCCCCGGTACTGCGACCCCATCGAGTCGGCGGAACCCGCGGCGATGACCGCGTGGTCACCGTCGAGGCCGCTCCTGATGACCTCCTCCAGCGCCTCGTCGAGCGGGGTGTCGTAGACGAGTTCGGCGTCGTCGACCACCACCACGTAGGGGTCGGAGCCCGCCTTCCCGGTCAGCTCACGCAGGTCGTCGGCGCTCGCGTCACCGGTCAGCAGGCCCAGCACGTTCGGCTGATCCGCCCACTCCCGCAGCGGGGAGCGGCGCGGCGTGACCAGGACCACCGGCACCCCCCGCTCGGTCAGCGACCGGGTGGCCGCCATCAGCGTCGTCGAGCGCCCGGACTTCGGCGGCCCGGCGATCACGAACCCGGGCCCCGACTCCTGGAGATCCACTCCGACCGGTGCCAACTCGTCCCCGCCGACGCCGAACAGAGCCCACAGCGGCTCGGGCCGGAAGTCCGGATCCAGTGCCATCGCCTCGGGCACCGTGATGCGCGACGGCAGCGCGTCCACCCGCATCGGCCGTACCTGGCGGGGCAGCCGGCTGACCCGGCCTATCCGCTCGGTCGCCTCCCGGCCGATCCGCTGGAGCGCCTCCACCTGCGCCTGGCCGGCCGGGTCGGGTGCCAGCAGCGCCACCTGGTTCTCCAGCACACCGTTGTCCGTGGGCTGGAGGGCCCGACCCGACGGCATGTTCTTGGGCACCTCGCGGGCCGACAGCCCGCCGTTGCTGTAGTCGTTCGGGTCGGCCATACGCAGGATCAGCTTGTCCGCGAAGACCGAGGAGACCGTGCCGCTGAACCCGGACCGGTCGGAGGTCATGACCACCTTCAGGCCGGCCGAACCACCCTCCCTGAAGAGCCGGTTGGCCGCCTCCAGCAGCTTGCCGTAGTCGTAGGACTCGAAAGTGGAGGTGTAGCCCTCCCAGTTGTCCAGCAGGAGCACCATCCACGGCAGCCGCTCCAGCGGGTCGGTGGCCATGGCCCGCTGCTCGGCGGCGCTGGAGGCGCCCTTCATCGCCAGCAACTGCTGCCGCCGGGAGACCTCGGCGGCCAGCCGGTCGAGCAGCCGCGCCACCCGCTCCGGCTGGTCACGGGTGACGACCGCGCCGCAGTGCGGCAGCGCCACCAGCGGCAGCAGGGCGTTGGCGCCGCAGTCCACCGCGTAGATGTGCACGTCCTGCGGGGAGGTGTCCCGGGCCAGCGAGCCCGCCAGCGTGCGCAGCGCCGTGGAGCGCCCGGACCGGGGACCGCCGACGATCAGCACGTGCTCTCCGTGCACCAGGTCCAGCGCCAGCGGCGCGCGGGCCTGCCGCTTGGGCAGGTCGGTGAGGCCGTACGGGATCGGCGGCACGTCGCCGGTCGCCCCGGACCGCGGCCGCGGCGGCAGCTCCTCGGTGGAGATGCGCTCCGGAAGCGGGTCCAGCCACGGCTTGCGCGGCGCCGGGAAGCGCATCAGCTCCGAGGCCCCCCGCACGGCGTCCACCAGCACGGCCAGGTCGGTGACCATGGTGCCGTCGTCCCCGTCGCTCTGGCCGCCCCGCGGCACCGGCCTGCCCAGCGACGTCCAGCCCAGGGGGACGAGTTCGGCCCGAGCCCGGTCCTGGCCCACCGCCGGGCGGCGGCCGCCGATCCGCGCCGACTGGACGCCCACCAGCGACTGGGCTCCGGACCGTACGTAGGCCCGGCCCGGCGTGGACTTGGCGATCGCCCCGGAGTCCGGCGCGTCGATCACGTCCCGGGACTCCTCGGCGTCGGTGACCCGCAGCGCGATCCGCAGGTTGGTGTTGGCGCGGATGTCGGCGCTGACCACACCGGCCGGCCGCTGCGTGGCCAGGACCAGGTGCACTCCCAGCGAGCGGCCGCGGCGGGCGATGTCGACCAGGCCGGCGATGAAGTCCGGCAGCTCCGCCACGAGGGAGGCGAACTCGTCGATGATCAGCACCAGTCGCGGCATCGGCTCCAGCTCCGGCCGGAGCTTCCGCGCGTCGTTGTAGTCCTCGATGTCCTTGCTGCCGGCGTCGAACAGGATGCGCTCGCGGTGGTGCAGCTCGGCGGCCAGCGAGGCCAGGGCCCGCTCGGTCAGGTGGGCGTCCAGGTCGCTGACCATGCCGACGGTGTGCGGCAGCCGGGCGCAGTCCTGGAAGGCGCTGCCGCCCTTGTAGTCGATGAGCACGAAGTTCAGGGCGTCCGGCCGGTTGGCCACCGCGAGCGAGGCGATGATCGTCTGCAGCAGCTCCGACTTGCCGGCGCCGGTGGTGCCGGCGACCAGCGCGTGCGGTCCGTCCTTGCGGATGTCCAGGACGAACGCGCCCTCGGCGCCGATACCGATGGGCGCTGCCGTGCTGGAGCCGCCCGCCTGCCAGATCCCGGAGATCCGCGGGCCGTCCGGGTCGGGCATGTCCAGCAGGTCCAGCAGCCGGGCTGACGTGGGCAGGGCGCTGTCCGCGTCGTCCCGGCTGACGTCGCGCACCGGGGCCATCGAACGGGCCACCAGCTCACACCACTCCGGGGACACCTGGTCGGCGAGGACCTCGCCGAGCGACTCCAGGCCGCCGCCGCGCAGGTGCAGCCGGCTGGCTGTCCGCGGCGACCAGCACACCGCGAGCCGCACCTCCTCGGGCAGCAGCCGCTCGTCCTCGTCGAGGCACAGCGCGAACATGCCGAACCGCGGCCCCTCCTGGAGCAGCTGCGGCACTCCGGGCATCCGGCGCAGCAGCCGCGCGCCGTCCAGCACCGTCAGCACGTACGGGTCCGGCCGCATCCGGCCGCCGCCGGCCGTGGCGACGGCGTCCGCCTTGCGGCGGGCCAGCTCCTGGAGCAACTCGTTCACCCGGCGGGCGGCGGCCTCCTGGTCGGTGCCGATCAGGCGGACGCAGTCCTGGCCCTGCTGGGGCGCCAGGTGCGGCAGCCAGCGTGCCCAGCTCCAGGCCCGCTCGGCGTCGGGGGCCGAGGAGAGCACCACCATCGACAGATCGCGTGGGCTGTGCAGCACCGCCGCCTGGGCCACCATCCAGCGGACGGTCGCCAGCGCCCGCTCGCGCGGCCCGGCCACACCCACCACGCCCAGCTCCGGCAGCGGCAGCGGTACGGGCACGTCCCGCACCAGCGGCGGCACCAGCGGCGGCGCGCCGTCCGGCACGTGGCCGCGCGGCAGCAGCTCTATGTCCGCGGGCAGGTCCGCGACGCCGATCCGCAGCCGCATCGCGTCCGGATCGGTGATCCGGCGCTCCCACAGCCGCCGCCGCGGCCCCGTCGCGAAGAGCAGCACCTCGGCGGCGTCCGGGTAGTTGGACCGGCGCTCACGCTGGTCGGACAGCCGGGCGGCCTCCAGCTCCGCCTCGTGCCGGGCGAAGTCGGCCTTGAAGTTCTTCGACTCGTGCTGGTCCTTGCGCTTGCCCTCGCGGGACTCGCTGACCCACTGGCCGATCAGCATGACGGGGCTCATCAGGCAGAACAGCAGCATGTAGATCTGGTGGACCATGAAGTACATGCCCAGGCCGAACACCAGCGGCACCACGGCCGTCAGCATCTGGAAGCGGCTGCCTTCGCCCTTCTGCGGCTGCTGGGGCACGTACAGCCGCACCCGCGGCGGCAGTGCGGACAGCCGCGGCGGGCGGTTGTAGGCCAGCCCGCCCTCGCCCATCGGCGACAGGTGCGCGTCCGGCGCGCTCGGCTGGTCCAGCACCAGCACCGAGTCGCCGACCCTGACCTGGGCGCGTAGCGGCCAGGGGCGCTCCCCTTCCACCGGCTCGTTCTCCATCGACAGCCGCACCCCGGGGGCGGCCGCGAGCGTCACCGACCCGTCGGAGGCCACCGACACCCGGCAGGCGGTGGCCGGCATCGCCGGGTCCTGCACCGAGACGGTGCTGCTCGGCGCCGAGCCGACGGTGGCGCCGCCCAGGCCGAGCCTGGCCACCCGTCCGGCGCCGGGGCCCGCGCACACCCGCACCTCGTAGCGGCCCGCCGGCTCACCCATCCGCATGAACGGGCCGATCGACTCGTCGACGGTGACCCGCATGCCGTCACGCAGCACACCGGCGGCCGGCGTCCGCGGATCGCATGACACACCGTCAGCCCACAGCACCGGCGCCCCCGCGGCGCCGGCCGCCACGGGCAGTCCGTCACGGCCCGCCCCCGCGTACTGGCCCGGGAACCGCACGACCACGCCGCCGCCCGAGCCGCCGACCGCGCCGCCGACCGGCTCCGGCACGGCGCCGGTCGCGCGGGCCACGGCCTGCGCGACGTCACCGGCCGTAGCCGTGTCGTCGGCGGTCACCAGCACATCCTGCGCGTCCGCGCCCTGCTGCACCACCGTCACGGTCACGCGCATGGGTTTCCCCTCCCCGTCCGGCCCGTTCAGAGCCCCGCGTCCACCTGTTCACAGCAGGCTATCGGCCACCGGAAACCGTCTGTAACCCCCATGGCGCGGCCTGTGGACAACTCCGCGGGCCGAGCCCGCCCCAGCCCGCGCCCGACCTCTCCGCGCCCGAGCGGAATCGTTTTTCCGTGTGGCATCCTCTCTGCCAGCCTGGTCGGGCCGTCGGTGCCCGGCCATGTCCGCAACGGGGAGGAACGACGCGTGGGTGAGTTCTCGGGCATAGACACAGCGGCACTCCAGCAGATGACGGGCTCCTTCAAGGGGGACAAGGACCATCTCCGGGACCGCGCCTCGTCCTACACATCGGAGTTCTCCCGGAACGGACTGGACACGTCCCCGCTGACGGAGATCGTCGGCATCTGCGGGTGGATGGACGACCAGGTGCCGATGCTGACGCGCCGCTACCACCTGGCGATAGCGGCCGACAAGCCGTACCCGGGCCACAAGGGCATGATCTCCATCGACGAGAGCATGGTCGGCACCACCGCCCAGTCGCAGAAGGACGGCAAGGCGCTCGCCGACAGCTTCGACAAGGCGCTCGACGGCGGCGACGACCCGGACGAGGACCTGTTCGCCGAGCTCAAGGCACACGCCGACGACGCCGACTTCCTCAAGTCCTTCTACAACCAGCTCGGCCCGCGCCGGTTGACGCAGATGACGAACGACATGGCCGACGACAACTTCTACGGGCGGTACGGCGACCACCCGGACCAGGCGAAGACCGACCGGGACATCGTCGCCCAGACCTTCGGCACCTACACGAAGGTGGCCTTCGAGGGGCAGACCGCCAAGCAGAAGCAGGCGAGCTGGAACAAGTGGTTCGACACGTCCGAGTTCCCCCACCAGGGGTTCCGCGCCGACTACATCACCAGCCTGCTGCCCGGTGGCTCCCAGGACAAGGACTTCCTCGTGGCCCTCGGCGACCGCGTCTTCGACGAGAAGGACACGCAGCGCAGCGGCGCCCAGTACATGACCGCGGACGGCATCGACAAGGGCCTTTTCGCGAACGACCACTACACGCAGCTCTTCGACGCCCTCGCCGCCAATCCCGAGGCGTCCGGCGAGTGGATGGACCACAACTACGACACGATGCAGACCCTCATCTACCCGCACGGCCCGTGGGACCTGGGGCAGCCGCCCTCCCGCGCCGCGTCGTTCGCGAAGCTGATGAAGGCCGGCACGATCGACCTGAAGTCCACCGACCGGCCGCTCGCCGAGAAGCTCACCGCCCGCATCATGATGGACAACTACCGCCATCAGAACGGCGACGCGAAGGACATCCACCCCTACGACCCGATCGACGTCTACTACGGGCAGCTGGTCACCGCCAACTGGAGCGACATGGTCTACGGGATCACGTCACCGGTCGGCAACCAGCTGTGGGGCGCCGACGCCACGGCCGGCGGCTTCACCGAGAAGATGTCCCAGTGGGACCAGAAGGCGTTCCTCGCCGGCCAGGACCCCAACCGTCCCGGCCTGGAGGTCGGGGCGCCCCTCTGGCAGGCCCTCCTCAACGAGTCGGCCAGGAACGCCACGGTCGCGGGACAGGAGAGCGCCCTCTTCGACTCCTTCCGTACGCAGATCACCAACGAGGTGGGGAGCGCCAAGAAGGACACCGACGAGCACGCGCAGGACTACCGCTCCATGGAGAGCGGCCTGATGATGAAGGCGTACAGCCAGGCGTTCGAGTACGCCAAGGGCTCGATCGAGGGCGACGCGGACCGGTGGGCCGACGGCGTCAACAGCGCGCGTGACACGATGATCGACCTGGTCAGCGGCGTCACCGAGGCGGCCGTCACCGGCGGCTCCACCGCCGTCGCCGAACTCGGCACGGAGAAGGCCAAGGAACTCGGCGGCACCGCCCAGAACCTGATGCTCGACTTCGCCAAGAACGCTGTCCACGTCGACCCCGAAGACGCCCCCGGCCTCGCTGACAAGTACAAGAAGATCAACGACTCCGAACTGGACACGAGCTGGCAGCACAACTACCAGAGCGCGGCCAACTCCGAGCTCGTCGGCGGCGGCTTCAGCGGCGACGTGACCGCGAAGGTCACCATCGACCCCAGGCACGGGACGTCGCACACCTACACCGGCGACCCCAAGGACTACATCAAGAGCCCCGCGGACAACTTCATCCAGTCCGACGGCACGGTCATATCCGTCGACAAGATGACCCCGCGCCAGCGGACCGCCTATGGAAACTGGCTGATGGACCCGGCGGTCGTCAACCACGTCGATTCCAGGGGATTCACCCAGCAGGAGCAGTTCCAGCACCTGACGGAGTAGCGGACCGCACGGACGCCGCCCCGATGTGCCCTTCCGGCCCGGGACGGCGTCCGCACTCGTCGCGCCGGCCCGCTCAGTCCTTCTTCGGCTCGACCTTCAGCGCGGCAAGGAAGGCCCGCAGGTCGGCGGCGGTCGAAGCGCTGATGACGGTCTGCTTGTTCAGCACCGGGACGAGGGTGACCGCTACTGCCTTATCCTGCCATGCGCACTCGGTGAAGCCCCGGTCCTCGCCCACGGCGACGTCCACGCACTTGATGGTGCCGCCGACGGCTCCGGCCGGATGTGAGGTGACGCTCCCTGTCTTGACGTCGCTTCCGGTGAGCAGCGAGACGGCGGGGTCGGAGTCGCTGCCCGGAGCGAGGTCGATCGCCGGGTCCATCTCGATCGAGATCTTCGCCGCCTTGCCGCCGGCGGCGGTGTACGTGACGAGAGCCTCGCCCTTGGAGAAGTCGAGGTTGTCGCCGCCGATGCTCTCCCACAGGGAGTCCGCCGGCTTCGCCTGGGTGTACGCGCCGAACGCCTTCGGGATCACCGCCGTGTGCTTCGTCGGCTTGCCGTCACCGCTGTTGGCGGCGACGGCCCACGCGGTGATGCCGCCCGCGACGGCGACCACCGCGACAATCCCGCCCAGGAGCCTGCGGCGTCGCCGGCCGCGTTCGCGGGCCGCCGCGTCGGGGACGGTGATGGGGGTGAAGGTGATGGCGCCGTCCTGCGCGTCGGCCGTGCGCTCGGCGTCCGCCTGCTCGCCGGTGGCGTTGTCGGTCACGTGATCCTCCTGGAAGGGGCCTGGGGCTACCATAGGGCGTGGTGTGCCGGGGTGCATCGGCTCCTCGGGGCGGACTTGGCGAGCCGGACCACCCGCTCGGGCGGGTGGTGTCCGGGCGCCGCACTCCGACAGGCGCGCCGCCGACGGAGGACAACGCGCTACGGGGGTAGTGGACATGGGCGGCCAGGGACAGGCGGACGCGACGGTACCCAATCCGGCGATCGCCGACCTGCAGAACCTCAAGGCGAGACTGCACAGCGAGCTGGGCACTCTCAACGACACGCTCAAGAAGACCAGTTCCGACATGGGCGGCAAGAAGGTGTGGGTCGGCAAGGCCGCCGACACCTGGACCACCGAGGTCGACGGCCGCCGCTCGCGCATCAAGATCCTGCTGGGCAAGCTGGAGCCCATCATCGACGCCAAGATCAAGTCGCTTCCGGAGAACGTCAGTCCGGGCGAGGCCAAGATGTACAACATGGACAAGTACCGCTATTAGTGCCGCGGTCGGCACGGTGTGCCCGGTAGCGAGTGTCCGGGTGCGGGCGATCGCCAGGCGGCCGGAGGCCCTCACGGTGGGCTGCTCGGGTTTCCGGCCGAGGCGGTGAGTGCCCGCACCAGGACGGCGAGCGGGGCGGACCTTGCCGCGAGGGGCAACGGCTCCTTTTCGGGGCGGACCGTGCCGTACGGGTGTCGGCCTTTCGGCCGCCAGTCCGAGCCGGGCGGGAGGATGACGACGCAACCACGGTGACGTGCAGGTTGTCTGACGTCACGTCAGTGGCGTTCGGGGAGTGGCGCCGAAGGGTACCCGGTCGGACCGCGCGATCCGGCGTGTCCGCGGCCCGTACCAGGGGTGCTCAGGCACACCCGGGGCTGGTCGCAACCGGTTCCGTTCCGTTCGGCTCTGCGCACCCCTTGTCGCTCGCTGCGCCTTGAGGGTGTTTGAGAGGCGCTGATAGCGTGCGGTGACTTGACATGGGCGTTGCGGAACGTCGCCGGACCGGAGAGCGACGACCACCACCGCACGACCCTCTGATGCAACACGCCGGTTCGGGGGCAGTGACGTGAAGACCAGGGATCGATCCGCCGCGGGCGGTGGCGGGGGCCGCCAGTCCGCACCCGCTCCGTCCCTCCACACGCCGGGCGGCGGGGAGCGGCTTCCGGTGGCACCGCGGGAGCGCAAGCCCGCACTCGCCGCGCTTGCCGTCCTGCTCATCCTGGTCGGTGCGCTCGGCGCGACCGTGATGGTCATGAGGGCCGGCAACAAGGTCTCCGTCGTGCAGATCGGCAAGGAGGTGGCCGCCGGCGACCGCATCCCCTCCAGCGCCCTGCGCGAGGTCGAGGTCTCCGACGACAGCGGCGTGTCCTTCATCAGGTGGAACCAGCGCGGCGACCTCACGTCGCACTACCGCGCCGCCACCAACCTGACAGTGGGTTCGGTGCTGGTGGTGTCGATGATCACCGACCAGGACAACTCGGTGCCCGCCGGCAAGTCCCTCGTGGGCATCTCCCTCAAGGCGGGCCAGTACCCCGACGGGCTGCGGGCCGGTCAGACCGTCGCCGCCTACCTGGTGGGCGACGAGGGCAAGGACTCCTCGGACTCCTCCGGCTCCGCGGGGCCGTCCGGCAACCTGATCAGCAGCCATCTCACCATCCGGTCGGCCGGCTCCACCGGCGGCTCCATCGGCGACAGCGGGGACTTCGACGTCACCGTGGTCGCCGACGACGCCGACGCCGGTGCGCTGACCAACGCCGCGGCGGCGCAGAACGTCGCACTCGTGCTGGTCCCGAGCAAGAGCTGAGCGAACGGCGACAACGTCATGGCACTGATCGCAATCGCCGCCGACAAGGGCTCCCCGGGCGTCACCACGGCCGCCGTGGCACTCGCCGCCGTATGGCCGCGCAGGGTGCTGCTCGCCGAGGCCGACCCGTCCGGCGGCGACCTCGTCTACCGTTCCGCCGGCGCGAACGGCGGCGTGCTCAACCCCAACTCCGGGCTGCTGTCACTCGCCGCCACCGCGCGGCACGGGCTGGCCGCCGAGCAGTTGTGGGACCACGCCCAGCCCCTCACCGGCGGCCTCGACGTCCTCGTCGGCCTGGCCGGCGCCGAGCAGGCCGCGGGGCTGGCCGGGCTGTGGCCGGCCCTCGGCCAGGCGTTCGCGACCCTCGCCCAGTCGGCCAGCGGGCCCGCCGACGTGATCGCCGACTGCGGGCGCATCGGCCCGGACTCACCGACTCTCGAACTGCTGCCGCACGCCTCCCTGGTGCTGCTGGCCGCGCGCACCTCCCCGGAGGGCCTGGCCCGCGTCCGCGACCGGGCCGGCGCGCTGTCGGCCAGGCTGCACGGCTCGCAGCGCGGCGCCGGCGCCATGGGCTACCCGCCGATCGGCGTCCTGCTGATCGCCGAGAGCGGCCAGAACTCCCGGATCAGCTCGCAGGTCAACGACATGCTGGTCGCCTCGCAGATCGCCGCCCGCGTCGTCGGCACGCTCGCCCACGACCCGGCGGGCGCCGAGATGCTCGCCGGCCGGCGCCGCGGCCGGCTGGACAAGTCGCTGCTGATCCGCTCCGCCCGCCAGATCACCGCCGACGTACCGCAGCGGTACGGGGTCCTGCGATGAGCGAGGTGGACCACCAGCTGGTCAAGCGGTTCCGCCAGGAGGCGGGCGACCGCATCGCCGAGCAGCGGCGGTCGGACCAGGTCGAGAACCGCATGGCGATGTCGCCCGAGGACGAGCGGCACTTCGCGCGGGCGATCATCGCGCAGATCCTGGAGGACTACGCCCGCTCGGAGATCTCCACCGGCCGCACCCCGCCGGACGCGCAGGCCGAGGAGGCCTACGCCGCCGCGGTGCACGCCGCGCTCTTCGGCGTGGGACGGCTCCAGCCGCTGCTGGACGACCCCGAGGTCGAGAACATCGACATCAACGGCTGCGACCAGGTCTTCATCGGCTACTCCGACGGCCGCGAGGTGCCCGGCGAGCCGGTGGCGGAGACCGACGAGGAACTCGTCGAGCTGATCCAGGTGCTCGGCGCCTACTCCGGCCTGTCCTCCCGCCCGTTCGACACCGCCAACCCGCAGCTCGACCTGCGGCTGCCCGACGGCTCGCGCCTCTCGGCGGTCATGGACGTCACCCGGCGGCCCGCGCTGTCGATCCGCCGCGCCCGCCTCGGCAAGGTGTTCCTCGCCGACCTGGTCGGCAACTACACGGTCACCCCGGAGATCGGCTCCTTCCTGGCAGCCGCCGTCCTGGCCCGCAAGAACATGATGATCGCCGGCGCCACCAACGCCGGCAAGACCACCCTGCTGCGCGCCCTGGCCAACGTCATCCCGCCGCACGAGCGGCTGATCACCGTCGAGCGCGCCCTGGAACTGGGCCTGGACCAGTTCCCCGAACTGCACCCCAACGTCGTCGCCTTCGAGGAGCGGCTGCCCAACTCCGAGGGCCTGGGAGCGATCTCCATGGCCGAGCTGGTGCGCCGCTCGCTCCGTATGAACCCCTCGCGGGTGATCGTCGGCGAGGTGCTCGGCGACGAGATCGTCACCATGCTCAACGCGATGTCGCAGGGCAACGACGGCTCGCTGTCCACCATCCACGCCAACGGCTCCGCGGAGGTGTTCAACCGCATCTCCACCTACGCCCTCCAGGCCCGGGAACGGCTGCCGGTGGAGGCGTCGCAGATGCTGGTGGCGGGCGCCGTCGACTTCGTCATCTTCGTCGAGCGCCGCAACGACTACCAGCGCGGCGGCTCCCTGCGCCGGCACGTCACCTCCATCCGCGAGGTGAACGGCGTGGACGGCCGCGTCCTTTCCAGCGAGATCTTCGCCGACACCGGCGACGGCGTGGCGCTTCCGCACGCGCCCATCGCCTGCCTCGACGAGCTCCTCGCCCACGGCTACCAGCCCACGGGGGTGTGGCGGTAATGACCGGGATCTTCTCGCTGTCCGTGCTGTACGGACTGCTGGCCGGAGTGGCCGCGGGCGGCGGCGTCGCGCTGCTGGTCGCCGCGATCCGCGGCTGGGCGCCCAAACCGGCCAAGGCAGGGCAGCCCGCCGGCGAACGGGCCTCCGAACTCGCCCGCTTCCTCACCCAGCGCGGCTCGCTCGCGGTCGTCGTCGGGCTGGTGGTGCTCGGCCTGACCCGCTGGGTCGTGCTCGGCGGGGCCACCGCGCTGCTGGTCTTCTGCTGGGACCGCCTCTTCGGCGGCGCGGCGGAGGAGCGGGCGGCGATGAAGCGGGTGGAGGCACTGGCCGGCTGGACGGAGTCGCTGCGCGACACCATCGCCGGCGCCGTCGGCCTCGAACAGGCCATCCCCGCCTCCGCGCGGGCCGCGTCCCCCGCACTGCGGGGGCACCTGGAGTCCCTGGTGGACCGGCTGCGGGCGCGCTGGACGCTGCCCGACGCGCTCCAGATGCTCGCCGACGAGATCAACGACGCCTCCGCCGACATCATCGTGGCCGCGCTCATCCTCAACGCCCGGCTGCGCGGCCCCGGCCTGCGCGAGGTGCTGGGCGCGCTGGCCAAGTCGGCCCGCGAGGAGGTCGACATGCGCCAGCGGGTGCTCGCCCAGCGCGCCAGCACCCGGCGCAGCGTGCAGATCGTGGTCGTCGTCTCCGCCGCGTTCGTGCTGGGCCTGGCCATCTTCAACCGCGGCTTCGTCAAGCCGTACGGCACCGCCGTCGGGCAACTCGTGCTCGGCGTGGTGTGCCTGCTCTTCGCCGCCGGGTTCTGGTGGCTGCGCAAGCTGTCCAAGATCGAGACCCCGGACCGGTTCCTGGTGCACGCCCCCGAGCGGGCGGCGCGCAGCGGCGCTGCGGCGTTCGGCGCCGGGCCGACCGGTCCGGGCACGGGTCCGGGCACGGCTTCCGGTACGGGGCGGCACGCCGCGGGGCCGGCCGGACCGGCGTACCCGCAGCAGACCGTGCCGGGCTACACCGCGCAGGGCCACCAGGCCGTGCCGGGCCAACACGTTCAGGGTTACCCGGCGACGCCGGGGCAGGGGGCGGGCCGATGAACACCATCCTCTTCGCCTGCCTGGTCGGCGGCATCGCGGGACTCGGCGTCTTCGCCCTGATCCGCGCCCTGACGCCGGGCCGCCGCAGCGCGCTGTCCACCGTCGCGGAGATCGACGCCCTGCGCGCCGCCTCCGCCGCCAGCACCACGAGCAAGGCCGGCGAGGCCGACGGCTGGCGCGACCGGCTGGGCCGCCGGGTGGCGCAGTTCTACCTCCAGCAGGGCTGGGAGCTGCGCTCGCTCCGGGCCGACCTCGCCGTACTGGAACGCGGCTGGGAGGGGTTCCTCGCGACCAAGCTGCTGCTGGGCGCGGTCGGCCTGGTCTTCGGGCCGTTCCTCTTCGTCGCCGTGTCCGTGCTCGGCTTCGGACTCAGCCCGATCATCCCGGTCTGGCTGGCGCTGGTCGTCGGCGGACTCTTCTTCCTGCTGCCCGACGTCGAGGTCCGCCGGGACGCGGCGCGCAAGCGCAAGGACCTGCGCCGGGTCATCGGCGCCTACCTCGACCTGGTCGCCATGAACCTCGCCGGAGGACGCGGCCTGCCCGAGGCGCTGATGGCCGCCGCCGAGGTCAGCGACGGCTGGGCGCTGATGCGCATCCGCAACTGCCTGGCCGACGCCCGCATCACCGGCATCAGCCAGTGGGTCGCCCTCGGCCGGCTGGGAGACGAGCTCGGCATCGAGGAGTTGCAGGACCTCGGCGTCACCCTCGGCCTGGTGGCCGACGACGGCGCCAAGATCCGGGACTCGCTGGGCTCGCGCGCCGAGACGATGCGCCACCGTGAACTCGCCGAGATCGAGGGAGAGGCAGGCGAGCAGTCGCAGTCCATGCTCGTGGCGCAGCTGCTGCTGGCGGCAGGCTTCCTGGTCTTCCTTATGTACCCGGCAGCGATGCGCGTGTTCGAGGTCTGACCGCAGCCCTGCCGTCAGATT
The DNA here is from genome assembly GCF_000745345.1 of Actinacidiphila yeochonensis CN732. Taxonomy (NCBI): domain Bacteria; kingdom Bacillati; phylum Actinomycetota; class Actinomycetes; order Kitasatosporales; family Streptomycetaceae; genus Actinacidiphila; species Actinacidiphila yeochonensis. The sequence goes on along the minus strand of NZ_JQNR01000005.1, from coordinate 256,771 downwards.
GCCGACCGTCCACCGAGAGGACTTGAACCACCATGAACCGTCTGAAGAGCTTCGAGGCCAACGATCCGACCCTCCAGTTCGTCGTCGCCTACCTGCGCGGACGCGTCGAACGGGCCCGCAGCCAGGAGCTGTCCCGCGGCGCCTCGGCCGTCGAGTGGGTGGTGATCTCCGCCATCGTCGTGACGATCGTCGCGGCCGTCGGCTTCATCATCACCAACGCCCTCAAGGACAAGGCCGGGAGCGTCAAGAGCTGCATCGACAGCGCGAACGGCAGCAGCAACTGCTGACATCCGGCACGGGGGAGAAGGACGATGGGACGGACCAGCGCCGCGCTACGGCGGGCCGTGCGGCGCCGGATCGAGGCCGCGCACGGCGACAGCGGTGTGGGCAGCCGCGGGGCCGGGACCGGTCGCGGGCACGCTGACGCGATTCCGGGCGGCGACCGCGGCATGACGGCGATCGAGTTCGTGTTCCTCACGCCGGTGATCTTCTTCATGATCTTCGCCACCGTGCAGTTCTCGCTGTTCTACTTCGCCGAGCACGTCGCGCAGGCCGCGGCTCGGGCAGGTGCCCGCAAGGCGCGCGACGAGGCGGCCACCAACCAGGACTGGTCCGGTGACGCGCACGACGCCGCCACGTCCTACATCCAGCAGCTCGGCCCCGACCTGCTGATCGGGCCCCGGGTGTCGGCCTCGCGGACCAAGGGGAGGGCCGACTCGGTGGGGGTGCGGGTGCGGGCCGGGGTGCCGTCCGTCTTCCCGCTGCCCGGAGTGAAGTTCCACGTGGACGAGGTGTCGGAGGGCCCGATCGAGTGCTTCGTGCCTGACGGGGGGAAGGTCGGCCAGTGCGAGTGAGAACGGCGGGATCCGCCCGTCCGGCTGCGGCGGCCGGGTCGTCACGACCGGCGTCGCGGGCCGACGCGGCGGGACCACGGCGCGGACGGCGCGTGGCACGTGTCCAACCCGTCCCGCACGTACGCCATGTACGGCACGTACAGCGCGTCCGGCTTGTACGGCGTGCCCGCCACGCGTGGCTGCCATGGAGCGCGGAGCCGGTGGCCGCCCCGGGGCGTGCGGACGGCGGGGTGTCGACGATCGAGGTGGTCATCCTCGCCCCGCTGATCATCTTCTTCATCCTGCTGCTCGTCGCCTTCGGCCAACTCGTCGACGGTCGCGGCGCGGTGGACGGCGCGGCCCGCGACGCGGCCCGGGCCGGCTCTATCCAGCGGGACCGCAGCGTCGCGGAGGCGCAGGCGGTCGACACCGCCCGGGCCGACCTGGCGGGGAAGTGCGAGGGCAACCCCGACGTCCGCGCGGTCGGGGACACCAGCTTCCAGCCGGACACCCTCTTCAGCATCCAGGTGACCTGCAAGGTACGCGGCATGGACCTGCTGGGCGTGCCCATCACCAAGACGGTCACGTCGACGGCGACCTCGCCGCTCGACCCGTTCCGGCGGGCGGTGGCGGACTGATGGAGAACGTCGTGGCGGCGGACCCCCGCCGGTACGGAGCCCTGCGCCGGAACGGCACGCGGGTGCGCCTGCGGATCGGCGAGGCGGTGGCCGGCCGGGTGCGTGCGGCACGGGGCGACCGGGGCTCGGGCGCGGCGGCCGTGCTGATCTTCGCCCTCGTCTTCATGGCGCTGGCCGCCTTCGTCGTCGACGGCGGTCTGTCGATCGCCAAACGGGAGCGCGCCGCCGACATCGCCGAGCAGGCGGCCCGTTACGCGGCCCAGGACATCGACGTCAACGCGCTGCGCAACGCCCCCGCCGGCACCCAGCCGGAGATCCACTACCAGGACTGCACCGCGCGGGTGCGGCAGTTCGCGCGATCGGTGAAACTCTCGGCGCGGGACACCCGGGGCTCCCACTGCACGCTGGCGACCGCCCGCCGGGTGGAGGTCAGCGTGCAGCTCACGTACACACCCGCGCTCACCGGGTTCTTCTACAAGAAGCAGTTGACCGTGCACGGCACCGCCGCCGCCGAGTCGATCACCGGCCCGGCCGGCTGACCGGCGCCGGCCCAGCCGAGGGCCGGCAGGACAGGTACACCACGAGGACAGAGGGAAACAGCCATGGCACGCACCGGCGCCACGGGACACAACCGCACGCGGGCGGGCGGCGCGGCATCCACGCCGCCCCGCCGGCGCCGGACACCCGGCGACATCCTCCGGGCCTTCGCGGCGTTCGTCGCGCTGCTGGTGCTGGTGGTGGGTGTGCCGGCGGCGCTGGTGCACTTCATCGGCTCGCCCTTCCCCCACCACGTCGACTCCGACGTGCTGCAGCAGCCCATCACCTCCGAGACGTTCGTCAACACCCTCGCGGTGGTGGTGTGGCTGGCCTGGGCGCAGTTCACCGCTTGCGTGCTGGTGGAGGCCAAGGCGGCGGTCTCCGGCGTGGGCATGCCGACCCGGGTGCCGGCGTCGGGACCAAGCCAGATGCTGGCACGGCAACTGGTCGCCGCACTGCTGCTGATCGGGGTGAGCACGGCGGGCCTGGTCCCCGGACTCTCCCAGCTCGGCCAGACCCACCAGCCGCTGGACCAGGCCCGGGGCGGGATCGCGGCCACCGCCCAGCAGACGCCGGGACAGCACGGACCCGTCCGCCAGGCCGCGGCGCGGCAGCAGGGGCCGTCGCAGACGTCCACCGCGCACAGCGCCGCTGCCCGCACCACCCAGCAGGCGACCAAGTTCTACCGGATCAGCCCGCCCGAGGGGCGGCACCACGACTCGCTCTGGGAGATAGCGCAGCGGCACCTCGGCGACGGCCGCCGCTACAAGGAGATCTACGAACTCAACAAGGACCGCGTCCAGCCCGACGGTTCACGACTCTCCCAGGCCAGCCTCATCCGTCCCGGGTGGGTGATGGAGATGCCGGCCGACGCGCACGGCGGCGAACTCGTCGAGATGCCGGTCGCCTCCCCGCACACCGCCCCGGACATCGAGCACTACGCCCAGCACGGCGGCGCCAAGGACACCGCGCACGAGGGCGCCCACGCGGCCACCGCGACGCCCGCCGTGGAACAGCGGGGCGGCGGCTCGGGCCAGGCCGGCGGTTCGGGCGGCGGACAGCAGGGCGGGGGACAGCAGGGCGGGGGACAGCAGGGCGGCGGGGCCGCCACCGAGCAGGTCCACTCCGCCTCCCAGGGCTCCTCCCATGGCTTCGACCTGTCCGAGGCGCTGATCGCCGCGCCGCTGCTCGCGGCCGGACTGCTCGCCGCCCTGGGACGGCGGCGCCGCGCCGCGCTGTGGCAGTCGCTGTCCGCGGGGGCGCTGCGCACGCCCCGGACGCCGACCGGTCCGCAGGCCGAGGTCGTGGACGCGCTGCGCATCGGCGCCGACCAGGACGCCGTCGCCTTCCTCGACCGGGCACTGCGCTCGCTCTCCGCCAAGCTCGCCGCCGACGGCCGGCACCTGCCCACCGTCTACGCCGCCTGGCTCACGGACAGCACCCTGCACCTCCAACTGGCCTGGCCGGAAGGGCAGCCCCCGGCGCCGTGGACTCCCGGGCAGGACGAGGCCTTCTGGCAGCTGGAACGGCGCGACCTGCCCCAGGACGCCGACACCACCACCGCAGCGCCCTTCCCCGGCCTGGTCGTCCTCGGCACCCTGGACGAGGCACGGCTGCTGATCAACCTCGAAGCCGTGCCCGGGATCGTGTCCCTGGCAGGCGGCGCGGCCGACCGTGAGGCGGTCCTCTCCTCGGTCGCCGCCGAACTCGCCACCAACGGCTGGTCCGACCGGATGACCGTCACCCTCGTCGGCTTCGCCGAGGACCTGACCGCGCTCGCCCCCGACCGCGTCCGCCACATCGCCTCGGTCGCCGAGGCCGTCGAGACGATGGCCGCTGAGACCGCGCAGCGCGCCGCCGCGCTGCGTGCCGCCGGCCAGGACAGCGTCCTGACCGGGCGCACCGGCCAGGCCCAGCACACCCAGTGGACGCCGCACCTGGTGCTGCTGGCCGCCGAACCCGCCGAGGCCGAGGCGCAGCGGCTGGCCGAACTCGCCGCCGACGCCGGGCGGCTCGGCATCGGCTACCTGGCCGCCGTCGGCCGCGGCGACCTGCCCGGCGCCGCCTGGGAGCTGGAGATCACCCCCGACGGCCGGTTGCTCGCGCCGCTGCTGGGCTTGGAGATGAAGGCCCAACTACTGCCCCGCGCCCAGTACGAGGCCGTCCTCGGACTGTTCGCCGAGGCAGCCGGCGGTGACGGCCCGGGCCCGGACGCGCCGCCCTTCCTGGTGGACCTCTCCGACCAGGGCCGCCCCGGCGTGTACGCCCGCATGCTGGGACGGTTCGAGGTCGTCGGTGTCGAGGAGCCCGAGGCCGAGCGCAGCCAACTGCTCCACGAGGCACTGGCCCTGCTCCTCCTGCACCGCGAGGGCGTGCACCCCCGGGTACTGGCCTCCGCGCTCTGGCCCCGCGGTGTCACCGAGGACGTGCGCGAGGCGCTGATCGCCCGGCTGCGCACCTGGATCGGCACCGACCCCGACGGGGGCGAGCGGCTCCAGCTCGACCCGGCCGGACGGATCGTGCTGGCCTCGTCCGTGGTCTCGGACTGGGACGTGCTCCAGACCCTCCACCACGAGGCCAGCGAGGGAGAGGCGGCCGGAGACCCCGCGGTGCGGCGCAGGCTCCTCACCGACGCCCTGTCGCTGGCCCGAGGCCGCCTCCTGGAGGACCGCGCCCCCGGACGCTACGGCTGGCTCAACCACGAGATCGTCGATGCGCAGCACCCCGTAATCGTGGCGGAGATCGCCCTCGCGCTCTCCGGGCTCCACCTGGAGGCCCGCAAGCCCAAGGCCGCGGTCGCCGCGATCGAGACCGCCATGGCCGTCGCCCCCGACGACGAGCGCCTGTGGCTCGCCTACCTGCGGGCCAACCACGCCATCGGCGACCCGGCCCGGCTCGAAGCTGCCGCCCACTCCCTCATCGAGCGCGCCAGCTCCGCCAGCGCGCCCGGTCGCGGCCTGCCACCCCGGGTCGAGGCCCTTCTCGACGAACTCCTCCCTTCCTGGCGCGGCTCCGTCGCCAACTGATCCCCACCGCCGCCACATCGGCACCACCGCTACGGACACCGCCACCACAACAGACACCGCTACTGCCACTGAGCGGCAGAACCCAGAGCCCGAAAGGCCCTGCCCCACACCTCCTTCCACCCGGCGGCCCCGCGTCCCACGCGGGGCCGCCCCGTTTCCAGGACCGTACGCATCGGCCGCCCCCGGCCACCGACGTCACCAACCGCGCTCCGCTGCCCGTCCTCCGGCTCAGGAACGGGCGACCTTCACCCGGATCTCCGGCAAGCAGCCGCTCCCGGAGCCCGGGGCAGTGAACCCCGCCGCCCCACCGAGGCCAGCCCACCGAACAGGCTGTCCACGGACAGCTCCAGCCGCGGCGGGCCGGGCACGCCGGCCTCGTTCAGGGCCACGTCCAGTCCTGGTAAGGGCAGGCGGAGCGCCGAACCGCGCGGCACGCGGCTCCACCCCGCCGGGCGGGAGGTCCCCCAACCTGCCGATGGGCGCGGGCGGTTCACGCCCGGGTATCCACGCGCACAGCCGCAGCGCCTCCGGCAGCACCCCGATCCTCGGCTTCGTCCCGACCGGGTCCGGCCACGCGTCCCCACCGACGACCCGGACCCTGCCGTCTTCGGGCCGCAGCAGGCCGGAGAGCATCGAGATTCCGGTACTCCTCTCCGCGCCGCCGGGCCCGGCCAGCCCGGCGAAGCCGACGGCGGGCGGCTCCAGGCCGATCCCGGAGGCGGCCGCCCGCCCGCCGAACCACTTCCGCGACCTGATCACCCGCACCGCGCGCGGCCTGCCCTGCCCGGCCCCGGCCCGCGCCGCGCGCGCCGTCGTACGGCCGCACTCGCCGCGCGCCTCACTTCCACCGGTCTCCTCGTGCGCACTCCTCATGGCGCCCACACCTCTCCCCGTTCCCCGCGCGGTGCATCCGCGCACTGCCACGATACGGAAGGTGATGGACAGTCACGACGTGTTGCGAACAGCCTGTGGATAACCGAATCCCAGGCGGATCAAGCCTGTGGAAAACCGCTGCGAGCCCTGCGCCCGTGCTACCCGCGCGCGTGAAGCAGCAGCAGGTGGGAAACGCGAGAGCCGACAGCGAGCGTGCCCGGGTGAGAGGCCCCGGCCGCAGCTTCTCGCCCCTGGCCGCTCGCCGCCGGGCACGCTCTTCGCGCGGCCGTCCGGTCAGCCGGCGGCCGTCCTCACCCGCCCGGCCGTCCCCGCCCCCACCGCTGTCCCCGCCCCCACGGTCTTCCCCGCCCCCGCTCGCGCCACGGTGCGCTCACGACTGCCCGCCGCTTTCGGGCGGTGGCCCGCGGACGCGGATCGCGCGTCGGACGCCTCCCGCCCGCACGCGTACGCCAGTGGCCCCAGCACCTCCTCGCAGTCCGGCAGCCACGGGTCGGTGGAGCACGGGTGCCTGGCCCACTGCGCGCAGCCGCCCTGGACGCGGGTCGGCGGTGCCACCACCCACTCGCCCGGACCGCGAACCGTCAGGCCCAGTGAGGCGGTCGGCCAGCCCATCCTGTCCAGCAGCGCGGCCGTCTTCGCGCCGGCCCCGAGCAGGACGAGGAACGCCATGCGCCGGGCCGGGGAGGAGATCGCCGGACTTGTCGGCAGCCCCATGCGCTCCAGGCGGGCCAGCGCGTGGAAGCCCGCGCTCTCCGGCACCTCGATCGCGTCGAAGGTGCGCCCCGTGGGAAGCAGCAGCGACGCCCGCGGATGGCGCCCCCACGCCCGCCGTACCGCCGCCGTGCCGCAGCACACCTCGGCGGCCCACTCGGGACCGGCGGGGTGGGCGCCCGGGGCCGGGCACGCGGGTGAGGCGCATGAGCAGGCGGACGTGCCCTCGGGTCCCGGTTCGAGCCACGCCCCGGCGAGCACCTCCCAGTGCTGCTCTTCCGCGTAGCGGACCGCCTCGTCGAGAAGCCGGCCGCCGCCACCGAGTCGCTTCGGAACCGCGATGGTGTTGTCCATGTGGTGCACAACTGTCCCCAACTGTCCGGGTTACGGGCCGCGCGTGCGGCTCACACCCCAGCGCATGGGGGCAATTGCGGGGCGCGTGCGAGCACCCCGACCGAGATGCGGGTAAGCACTCGTGGGGCTCCGGCCGAGAGCCGCACCCGGCTGCGGCCGGGACCAGGATCGCCAGAAGATGCCCGTTACGAGTGAATTGACGCTGATGCTGCGTTTGTTCGGCGGCAGGCGGGAAGAACATCTCTCGAATGAACGATGAGGGGGGAAAGATGGCCGCACGACCACTCGTGGCGCGGCAGCCCAACGAAAGGCTCCAGTCGCTGATCCAGGAGGCGGGCTGCTCCAACGCCGGCCTGGCCCGGCGGGTCAACATGTGCGGGGCCGAGCACGGGCTCGACCTGCGGTACGACAAGACCTCGGTGGCCCGCTGGCTGCGCGGGCAGCAGCCGCGCGGGCGCGCCCCTGGCATCGTCGCGGAGGCGTTGGGCCGCAAACTCGGGCGGGCGGTGACGCTTGAGGAGATCGGCATGGCCGACGGCCGCAGCCTCGCCACCGGAATCGGCCTGCACTTCGCCCCCACCGTCCTGGGAGCGATCGAGCAGGTCTGCGAGTTGTGGCGCAGCGACGTGGGCCGGCGCGACTTCCTCAGCGGTTCGACCGTCGCCGCGTCCGCGCTGGTCGAGCCCAGCAGGGACTGGCTGATCACCCGCCCCGATCAGGGGGTGGCGCGCAACGGCGGCGCGCGGGTGGGCATGTCGGATGTCGAGGCGGTCAAGGCCACCACCCAGGCCCTCACCGAACTCGACCACCGGTTCGGCAGCGGCCACGTGCGCCCGGTGGTGGTGCACTACCTCAACAGCGTCGTCTCGGGGCTGCTGGCCGGGAGCTACCGGGAGGCCGTGGGCCGCGAACTCTTCTCCGCCGTCGCCCGGCTGACGGAGCTCGCCGGCTACATGGCGGTCGACACCGGCCAACCGGGTTTGGCCCAGCGGTACTACATCCAGGCGCTGCGACTGGCCCAGGCCGCGGGCGACCGCGCCTACGGCGGCTACATCCTGGCCGCCAGCATGAGCCACCTCGCCGCCTCCCTCGGCAACCCGCGGGAGATCGCCCAACTCGCCCGCGCCGCGCAGGAGGGAGCCCGCGGCCACGTCACCGGTACCGCCGAGGCGATGTTCCACGCCGCCGAAGCACGCGGCCACGCCCTGCTCGGCGACGCCCGCACCTTCGCCGCCGCCGCCGCGCAGGCCCTGGACGCGATGGAGCGCGCCCGGCCCGACGACGACCCGCAGTGGATCGCCCACTTCGACCACGCCTACCTCGCGGACGAACTCGCCCACTGCCACCGGGACCTCGGCCAGGCCGAACCCGCCGCCCGCCGCGCCAGGGAGGCGCTGGCCGCGCACCCGGTCACCCGGACCCGTCGCCGCGCCATCGACCTGCTGCTGCTGGCGGACGCACAGGTCCAGCAGCGTGACGTCGAGGCGGCGTGCGACTCGGGCACTCAGGCGGTCGCCCTTCTCTCCGGCCTGCGTTCGAACCGCGGCGAGGAGTACCTGGAGGACTTCCGCCGCCGTCTCGAGCCCTACGCCTCCGAGCCCGTGGTCCGCGAGTTCAACGCCAGGGTGGAGGAACCGGAAGCCGCCTGAAGGGGGACGGAGCGTGCGGCCAATGAGGCATAACGGGAGATCAGGAGGGAAGTCCGCGGCCGCACACCGAATCGTTACCGGACCGACACCAGGTTCGCTCGGGTCCGTCAAACACCTGGGCAGGCCCGCTGAATCCGCCGTCCGCAAGGACGGCGGACACCTGCCCCGCCTGTGAGTCCGCGCTCATCGACCGGCTCGCGTTACCCGCTCCACCACCAACCCGGTAGCGTTGGCCGACGGTTTGCAACGGTCAGCAGGCGGGAGTGGACGGCGATGAACAGCAGCGGTCGCGGCGAGGAATCGCAGGAAGCGTACCGGGGCGTCGTTCTCCCGTCAGCCCAGCCACCGCTGCCGTACGGCGACCATGTCCAGCCGGCCGGCGGCGCCCCCTGGGGCTCCCCCGCGGGGCAGCAGGCGCCCCAGGGCGCCGTGGAGCCCGCTGACGCCACCCAGATGCTGCCGCCCTACCCGGCGGCCGACCCGGGCCACCCCGCCGACGCCTTCGGCCCCGCGCCGGTCGTGGTGCCGCAGCCGCTCCCGGGGCCGCCGCCCGCGGAGGCCACCCAGATGCTGCCGCCCTACCCCGCGGCGGACCCCGTGGCCGACCAGTCCGGCGGACCTCTGCCCCCGCTGGCGCCGACCCAGTACATACCCGCCTCGGCGGCTCCCCAGGAGCCCGCCGAGGCCACCCAGGCGATGCCGCGTTTCCAGGAGCCGCAGCAGGGCTACGGCCAGGGGTACGAACAGCCCGGCGGCTACAGCCAGTACGGCGCCGAGCAGCCCTACCAGGGCGGCACTCACAACGGGCAGGAGCCCTACGCGTCCGGGTACGGCTACCCGCAGCAGGCTGTCCCCGGCCCCGGTTACGAGCAGGAGTCCGCGCCCAACCCCGGCTACGAGCAGCCGGCCGCCTCCAACCCGGGCCACGACAGCGACTACGACCACCTCTTCCGCAACGACGTCCCCGCCCCCGAGCCGGTGCGACCGCGCATCATCCAGCCGCCCAACCGGCAGCAGCCCGCCCAGCCCTACGCCCAGACCGGCTCGCCCTACGGAGGCGGTCCCGCCGCTCCGGGCGCACCGGGTGGACACGAGCCCGGCTACGGCCCGGACCAGGGCTACGGCCGCCAGGACGGCAACGGCGGCCGCCGCCGGATGTCCCCCAAGGTGGTCATCGGCATCGTGGTCGCCGGCTGCGTGGTGGCCGGCCTGGTCGTCGGCGCCCTGCTCAACAGCGGCGGCTCAGGCTCCGGCACGGCCGCGGACACCCCCTCCGCCTCGGCCCCCAGCGCCTCCGCCAGCGGCACCTCCGGTCCGGACGCCGCGGCCGATGCGGCCAAGCAGCAGGCCGACGCGCTGAACACCCTGCTCAGCACCAGTGGTGCCAGCCGCAGTTCGGTGGTGAGCGCGGTGGAGTCGATCAAGAGCTGCGGTGACCTCGCCGGTGCCGCGTCCGATCTCAGCACCGCGGCGGGGCAGCGCAAGGACCTGGTCAGCAAGCTGTCCACGCTCCCGGTGGACAAGCTGCCCAACCACGCCGCCCTCACCGACGCCCTCACCAAGGCGTGGCAGGCGTCCTCCGCGGCCGACACCCACTACGCGAACTGGGCCAACCAGGCCAAGGGCAACCACAAGCTCTGCCACGGGGGCCACGCGCGGGGTACCGCCGAGACCCAGGCCGGCGACAAGGAGAGCGGCACCGCCACGACGGAGAAGAAGAAGGCCGTCAAGCTCTGGAACTCCATCGCCGACCAGTACGGCCTCACCAAGCGCCAGTACAGCGAACTCTGATCGCCCCCGGTCGCGGCCCGTCCCCGGCGCATCTGGCCGCGCCGGCGGCCCCCGGGCGCCCTTCCAGGCCCTACCGCTCCCGGCGCGGAGGCCGCCCGTGGCAGTACTGCGCACAGGGAGTGGCCAAACGTCATCCTGTCGTCACTTTCGGGTGAATTATCGGGTCGGCCGGAGCGTTGCGTACGATCGTGAGCTGTGCAAAGTTCGGTGAACTCTTCCCGTCGCGGCCGACGCTCCTCCACGATGGGGGGTATGCCGCTCAATGACATGCCGTGGTGGCGCTGGCGCAGCAACGTGCGCTCGGCGCTGCACATGATCGGCGACCCGGTCTTCCAGATGGAGGTCTGGCGTACCGGACGCGACGGGTACGGCGACGTCACGGACGCCGTCTACCGCCTCGTCGAGGACACCTGGCTCGACAACTGGTCCGCTGAGAAGTACGTGGGCACCATCTTCCGCGACTCCCAGGAAGCCGCCCTCGTCGACGCCGCGGTGCTGCGGGTGCTGAAGATCCTGCACCAGGTCGGTGCGGACGCCCCGTCCGTGGCCTACCTCGACCACCCGGACTGGCCCGGAGCCGTGCACGCCGCCCGCGAGGCGCACCTGAGGATGGCCGCCGCCGACGGCGACGACCCCGAGGCGCCCCCGCGCACCCTGGAGATCCTGGCGATCTACAACCGGTCCGCGTGACGGACAAAGCTCCCGTGCGGCACCCCGGTGTGCCAGGCTGAGGGGGTGAACGAGCAGCAGTCACCGGCATCGGCCACCCCCGCGGCGGCGCAGACGACGCAATACGTCCTCACCTTGTCCTGCCCCGACAAACAGGGCATCGTGCACGCCGTCTCCAGCTACCTCTTCATGACCGACTGCAACATCATCGACAGCCAGCAGTTCGGCGACCGGGGCACCGGCCTGTTCTTCATGCGGGTGCACTTCTCGGCCGACCCCGGGGTGACGGCGGACAAACTGCGGGCGAGCTTCGCCGCCGTCGGCGACGCCTACCACATGGACTGGCGCATCCACCCCTCGCAGGAGCGGATGCGGATCCTGCTCATGGTGAGCCGCTTCGGGCACTGCCTCAACGATCTGCTCTTCCGGGCCAGCATCGACGCGCTGCCGGTCGACGTGGTCGGCGTGGTCTCCAACCACACCGACTTCCGCGACCTCGCCGCCTCGTACGGCGTGCCGTTCCACCACATCCCGGTCACCCGGCAGGACAAGGCCGAGGCGGAGGCACGCCTGCTGCAGATCGTCGCGGAGGAACAGGTCGAACTGGTGGTCCTCGCCCGCTACATGCAGGTGCTCTCCGACGACCTGTGCCGGGAGCTGTCCGGGCGGATCATCAACATCCACCACTCCTTCCTGCCGAGCTTCAAGGGCGCCAAGCCGTACCACCAGGCGCACGACCGGGGCGTCAAGGTCATCGGCGCGACCGCCCACTACGTGACGGCCGACCTCGACGAAGGCCCGATCATCGAGCAGGAGGTCGAACGGGTCGGCCACGACGTCACGCCCGAGCAACTGGTGGCCGTCGGCCGAGACGTGGAGTGCCAGGCTCTTGCCCGGGCGGTGAAGTGGCACAGCGAGCACCGGGTGCTGCTCAACGGCCGCCGCACGGTGGTCTTCGCCTAGGTCGGTCTAACACCGTCTGACAGAGCTCGCCCGGCCGGCGGGGGCCGGCTCCCCCACGGCCGCGCACGGGGGTACCCGACCCGCCGCGTTGTCGGTCGTCGGCGCAGCCCGCCGCGCTCTCCCCCTGGGCCTGTTGGCCCGGGAGGCACCCCCACCCTCCGCCGCGCGATCGCACCCGCCAGACACCGCCACCTCCGCCCTGTGGGCAGGCGACGATCTACTGCCAGACCGGACCCGGGCTCCGTTCGGCGGACAGGACCTGGGCTCCCTCTCCTCAGCCTTTTCTGGGGGCGGGCTCCGCACGCGGCGCCCGCCCCCGGGCTGTCACATCCGGGACAGCGAGGCCGTGGCGAAGAGCACGTCGCGGATGGCGGCCCGGTCGCCCACCTGCCCTGCCGCCGTGCGCTCGGGCTCGACGTGCCCGGCCGCCAACTGGCAGAACTCCAGGCTGTCCATCGCGACGTGCGCCACCATCCCCTCCTGGGACGCCTGCGCGCTGGGCGAGTCCAGGGGCAGGTACCACTCGCCGCCGCCATCGCCCTCGATCTCCAGGCGCAGCGAACGACCCGGCGCCCCCGCGGTCGCCAGCCGGCCCGCCGAGGTGGTCAGCCCGGCCCTGCGCCGCTGGGCGAGCGCCGTCGGCAGCATGCGTGGCGCCAGGTCGACCAGCCCGGCCAGATGCCCGGGGGCCGGCGGTTCGTACGGATAGTCCACAGCCTCGGCGATGTCGGCGGCGTGCACCCAGCACTCGAAGGCTCGGTCAAGGAACGCGTCCCTGAACGGCAGCTCGAAGTGACCGTAGTCCACACCGAGGTCGGCCACGCCGTGGCCCGCGAACGCCACGGTCCGCACCAGCTGGTGGCTCTGCTCACGCCACATCGAGCGCAGCGTGGCACCCGGCAGATGGCCGCGCGCGTCCCAGTCGGCGGCCGTGCGCTCCCAGGGGTCGAGGGGCAGTTCCTCGTCCTCGGGAATCCGGGAGTGGTACGCCCGGACCGCCGGGCCGCCGCCCTCCGTGTCCTGCGGTCCGCCCAGGCCCCGGCTGCTCGACGGCAGACCCAGCGCACGGCCCACCAGGCCGTCGACAGCGGTGAGGTGGGCGATGACCTGCCCGACGGTGCACTGCTGGCGCACCGGCACGCCGTCGAACCACTGGAGTCGCACCGGTGCCGACCAGTAGGAGTCGCCCAGGTCGCGCAGCAGCGCGTCCAGGCGCGCGGTCTCGGCGTCGTAGGCCCCTGCCCATTCCGGCACCGGGATACGGGCCGGCCGCCGGCCCAGGCAGGCATCCAGGACCCGTGCGCGCAGCATGGGGTCCAGGTCGAGGGAGTCCTCCTGGTGCAGCAGTGTGACGGCGTGGCGCAGTCGGCGCGCCTCTTCCGCGCAGCTCTGGCAGTCCGCCAGGTGGGCCTCGACGGCCTGTGTCTCCTCCGACGCGCAGGCTGCCAGGGCCCACGCGCCCAGCAGCGACTTGAGGGTGGCGTGCTCGTACTGATGAGGACGGCCGGACAGACCCGCGAGCCCCGTCCGCGCGACCCGATCGACGCCGCCCACACGTCCTTGCGGCGCGGCCGGCGGAGTCCGGTCCGGCGGTCCGGGACGTTCGGACGGTCCGTCGGTCTCGGCCGTCGTGTCGTTCCGCTCCCGCGTTCCGGCCTCCGGGCCGGCGCCGCCGGACGGTGCGGGTGTCTGAGGAGGCAGGTCGAAGGGCAGGTCGTCAGGTGCGCCGTACTGCTCACGCTGGGCGGGGATGCGCGGGCGGCCGCTTCCGCCGTCGGTCGGGCCGCCGCCCGGGAACGCGGTGCCGCTCACCGGGCGCCCTCGCGGCTTTCGTGCCGGCCGTGCGGCTCGGACAGGTCGTGCCCGTCCGGATGCACGGGCTGGTCGGGCTGTGCGTGCTGGTCGTGCGGCCCGGGTGGGTCCTCGGACGGCTCGACGGCCGTGGACAGCAGCTGCAGGCCGAGTCGGAGCCGCCGACGGGCCTCGTCCTCGCTGACACCCAGGTCGGCGGCTGCCGCCCGGTAGTCGAGGCGTTCGTGATAGGCCAGTTCCAGGGCAGCCCGCAACGGGGCGGGCATCGAGGTCACGATGAAGTCGGCCCTCGCCGCCGTGTTGGCCTCGCGCACCCGTGCCTCCACTACCTGCGGGTCGGTGCGGTCCTCGTCCTCGTACTGCTTTAGGCGGTGTACGGCCTGGTGCTGGGTCAGGTCGGCGATCCAGGAGCGCAGCGAACCATACCTGGGCTCATAGGCGTCCGGGTTCTCCCAGACGTAGCCGAACACCTCGCGGGTGACCTCGTCGGCTGCCTCGTCGTCGTCCATGACGCGGTACGCCAGGCTGCGCACCAGCGACGCGTAGCGGTCGTACAGTTCGCCGAGAGCGGCTTCCTCGCCACGCGCCAGCCGCTGCTGCATCTTGCGGTCCCAGCGCGGTGGTGCGGGTGTTGCCATGCCCGGCCCCTTTGCTGCCTCGTGCCGTCCTGGTGCGGTCCTGGTGCGGTCCGTGCCCTGTGCTGCTCGTCTTTGCGCTCTTCGGTGTCCATGTGCGTCGACTGCCTGCGGCCTCGGCGTGCCGGCGCCCATCGGCGCTCCGTGTTCCGGGCAGTGCGCCGGTCAACCGCCGCCTCCCGTACGCGGCGCGCCGTGTACGCCGCGCGGGCAAGCCGCCCGCCGGTGCGGTACAGCCTGTCCGTGCTTTCCCCGACGGTACCCGGCAAAGGGTTGACGGCACGGGCCTTTGCACCAACCTGACACCACATGTGATCACTTTTGTCTCTCTGTTATCCGTGCGTGACCACTATGTGGCGTCGATCTGACCGAGAGTGGGCATAGGCTCGGGGCACGTCATTCGCAGTCGACGCCGAGCGAGGTGGGACCGGTGCAGGTGACCCAGGCCGAGCAGAGCGGCTGGGCCGTGGTCACGGTCACAGGGGAGCTGGACCTGCTCTCCTCTTCCGCGGTCCGGCAGAAAGTGCACGAGGTGGTCGCCGACGGACGGCGCAGCCTCGTCCTCGACCTCGCCGACGTGCGGTTCTGCGACTCCAGCGGGGTCGGTGTGCTGATCGGGGCGCGCCGGCTGATGCGCTCGTGCGCGGGGCGGCTGCGCATCGTCCTGCCCGAGCAGGGCGCGGCGGCCTCGACGAGCACCGCCCGCACGCGCTCAGGCGGCCACGAGCCCTCCCCGGGCGCCCCGTACCGTGACGCCGGCCTGGCGCACGGAGGGCGCTCCACCCGGGACGACGGGCCCTACAACGGCGGCTCGCACGTCAACCGGGTGCTCGCCGCGCTCGGCGTACGCCGGCTCTTCGACGTGTACGCCGATCTCGACGCGGCCACCGACGACGACGCGAGGCCGCTCTCGGCCTGACCGAACCGGTCTGCGGCGATGCCCCGGCAGGAGGCCGGCAGCAGGCTGTTCACCCGCGCCGGAGGCGCTGGGCGGGACGGGACCGCTGCCTCGGCACGCGCCGTCAGGTGTGCCGCACGCCGTATCCGTCCAGTGACGGCTCCAGTCGCGCGAAGGCCGCGCGCGCGGTGCGCTCCAGTGTCGCTGGCAGCTCCGCCTCCGCCGTGCCCGCCCGCACCTGCCGCTGCGCCTCACCCCACAGCAGCCGAAGCACCGAGGTCAGCTGCGCCGCCACCAGGCGCGGTGTGAAGGCGTCGGGCGACTCTCCCACCGCCTCGGCGAGAACCACCGCAAGGGCCTGCTCCTGGTGGTCGAAGATCTCCCGAAGCCGCGCCCGCAGCACCGGGCTGCGGTCGATCAGCCGGCTTGTGGCGGCGTCGGTGAGGCCGAGCATCCGGTCGCGGTCGGCCGCAGCCCGCAGGTAGTAGGCGCGCACGGCGTCGAGCACGGAGACGCCGTCCGGCCGGTCGGCGAACGCCCGCGCAGGGCCGAGGATCACCTCGTCGTGCATGTCGAAGAACAGGTCCTCCTTCCTCGGGAAGTAGTTCGTCACGGTCATCTTGGCGACGCCGGCGGCCTCGGCGACATCGGCGATCGTCGTCTCGTCGAAGCCCCGTTCGAGGAACAGGGTCGCCGCCACATCCGTGATCGCCCGCCGGGTCCGCTGTTTCTTCGCCTCGCGCAGTTGGGCCATGAGTCCCACTTTAGTGTGACGGACCTAAGGAAATCCTTGCCGCGTTGATTGGCTCGACCTAAAGTTATGTCAGTGCCAGAAACGCTCTGGTGTCGAGAATGGTGAGGAGAACTGCCATGGCCTCGCGACTGAGGGGCATCCGTGCCTGCCTGGGCTTCGAACCGGCCGAGGGTGCCGCCGTCCTTGCTTCCGCTGCGCGGGCGCGCAATGCCGGGGATGCCGTCACGAGTGCGGCTGCGACCCGCGCGAGTATCGGGCGCGGAGCGGTGCACTTGCCGTTCGGTCCGCAGGGTCGAGCCGGGACGTCCGGGGCGCTCGGGCCGCCCAGGGCGTTTGAGTCGCCTCCGCCGCCTCTGGTGCCCCTGCCGTCCGGACTGTCCGGACTGTCCGGGCTGATGCGTTCGGCGCGCGGTCGACGATGGCCTCCGTGGCGCCCTGATCGCTCATCGGTGGCGCGTCTGCCCTCGATCAGCGCCTATCCAGGGGGCGAAGGGCGATCCATCATGACGCCATGGCTCTCATCACCTTTGTACGGGGCGACATCACCGAAGAGCGGGTCGACGCGGTGGTCAACGCCGCCAACTCGTCTCTACTGGGCGGCGGCGGTGTCGATGGCGCGATCCACCGCAAAGGCGGTCCGGAGATCCTCGCCGGGTGCCGGGAGCTTCGCGCCTCCCGCTACGGTCGCGGACTGCCCACGGGCCAGGCGGTCGCGACCACCGCCGGGCGGCTTCCCGCGCGCTGGGTCATCCACACAGTCGGCCCTGTATGGCAGCCCGATGAGGACCGTTCCGCACTGCTGGCTTCCTGCTACCGCGAGTCCCTCCGGGTTGCTGACGGCCTCGGGGCTGCCACCGTCGCTTTCCCCGCCATCTCCACCGGGGTCTATGGATGGCCATTGGACGACGGCGCCCGGATCGCCGTCCGGACGGTCAGAGAGGTGGAAACCGCTGTCGACGAGGTCCGTTTCGTGCTCTTCGATGACGTCGCGTACGAGACTTTTGTCGGCATCGAATAAAAGTCAGATGAAAGGCGGAAAATGGGTGGCTGGTTGATTGCGGAGCGTCCGCTTTACGTCGTGTCCGAGGTGTGATCTGGCGTGCCGTCGAGTTGGCCTTGACCTCGGGTAGTCTCCATCGGGTGCGTGTACGTTCCTGGCCCCTTCGGGGCGCTGCCCGGTCACCCCGAAGTGGCGCTCTACCAGGGGGCTTGGCTCGTCAGCCGGCAGGTGTCGCGGGGTATGGCGCACGGACCCCGCTGCTTCGGAGCGTGCCCGGAGGCTCGGGTGCGGATGCCGCCGTTCGGGAATGCTATGGGAATGCGAACTCACGCAGGGTGACCGCGTGTGCGGGTAAGGCGCCGAGTCCGCCGGTTCGGATGGTGTGAGCAGTGCAGGTACTTCAGATGCAGATGGAGGTCGGGGCAGATCCGGCTGAAGTCGGCCGCGCCCGCAGGTGGGCCCGCTCCCGGCTGATCGGTTCCGGCATAGGGGTCGACGAGTCGGTGGCCGAGACCCTGCTGCTGCTCATCTCCGAGCTGGTCACCAACGCCGTGGTGCACACCGGCTGTCCGGCGGTGCTGCGGATGCTCTTCCCGAGCGCTCCGGCCGCCCCTGTCCGAGTGGAGGTCGCGGACAACAGCGTCACGCCGCCGCTGCCGCGCCATGCCGGCCGGGAGGAGACGGGCGGCCGCGGGCTGGAGCTGGTGGACGGCCTGGCCGACCGCTGGGGCTGGCAGCCCGAGGGGCACGGCAAGCGGATCTGGTGCGAAGTCGACCGCGCGGCGGCGCTGACCTGATCCCGTGCGCCGAGGGCCTGCTGCTCAACGGCCGGGGGCGCTCTGGAAGGTTCTGCGGTAGGCCGAGGGGGACACTCCGAGAGCCGCGTGCAGATGCTGCCGCAGTGACGTGCCGGAGCCGAAACCGCAGTCGCGAGCGATCCGGTCGATGCCGAGGTCGGTGGACTCCAGCAACTGGCGCGCCCGCTCCACCCGCTGCCGGGTGAGCCATTGCCCGGGGCTGAGGCCGACCTCCTCGCGGAACCTCCGGGTGAAGGTCCGCACGCTCACCGCCTCCTGAGCCGCGAGTTGCCGCAGCGTCAGTGGTTGCTCCAGCCGCTCCAGCGCCCACATCCGGGCCGCGCTGGTGCCGGCCGACCCCGGTTCGGGCAGCGGCCGCTGTACGAACTGCGCCTGGCCGCCGTCCCGATGGGGCGGAACCACCGTGCGCCGGGCCACGGCGTTCGCCACCGCCGCGCCGAAGTCGCGGCGCACGATGTGCAGGCACAGGTCGATCCCGGCCGCCACGCCGGCCGAGGTGAGCACGTCCCCGTCGTCCACGTACAGCACGTCAGGATCGACTCGGACCCGGGGGAAGAGCCGCTGGAAATGGTCGGCGCTGCTCCAGTGGGTGGTCGCCGGCCGCCCGTCGAGCAGCCCGGCCGCCGCGAGGATGAAGGAGCCCGTGCAGATGGACACCATCCGGGTGCCCGGCCTGATCCCCGAGAAGGCCGCCGCCAGTTCGGGAGTGATCCGGCCCTCGGCGTAGACCGGCCCGAGTTCGTATGAGGCGGGCACCACCACGGTGTCCGCCTGGGACAGCACCTCGATTCCGTGCCCGGCCAGGATGGGGAAGTCGGCGTTCGTCCGCACCGGGCCGGCGTGCAGGCCGCACGTCACCACCTCGTACAGAGCCGAACCGTCCACCGGGTGCCGCGCGGTGCCGAGGATCCGGGCCGGGATGCCGAGTTCGAACGGAATCACCCCGTCCAGGGCCAGCACCGCCACCTTGTGCCGACTGCCACCGAAGGCGCCGGCGCTCGCGCCCCGCTCCGGCTCGTTTCCAGCACCTTCGTCGCCCGCAGCCGCCATGGCCCGATCCTTGCACAGCATGGCTCTCGGGTCACTCGTCCGTGTGACCCCGGTGCCCGCAGACTCGTCGGCGTGACGCAGACAACCTCCGGTGGCGGAGCCCCCGTCCCCGTCCAGCTCGCCGCCCCGGCCGCCGGGCCGAAAGGACCGCGGCGGCTCCACCGCCCGCACCGCGCCTGGGCCGTCGCGGCCGTCACGTTCGTGACGATCGTCGGTGCGGCCGCCTTCGCCTCGCTGCCCGGGCTGCTGATCGACCCGCTGCACAGCGAGTTCGGATGGTCGCGCGGGATGATCGGCTTCGCCGTCTCGATCAACCTGGCGCTGTACGGCCTCACGGCACCGTTCGCCGCCGCGCTGATGGACCGCTTCGGCATACGCGTCGTCGTGGCGGTGGCCCTGTCGACCATCTCGCTCGGCGCCGGGTTGACCGTGTTCATGACCCGCAGTTGGCAACTGGTGCTGTGCTGGGGCGTGCTGGTCGGCCTGGGCAGCGGGTCCATGGCGCTGGCGTTCGCCGCCACCGTCGCCAACCGCTGGTTCGTCACCCACCGCGGCCTGGTCATCGGCATGCTGACGGCCGGCGGTGCCGCGGGCCAACTGGTGTTCCTGCCGCTGCTGTCGTGGATCACCGAGCACCACGGCTGGCGGCCCGCCGCCGTGACGGTGGCGGCCACGGCGCTCGCCGTCGTGCCGCTGGTGTGGCTGCTGCTGCGCGACCATCCCGCGGACCTCGGCCTCGCCGCCTACGGCGCGACGGAGCCGACCCCCAAGCCCGCTCCGGTGACCGGAGCCGCGGTGCGGGCGGTGCGGGCTCTGGGCCAGGCCGCTCGCGGTGGCACCTTCTGGCTGCTGGCCTGCAGCTTCGCGATCTGCGGCGCCTCCACCAACGGCCTGGTCAAGACGGACTTCGTGCCGGCCGCCCACGACCACGGACTGCCCGTGACCACAGCCGCGTCCCTGCTCGCCGTGATCGGCGTCTTCGACATCGCCGGCACGGTGGCCTCCGGCTGGTTCACCGACAGGATCTCCCCGCGGCGCCTCCTGGCCGTCTACTACGGGCTGCGCGGCCTGTCGCTGATGTTCCTCCCGATGCTCTTCTCCGGCTCCATCCACCCGTCGATGGTCCTGTTCATCGTCTTCTACGGCCTCGACTGGGTGGCGACGGTGCCACCGACCATCGCCCTGTGCCGAGAGCACTACGGCGAGGGCAGCGCGATCGTCTTCGGCTGGGTGCTCGCCGCCCACCAGATCGGCGCGGCCCTGGTCGCCTACCTGAGCGGGGTGGCCCGGGACGCGCTCGGCTCGTACGACGTCGTCTGGTACAGCTCAGGCGCGCTGTGCGCCGTTGCCGCGCTGATGTCCCTGGTGGTGCGGCGGCGGCCGGCTCCCCGAGCTTCCAGGCCGGCGCTCGCGCACTGAGCCGCGGGCAATCGGTCACGGCGGGCGCAGGTCAGCGGCCTCGGGCCACGGCCCGTGCGATGCGCCGCGCGTCGATCGCCATCTCACGGAACATCCCGCTAATGGGGTTGGTGAAGCCGGTGAAGTAGAGCCCGGGTGCTCCGGGTGGTGTGCGGCGCCCGTGGACGACCGGCCGGCCGCGCTCGTCCAGCACCCCCAGGTGCCCCACCAGCGGTTCGAGGCCGCGCCGGTAACCGGTGGCCGCCACCACCACCTCCGGCGCCGTCTCGGCGCCGTCGGCCAGCCGTACCGTGCCGCCTTCGAACTCCGCGACCGCGGCGACCGGCTCGACCTTCCGGGCTCGCACCGCGGCGATCAGCCCCACGTCCTGGACGGGGATCGCGCCCTGCCTGACCCGCGAGTACAGCCCGTCGGCCGGCCGCGGCAGGCCGTAGGCGGCCAGGTCGGGGACGGAGAGCCGTTCGACGCGGGTCGCGACGCGGTCCACCACCCCCACCGGCAGCCGCCGGCACAGGATGCCACTGGCCTGGGCCGGCCAGCCCGCCGTGGAACGGCGCAGGATGTGCGGCGGGGTGCGCACCGCCAGCCGTACCCGCGCCGCGCCGCCCTCCGCCAGATCCACCGCGATCTCCGCGCCGGTGTTTCCCGCCCCCGCGATCAGCACGTCCTTCCCGCGGTAGGGGGTCGCGTTGCGGTAGGCGGAAGCGTGGAGAAGATCCCCGGTGAACGTGTCCACGCCGTTCCACGCGGGTATGTGCGGAGTGTGGTTGTGGCCGGTCGCCACCACGACCACCGGGGCGGTGAGGACCCTGCCGCCCGTCGCCGGCAGAGACCAGCCGGCACCCGCCGCCGAGTCCGAGTCCGTGCCCGCGGCCCGCTCCACACGTTCGACCTCGATGCCTGTGGCGATGTCGAGAGCGTGGTGGTCTGCGTAGAGCTCCAGGTAGCGGACCACGTCGTCGCGGGACACCCAGCGCCCGAACCGGCGGGGGATCGGCAGCCCGGGCAGGGCCGAAAGCCGGCGTGTGGTGTGGAGGTGCAGCCGGTCGTAGTGGCCGTGCCAGGACGCCCCGAGCCGCTGGGCGCGTTCCAGCACCAGCGGACGCAGTCCGTAGTGGCGCAGCGCCGCCGCCGCGGCCAGCCCGCCGGGTCCGGCTCCGATGACGAGCGCGTCGGGTGCGGCGGCGGATATCGCCCCTCTCGGGGCGACGTTGGTGGGGTTTGCCATGCGGGGGACTCCTGGGACCTGAGCCGGTCGGTGCCGGGTTCGGGCGCGGTGTGGAGAGGCGGCTGGAGGCGGCTCTGGGCGGCCGCGCGGGCGGTCAGAGGGATCGAGACGGCGGCGCGGAACCGCGACTGGGCCGAGCCGGAGCTGAAGCGGAGGCGGAGGCGGTGCGGCGGAACGGCAGGCGCGAAGGTGCGGCGTGCCGTGTGGTGTCGGGCGGTAACCCTTTGCGCCTGCGAGCGTAGTGCCCGTCGCCATGGTGTCCACGGGCGGCGGGTGCGGCAGCCGGTACGCGCTGGTGCACGCGGGGGCGTGGACGTTCGCGGACAGCCTTCGGGCGGGCGCGCGGTCGCACGATTGGGGCGCGCGGGCGGACGGAAGGTCCGCCTGGGAGGAAGCCCGGCAGGCGGGAGGAGGGACCAGGGGCGGGCGCGCGGCATGGGGAGCACCGGGCGGGCGCGCGGCATGGGGAGCACCGGGCGGGCGCGCGGCGTGAGGAGCACCGGGCGGGCGCGCGGAGGCGGGGCGTCCGGTGGGCGCCGAAGCGGGCCGTCGAGGGGCCCGGGCGTGGTGGCGCGGACGCCCGCGGCCTCCCCCGAGACCGTGGGCGCCCGCAGCGGGGCGAAGTGCTGCTGTTCTGGCAGGACACGCTGAGGTGAAGCGGGCGCGCGGGGCGGCCCCGGAGCACGGCTGCTCGCGGTCCGTCGCAGGGCGCGCCGCCGTGCGTGGAACGGCCGACCGCGCACGGGGCGGCGGGCGGACCACGCGGACTACTTGGGCGGCTTGCGGCCCGTCACGCCGAGGTGGACCAGCAGGGCCAGGTTCGGCTTCAGCTCGGACTGCTTGACGCCCGTGCCGGTGAAACCTTTCTGGTGGGCGGCGACGGCGGCGAGCATCGCCACCAGCGACCCGGCCACCGCCGGCGCGCTGACCTGCTTGTCGACCTTGCCCTTGCTCTGGAGGTCCTTGATGGACTCGGCCAGGGAGCCGGAGACCGAACTCAGCACCCGGGTGCGGATTCGGTTGAAGCGTTTGTCCCCTTCGGCCGCCCCGAGGTCGATGACCCGCAGGATGGCGTCGTTCCGGCGCCAGAACGAGAAGAAGCCGTCGACGAGTTCGTCCGCGGCCTGCACGCCGGACTTGCCGACCCAGGAGCGGCCCGCGACCAACTCGTTCAGGCTCGCCCCCTCCTTGGCGATCTCGTCGGCGAGCTCCAGGACGGCGCCCTCGACGTCGGGGAAGTACTGGTAGAACGTTGCGGGGGAGGTGCCCGCCATCCGGGCGACGTCAATAACCTTGACGTCCCGGTACGGCGACGTGCTGAGCATCTCGCCGAGGCAGTCGAGCAGCTTCTGCCGCGTCGCCTGCCCGCGGCGGCCTGCCACACGGCCGTCGACGGTACGAACTTGTCCTGTCATGCCGTCAGTTTACCTTTGGGTGATCAGCGCGCGATTTGGCGGCGTGCAAACGGGGAACCCCTCGTTCCGTTTGACGAACGACCTGTTCAACGGGGGTTTCTTCTGCCCCACTGGCCCCAGCCGCGCCCTCCCTCGGGGGCCGTGTTTGTCTACATTTGCCACCCGATCCGTGACGCCACAGGAATTGACCATCTGTTCGAATGTCACTCCGTGGTGTGATGCGGCCCTTCGCATACGGTGATGTCCGACCGGCGGAACGAGGTGCTTCGCGCGCCGCATGCCGGGTCGGCGACGGCCCAGGCGCCCGCTTCGCGGTGCCGACGGGTCGCGCGTCTGTTCCCACGGGCCGCGTAACGGCGCGCCGCCGCCGTCACGGCGCGGAAGAAGGGGATGATAACGAGTTCGCTCCACGGGCGTGTCGCCGCGCCCCCGGGTTCGCAACCGGCCCTCTTCCCAGGAAGAATCGGCCCGTACCCTGGCACCGGAGCCAGCGAAGGGCCGCAGGGGGCCGCAGCGCACGGGGAACGGCCGCGGACAGCGCGGGCACGGGGAGGTGGCAGGGCAGTGGTGGAGCCGCTGACGCAGCGCGATCCGAGGCGGATCGGTCCGTTCGAGGTGCTGGGACGTCTCGGGGCAGGCGGCATGGGCCTCGTCTACCTGGCCCGTTCGGCCTCCGGCCGAAGAGTGGCCATCAAGACCGTCCGGGCCGAACTCGCCGAGGACCAGCTCTTCCGGGTCCGCTTCACCCGCGAGGTCGAGGCGGCGCGGGCCGTGTCCGGCTTCTACACCGCCGCCGTCGTGGACGCCGACCCGCGCGCCGCCGTGCCCTGGCTCGCCACCGCCTACGTCCCCGCACCCTCCCTGGAGGAGATCGTCAACGAGTGCGGGCCGCTGCCCGCGCAGGCCGTGCGGTGGCTGGCCGCCGGTATCGCCGAGGCCCTGCAGTCGATCCACGCCGCCGGCCTGGTCCACCGCGACATGAAGCCGTCCAACGTGCTCGTCGTCGAGGACGGTCCCCGGGTGATCGACTTCGGCATCGCCTCCGGGGTGTCCAACACCCGGCTCACGATGACCAACGTAGCCGTCGGCACCCCCGCCTACATGTCGCCCGAGCAGGCCCGGGACTCGCGCAGCGTCCGCGGTGCCAGCGACGTCTTCTCCCTCGGCTCCACCCTGGTCTTCGCGGCGACCGGACACGCGCCCTACCACGGAGCGAGCCCCGTCGACACGGTGTTCATGCTGCTGCGCGAGGGTCCCGACCTGGCCGGACTGCCCGAGGAACTGCGCCCGCTCATCGAGGGGTGCATGCGCATGGACCCCCTTCAGCGGCCCACCCCGGCCGAGCTCCAGACCCAGCTCGCCCCGCACCTGTTCTCCACCGGTGGGGACGACACCGGCACCGCCTCCGCCTGGCTGCCGCCCAGCGCCGTCGCCCTGATCGAGGAGCGGCACCGCGGCCGCACCGCGGCGCCGGCGGCCCGCGCCCGCGGTACGGCCCGGGCCACCGGGCCCCAGGTGCCGGCCCCGCCGAGCACCCCGCCACCGCCGTCGCCGCAGCGGGCCGAGGTCGCCGAGCGGGCCGAAGGCGTTCAGCAGGCCGCGGTTGTCCAGCCGGCCGCTGTGCCCCAGCCGTCCGCGGCCGGAACGCCGGCCGAGTCCGCCGCTCCGGTCAGCCTCGCCGGGTCCGCGCCCATCGGCCCCGGCGTACGGGTCCGCGAGGTCGCCGGGCGCCGCAACGCCGCCGTACCGCCGTCCGGCACCGGATGGGTGCGACAGCGCGGCGGTGCGCACCGCGCCCCCCAGGCCACGCCGCACCCCGTTCCCGTCCAGCCCCAGATGTCAGCCCAGATGTCACCCCAGACGTCCCCCCAGACATCCCCCGCATCCCCTCAGACGTCTTCCCGGGCGCCGGTGCCGCCGGGGGAGTGGCGGCCCTGGCGCTTCCGGATGTCCAACGACGTCTGGGGTCCCCCCGTCGTCAAGGACGGGTCGCTGTACGTCACCTCCTTCGAGGTACACGCGCTCGACGTCGCCAGCGGCCGCCGCCAGTTCAAGTCCCGCGACGTGGCCTGGACGATGGCGGTGGTCGACGGCCGCATCCACGCCTCCGACGGCCCCAACCTGTTCGCGCTCGACGCCGCCGGCGGTACCGAGCGCTGGCGCGCCGCCGTCGACGGGTGGGTCTACGCGGTGCAGGCCGAGGGCGGCCGCGTCGTCACCGGCACCCGCGGCGGCGGCGTCCAGCTGTGGGACGCGGCCGGCGGCAGGCTGCTGTGGGAGCGCGGCGGCGCCCAGACGGAGTTCGAGTCGCCGCAGTCCGGGCCCTACCTGGCCGACGGCGTGGTCTTCTACCAGGGCGGCGGCCTGCTGCACGCGGTCGACACCGCCGGTCGCGACCTGTGGACCTACCCGGTGGGCGAGCCCGGCTCCGCGGGTTCGGTGGTGACCCGGCCGCTCCTCGCCGCCGGTACCGCCTACCTGACCGCCGGCACCCGGGTGCTCGCCCTGGACGTCCGCACCGGCGCAGCGCGGTGGGGCTTCGAAGCGCCCGCCGTGATGTTCGCGCCGCCCTCCCACGCGCCCGGCCCGCCGGCCGCGGGCGGCGGCCTCTACGTCGTCGACCACCTCGGCACCGTCTACGCCCTCGACGCCGCCGACGGGCGCGAACGGTGGCGGGTGGCCACCGAGCCCAGGCAGTCCGTCGAACCGGTGGCGGTGGCGGGTGGCGGCGTCCACCTGGGCGCGGGCAGCGCCCTGTACACCCTGGACGCGGCCAGCGGGCAGCCGCGCTGGCGGTTCGCCGCCCAGGGCGGGATCGTCGGCTCGCCCGCGATCGCCGACGGCCGGGTCCACTTCGGCTCCGAGGACCACTGCCTCTACACCGTCGACGCCCAGGACGGTCAGCTGCGCTGGCGGCTGGAGACCGGCGGTGAGATCACCGGGTCGCCGGTCGTCGCGGACAGCGTCGTCTACGCCTGTTCGAAGGACCGCTGCGTGTACGCGCTGGACGCCGCACAGGGTACGGGGGCGACGGCCCGGCGGGCATGACCCCGCCTGGCCGCCCGGCCGCGTCGGGCTCACCAACGCCGCGGAGCCCCGGAGGGCGGAAGGTCCGGCTCCGCCGGCGGACCAGCCGCCAGGTGCCGCGCCGTGCCGTGTCCGGCCATTCCCGCGAGCCCGTCAGGCTCCGGTGTTCCGGGCACCGGCCCTGGTGTCCCGGGGGCGCGGATCGCCTCAGGCAGCAGGGGGTGCCGGTCCGGCTCGCGCTCCGCGGCCCTGCTCGGCACGGGGGACGGCGCCGAGGACACCCGGCCCGCCTCGTCCATGCGTCTGGCGGCGCCGCGCAGTACCGCCGCGCCCGCCAGGAGCAGCACGGCCGCGCTCAGCGCCCACGCGGTGCCGCTGCCAAGACCTGCCGGCACCAGCGAGCCCGAGGCCTGCTCCTGGCGGACGGCCCACAGCACGGTGACGCCGCCTACCAGCACCCCGGCGAGGCCGATCACCGCCGAGGACAGCATCAGTACGCCCAAAAGGGTGAGCAGGGCGGCGAAGCCGAGGGGAAGGAGGAGGGAGCCGAGCGGCGCCGCGTCGTGCGGCGTGACGCCGACGCCGGTGAAGAGATCATCGACCCGGACGTCGGTGCCGTGACGGCCGTCGTACCAGACACGGAAGGGACTCCGGACGGCGGCCGCCGCTCCGGCGAGGGCGAGTACTCCGCCCAGGATGGTGCGGACCATCGGGGGATGACACCGCCTCGCTCGCACGACCCCCTCGGGGCCGACGCTACGCCCGGTGTCTCAGGTGTGCCAGGCGGGCCTCGTCCTCCTGCCGCCCTCCTCCCGGGCGCCCGCCCGGGGGACGGCGGACGGGCGAACGTGCGGGAACCCGAACGATCACGGACCCGAACGATCAGGGACCCCGACGATCACGAACCCGAACGTCCGGGAACGCCGACGGCCGACCACAGCGCCCCCTCCGCGCTGTGGCCGGCCGTCGCCCGGAGGTGAGCCGGCCCCCTGAGCCAGCCCGCCGTTGCCCTCCGGACCCCCGTTCCCCCCGCTTCCCCCGTTCCCCCTGTTTCCCCCGTTCCCCCTCCCCGGCGGCCGCCGACCCCCATCGGCGACCTCCGCGGTCCATCCCCCGTCCCCCTGGTCCCCCGTCCCCCCCGTCAGCTCCTCCGCCTGCGATGTCCGCCGGTGTCGCGCCCGCCGCCCGCCGCCCCCACGGCAGGTGGTCTCGCGTCCTGACGGCACCGCCCCGCGGTGCGGAGCCGGGTGCGGATCAGCCCTTGGGCGCGGAGTCGTTGAACTGGTTGAGCGGCTTGATGCCGCCCGACTGGGTGGTCGCGGCCGCCTCGGTCACCGTGGTCTCGGCGGCAACCGGCTCGGCCTCGGTGACGTGGCCGTGGTGCGACGAGGTGTGGTCGGTCTCGGCCGCAGGAGCGGCCGCGACGGACTCGGACTGCTTCTCAGTGCTCATAGGGCTGCTCCTGTGTGGTGCCGTTCGCGAAGGTGCTGACGCCCCACCCGGTGACAACCCCCGTGTACCACCGGGTGGGGCCTTGATGGGGCGATGAAATCGTGGCAGGCCGCGATAATCAACCGATAAACGTTCTCCGTGCGCGGCCTTACGGTCCTGTTGCCGCGCGGCGTCCCCCGAGGTCAGCCGGCTGCCGCGGCCGTCCCGCCGGGTGCCAGCAGCAGCCGTACGTCCTCGGCCTCGGGCGAACCCAGCGCCGTGAAGAGGCCCAGCGCGTCGTTCCAGCACGCCACGGCGCGTACCCGCTGGCCCATCTCGACCAGCGCGCGGCCCAGCACCGTCAGCGCGTTGGCCGTGCGCCACTCCCCGCCCACCTCGCGCAGGATCACCAGGCTCTGCTCGACGTGGGCCGCGGCCTGCCGCCACCGTCCGGCCGCCAGGTGCACCGTCGCCAGGCGGTAGAGGGTCATGCCCTCCCAGAACTGCTGCCGGGCGTCGCGGAAGACCTGCAGGGCCTCGGTGAGGCCGGCCTGCGCCTCCTCCAGCAGGCCCACGGCGGTCAGCGGGATGCTCAGGGCGTACAGCGCGTTGCCCAGCCGGAAGCCCGCCCCCAGCTCGCGGTAGATCGCCACCGCCGCGCGGCTGGTGGCCACGGCCCCCTCGCCGTCCCCGAGGCTCAGCTGGGCCCACGACAGGTTGCTGAGCGCCGCGCCCTCGCCGTAGCTGTTGCCGTCGGCGCGGAAGGCGTCCAGCGCCGCCGTGTGCAAGGCCGAGCACTCCTCGTAGCGCCGGTCCTTGTGCGCGATGATGCCGCGCAGGTTCGGCGCGTAGCTGCACGTCACCGGGTCCTCGGCGGCCGTGCCGGCGACCATGGCGCGCCGTGCCTCCTCGTCGGCCTCCGTGAAGCGGCCGGTCATCCTGAGGAGTTGGGCCACCAGGAGGCGCGACCGCCCCTCCACGAGGGCGTTCGCGCGGGCGTGGGAGACGGCCACCAGCGCCCGCGCCGCTGATTCGTACTGGCCTGCGTGGATACCGGACTCCATCAGGTCCCACACCGCGAGCAGCAGGTCCACCGCCCGCCGGGTCCGGCCCCCGCATCCCCCGTCGGCCGAGTGCTCCACGGCCGCCAGCAGGTTCTGCGCCTCGCAGTACAGCCATTCCAGGGCCTCCTCGCCGGTGTCGAAGGCGAGGCCGGGCCGGTCGGTGGCCGCCAGGTGGTCCAGGACGCGGTCGGCCGGGTTCTCCCAGGCGTAGACGCCGACCGCCGTGGCCAGGTAGAAGTCCAGCAGCCGGGACTGTGCCGAGCACCGCTCGGCCGGCGTCTCGTCGTGCTCGGCGCACTCGCGCGCGTACAGCCGCAGCAGGTCGTGGAAGCGGTAGCGGGCCGGCGCGGTCGACTCGATGAGGCTGATGTCGACCAGCGCCTCCAGCAGCTCCTCGGTGGCGTAGGGGTCCAGGCCCAGCACCGCGGCGGCCGCGTCGAGCGATATGTCGGGGCCCTCCGGCAGCGACAGCAGCCGGAAGGCGCGTGCCTGGGCCGCCGACAGATGTCCGTAGCCGAGGGCGAAGGTGGCCTTGACGCCGAGGTCGCCCGCCCGCAGTTCGTCCAGGCGGCGGCGCTGGTCGGCCAGTTTGCGGGCCAGCACGGACACGGTCCAGGTGCGCCGGGCGGCCAGCCGGGCGGCGGCGATGCGGATGGCCAGCGGGAGGAAGCCGCAGGCACCCACGACGGCAAGGGCGGCCTGCCGTTCGCTGTGCACCCGCTCCTCGCCGACGATCCGGGTGAAGAGCAGCAGCGCCTCCTCGGGCGACATGACGTCCAGGTCGACCAGATGGGCGCCCTCCAGGTCGACCATCCGCATCCGGCTGGTGACCAGGGCCGCGCACCCCGGGGTGCCGGGCAGCAACTGGCGTATCTGAGCGGCGTCGTGGGCGTTGTCGAGCAGCGCCAGCACCCGCCGTCCGTCCAGACTCGACCGGAAGAGAGCGGCCCGCTCGGCCAGCGAGTCCGGGACGGCGGAGGTCGGCACCCCCAGGGCGCGCAGGAAGCCGCCGAGGACCGCCTCGGGTTCGGCCGGGCGCGGTTCGGTCCCCTGCAGGTCGACGTACAGCTGGCCGTCGGGGAACTCGTCCCGCAGGGTGTGGGCGACGTGGACGGCCAGGGTGGTCTTCCCCACGCCTCCGATGCCGGCGACGGCCGACACCGCCATCACGCCGCCGGCCGAACCGCTCCTGGCCGCCTCGGATATCTGTCGGCCCAGGTCGGCTATCTCCTCCTCGCGGCCGGTGAAGTCGGGCACGGTGGCCGGCAGTTGCGCAGGGCGGGCGAACTCGGCGGCGGCGGGGGAGTCGACGGTCGGAGCGGCCAGGTCCGGGTCGGCGCGCAGGATGCGCTGGTGCAGGTCGGCGAGCTCGGCGCCCGGGTCGATGCCCAGCTCCTCGCTGAGCAGCCGCCGGGTGTCGGCGTAGACGCCGAGGGCCTCCGCCTGCCGTCCGCTGCGGTACAGGGCGGTCATGAGCAGGGCGCGCAGGCGTTCGCGCAGCGGGTGGTCGGCGGACAGCGCCGTCAGCTCCGAGACGGCTTCGGCGTGGGCGCCCAGTTCCAGGTCCAGTTCGAGGCGGATCTCGGTGAGCCCGATGTGCCACTCGGCCAGCCGCACCCGCTGCGTGCCGGCGTACGGGCCGGGCAGTCCGGCCAGCGGCTCGCCGTGCCACATGTCCAGCGCCTGCACCAGCAGTTCCCTGGCCCGGTGCAGGTCGGCGGGGCGCACCTGCTCGGCCTCGGCAGCCAGCCGCTCGACGACCGCGCAGTCCAGGGCGTCCGGCGCGAACCGCAGCGAGTAGCCGCCGGAGTCGGTGACCAGGCAGCCGGGGCCGAGCGCCTTGCGCAGCCGGAAGGCGTACGAACGCAGCGCGGCCAGCGCGGTGTTGGGCGGGTTCTCGCCCCACAGGGCGTCAAGGAGTTCCGGGGCGGTCGCGGTCCGCCCGCCGCGCAGCAGCAGTGCCGCGAGCAGGGCGCGCTGCTGGGGGGACCCCGTCCGGATCACCTGGTCCCCGCGCCAGGCCCGTACCGGGCCGAGGACGGCGAACCGAAGATCCGCTCCCAGCTCCGTGGTCTCCATTCCGTGCCCCCTGATGCGCCCGTGGGCGGGTCGCGCGACGCTGGCCCGTGCGCGTATATCGATCGTTCATCGCTGGACGGAACAGTCTTCCGTATGGCCTGCGGAACCGTGGATTCGATGCCGCGGAGCCAGTCTGCCGTGTCGGGCGGCCCGGGTCACCCCGTGCATGGCTCCGATCGGGGTTTCGCAGCCCGGAGTCGGGCTCGACACGAGGTTTCCGTCAAGCGTCGCGCGGAGGTTGTGCTGTGTGGGGAAGTCGGATGTCGGCGTGCGGATCGCGCCGAGCGGGGTGACGGGGACACGATGTGTACGTGGTGCGTGGGTGATTCACCCGATACGGTTGTTTCCGGCTGGTTCAGCCGGGAAGAATCCCCCTTGTCCGACGTCGAGTTCCGCCTCCCCTCGCCGTCCCCGGCCGCGCCCGCCGAGGGGCCGCGGCTCCTGGCGGCCGCACCCTCCCGGCAGGACGTGGTGACCGGCGGCCGCCACAGCCGCCCCCGTCCCCGGCGCGGCAGAGGCGGCGGCGGGGGTGGTGGGGCGCGCACCGCCCAGGGCGGCGCGGGGCGGCTGCTCGGCCCGAGGCTGCGTCTGCACGCCGAACGCCACCCGCAGCAGGTGCCCGTCCTGCCCTTCCCCGGACCGGCGGCCGCGGACTCCGAAGGCCGCAGCTACGCCGAACTGGACCGCCGGGCCCGCGCCGTCGCCGCCCGCCTCGGCCGGACCCTCCAGCCCGGCAGCCGGGTCCTGCTGGTCTACCCGCAGGGCGCCGACTTCGCGGGCGCCCTGCTGGACTGCCTGTACGCCGGCATGGCCGCCGTGCCGCTCGTCCAGACCGGCCGGGCCCCCGCGTCGCTCGACCGGGCCGTGCGCACCTGCGCTCCCGCGATGGTGTTGACGGGCACCGACGCCTGGACGCCCCTCGTGGTCGACCGCACCCGCGCCGAGGTGGTCGAGGCCGACGGCATCCGGATCGGTGGTGAGCCGGTGTGGCGGCTCGCCCAGCAGTGGCGTCCGGTCGGCGTCCTCCGCGGCGCCCGCGCCTACCAGCGCTACCACGACGACGGGGGCGCCGACGGCCGGCTGGAGCCGGCCATGTCCCACGCCGACCTCGGCGAGGTGCTCGACGAGCTCGCCCAGGCCGTCCGCCTGGGCACGGACGAGGAGAACGTCGGCTGGATCGCGGCCGTGCACGGGGTCGAGAACGCGGTGTGGCGGACCCTGCTGCCGATCCACGTCAGCGGGTGACCGGGGCGGAGCGGAAGGCGCCGTCCGGCTCGGCCGGATCACCCGGCTCGGCAGCTGGGCAGATGTGCCACGCGGGTGAATTCACCTTTCCGCCACCGCCGGTTACCGCGCCGGGATGGCGCTGGTCTCGTCAGGGCTGGTGAAGTCCTCCTGTCAGAAGGAGAGTTGAGGGACAGAGGGGGGACCGTGGACAGTCGCACCAGGACGCGGGCGCGGATCGGCGGCGCGGTGGCGGCCGCGTTCGCGGCGGTGGCGGGCACGCTGGCGGGCGCGTCGGCGGCCGGCGCGGCCGGCGGCCTGCCCTTCAGCCACGTGGAGCGGGTGGCCCACGGAGTGCGGTTGGCCCAGTTCACGGTGACCGCGTCCCACGGCTCGGTGACCGGATACCTGCTCACGGCCGACCTCTCCGACCCCCGGGTACGCGTCGGCCTGCTCACCCCGGGCGCGGTGGCCGCCCGCGCCACGGTGTCGCAACTCGCCGACGCGGCCGGCGCCGTGGGAGCCGTCAACGGCGACTTCTTCAACATCAGCGAGGAGCACCCCGGAGTAACGCCGACCGGATCCTCCGACGGCCCCGAGATCGCGGCGGGACGGGCCCTGAAGGCCGCCGTCCCGGACTCCCAGCGCTTCGGTCCGGCCCTGCCGCCCGGCGAGACCACCCGGGACGTCATCGGCGTGGGGATCGACCGCCGCGCCCGCCTCGACACCCTCACCCTGGCCGGACGGGTCCGCACCCGTGGCGGCGACGTCCCCCTGTCCGGCTACAACCAGTACGCGCTGCCCCAGGGCGGCATCGGCGCCTACACCTCGGACTGGGGTGACGTCTCACGGGAACGGGCCGTGTGCGGCTCGGACACCTCCCGCGCGGCGGGGTGCGCCACCGACACCTACGAGGTCGCCGTCCGCGGCGGCCGCGTCGTCTCCACCGCGCCCGCGCCGGGCGCGGGAGCCGTCCCCCGCGGCACCACGGTGCTGGTCGGCCGCGACACCGGCGCCGACACCCTGCGCGGCCTGCGGATCGGCGACCGCGCCGAGGTCTCCGAGCACCTTGCCGCGGGCACCGGCCGGACCCGGTTCACCTTCGCGGTCGGCGGCTTCCCCGTCCTGCGCGACGGCTCCCCGCTCGCCGGCCTGGACACCGCCACCGCGGCCACCCGCACCGCCGCCGGCTACGGCGACCACGGCCGCACCTTCTACCTGCTCGCCCTGGACGGCGACGCCGAGTCCGACGCGGGCCTGACCGTCGCCGAGGTCGCCGACCTGATGCGGCGGGCCGGCGCCGACGACGCCGTCAACCTCGACGGGGGCGGTTCCACCACCCTCGTCACCCGGAACCCCGGCGCCCCGGCGTCCACTGTGCGCAACCACCCCTCCGGTACGGCCGAACGCCCCGTCGCCAACGCCATCGGCGTCCTCAGCGCCGGCCGCTGACCACCCGGCCGGCGCGCGGGCCACGGGAGCGCGCGCTCTCCGGGCGGCGGACCCCTCCGGGTGGTGGCGGGACCGGTCCGGGTGGCCGCGAGTCCGACGGACGCCGGCCGCGGGGCCGCCGACGCGGGAAGTCACGCGCACCCGCCTCTGTCCGAGGACCCGGCGGGTGCGGCACCGTAACGGCAGACAGGCCGGAAGAGCGGGAGGGACGTCCCTCGCGGACGACCACCCGCGCACCGGCGCCGCCCCTCCGCACACGGGTCCGTCGGATATCGTGCTGCCGCACGTCGGGTTCGGATC
The DNA here is from genome assembly GCF_000745345.1 of Actinacidiphila yeochonensis CN732. Taxonomy (NCBI): domain Bacteria; kingdom Bacillati; phylum Actinomycetota; class Actinomycetes; order Kitasatosporales; family Streptomycetaceae; genus Actinacidiphila; species Actinacidiphila yeochonensis. The sequence goes on along the minus strand of NZ_JQNR01000005.1, from coordinate 223,100 downwards.
GGGGGATGTTCGAAGGGGACTGCTTTGACCGCTGTCTGGGGACGGGCACAGCAGCAGGACTTCCGCAGCAGGGTGCGCGGCTGCCTGCTGGGTGGAGCGATCGGCGACGCCCTCGGCGCGGGCGTCGGATCGGACTCCCTGGGCGGCATCCGGCAGGCGCACGGCTCGGACGGCCTGACCGACTTCGTGCCCGCCTACGGCCGGCGTGGCGCCGTCACCGACGACACCCAGATGACGCTGTTCACCGTCGAGGGCCTGATACGCGCCCAGGTACGCCGCGACACCGGCGCCTGGCACCCGCCCACCGACGTGCACCGGGCCTATCGCCGCTGGGCGGCGACCCAGAGTGAGTGGGGGCCCGACGAGCGCCGCAAGGACACCGGCTGGCTGGCCCGGGAGGAATGGCTCTACGCCCGCAGGGCGCCCGGCGGGGCCTGCCTGAGCGGACTGTCCGACGATCGCATGGGCACCCTTGAGGAGCCCAAGAACCCGGGCTCCAAGGGCTGCGGCAGCGTCACCCGTTCGGCGCCCTTCGGCCTGCTGGTCGGCTGGGAGCCGCAGCTGGTCCTCCAACTCGCCGTGGAATGCGCGGCCCAGACCCACGGCCACCCCACGGGCCAGCTGGCGGCGGGCGCCTTCGCCGTCATCGTGCACGGGCTCGCGCGCGGGGAGGCGCTGGACGGCGCCGTGCAGCACGCGCTGGCGCTGCTCGGCGCCCGCCCCGGACACCAGGAGACGACCGACGCGCTCCAGAGGGCCCTGGGGGCCGTGCGGCAGGGCATGCCGTCCCCGCAGCGCGTGGAGTCCCTGGGGGAGGGGCGGACGGCCGAGGAGGCACTGGCGATCGGCGTCTACTGTGCGCTGGTCGCCGAGGACGTCAGGCACGGCCTGCTGCTCGCGGTCAATCACTCAGGGGACAGCGACTCCACCGGCTCGGTGTGCGGGAACCTGCTCGGCGTGCAGCACGGCGAGACCGCCCTGCCGCCTGCCTGGATCGCCGAACTCGAAGGGCGCGCCACCATCCTCCAACTCGCCGACGACTTCGCCATGGAGATGACCCAGGCGCCCGCTCTCCACGGTCCGGTCGGCGCGAGCCCCGCCTGGCTGGACCGCTACCCGGCCGCTTAGTGCCCTTCGGTACCTCTCCGGCAAGGCGCCCGCCGGGCACACTCGGCGACATCGGTCGGCATCTTATGAGACCGTGCCGCGAACCGGGTCGGATCAGGCTCCCGGGAGGCCGCCCCGTACCCCAGGGGGCAGAAGCAGGGCTCCTAGGAAAGGAGCCGACCTCGGCACCTAGGACGCTGGATTCATCGCATAGGACGTCGAGTCGATCTGGGCTCCCTGGACGGCGTATTCCGCGCCCGGACGTCACCCGGGCTCTCGGGGGCGGGGCGGGCTTACCAGGGCACCGCCCGCGCGTCCGAGGACGTCCGCAGGCCACCGGCAGGGCACCTCGGTCACACGAGTACCCGAATGGCAAAAATACCTGTACAGGGCAATGAATCTTCGTAGGCTTCCCGCCATGACGCCAGCAGCCTCCGCCAATCTGCCCCAACTCGCCCACCGCGCACGCTCCGTGGGGGCCTCCCCGGTACGGGAGATCCTGGCGCTCACAGCGCGGCCCGAGGTGATCTCCTTCGCGGGAGGGCTGCCCGCCCCCGAACTGTTCGACGCCGAGGGGCTCCGGCATGCGTACGACCGGGTCCTGTCCGAGCGGCCCGGCAGCGTGCTCCAGTACTCCACCACCGAGGGCGACCCCCTGCTGCGGCGGGCCGTGGCCGCCCGGCTGTCGGCCCGGGCCCTCCCTACCGCTCCCGAGGACCTGCTGATCACCGGAGGCTCCCAGCAGGGCCTCACCCTCATCGCGTCGACCCTGCTGGAACCCGGCGACACCGTCCTGGTGGAGAACCCGACCTACCTCGCCGCCCTCCAGTGCTTCGGCTTCGCGGGCGCCCGCGTGGTCCCGGTGCCCACCGACGACGACGGCGTGCTCCCAGAGGCGCTGGCCGACCTCGTGGCGCGCGAACGCCCCAAGCTGCTCTACCTGGTGCCGAACTTCCAGAACCCGACCGGCCGCACGCTCCCCCTGAGCCGGCGCCGCGCCGTCGCCGAGGTGGCCGCCCGGTACGGGCTGTGGATCGCCGAGGACGACCCCTACGGCGAGTTGCGCTTCGAGGGCGAATACCAGCCACCCGTGGCCGCCATGGAGGGAGCCGCCGACCGGACCGTCCTCATGGGCAGCTTCTCCAAGGTGATGGCGCCGGGCATGCGGCTGGGATGGGTGCGGGCCCCCGAGGGACTGCGACGTGCCTGCGTGATCGCCAAGCAGGCCGCCGACCTGCACACCTCGACCGTCGACCAGGCCGCCGCCGCCCGCTACCTCGCCGACCGCGACCTGGACGCCCACCTGGAGCGGGTCAGGGCCGCCTACCGCGAACGCCGCGACGCCCTGCTCGGCGGACTGCCCGCCGCACTGCCGCCCGGCAGTACCTGGTCCCGTCCCGAAGGCGGCATGTTCGTGTGGGTGCGGCTGCCCGACGGGCACGACGCGACCGCGCTGCTGCCCGCCGCGGTCGGCCACGACGTCGCCTACGTCCCGGGGGCGCCCTTCTACGCCGCGGACGCCGACCACGCCACGCTGCGGATGTCGTTCACCACCCACACCCCGGAGGAGATCACCACCGGGCTGTCCCGGCTGGCGAAGGTGTTCTGACCTTCCGGGCCCTCCTCGTCCTCCGCCCCTTCTGCCTTCCCGGGCGTTCCGACCGGGCCGCTGACCGGGTCGCCGACCGGTGCGACGGCGCCCGGACAGCAGCGAGCCCTCTCGGCCAGGACGGCGGCCAGACGAGAGGGCTGCGGTGTGCGGGCGGGTGCGCCGGGGGCGCACCCGAGTGCTGTCGGCCGCCGCTGCGGGCGGCCCGTTCCCGGGGGCTCCGGGTCAGCGCAGGTCGAACGCTCCGCCGTCCACGTCCGTGACGAACGAGGCCCAGGCGTCGGGGGAGAAGGTGAGGACGGGACCCCGCGGGTCCTTGGAGTCGCGTACGACCACCGACTCCACCTCAGGGGACTTCACCTCCACGCAGGCGCCGTTGCCGGTGGACCGCGACGACTTGGTCCACGCGGGGGTGCTGCCGAGCTTGATGGCCATCTCTGCTCCGGATCTGTGCTGGGGCGCGGCGTGCGATACGCCGGCGTCTGATGGGCTCGACGCTACTCGTCACCCTCATGGAGCAGAGGCGGCCTTCACTCGACCGGATGGCATATTCCGTGGAGCCTTCCGCAGCCCGTCGGCGGGCGCGTACCCTGCGCCCAGCGACCGCAGATGGCGCCGATCGACGACTCGTCAGGCGAACCTGCGCGCGGCCTCCTCGATGAACACGCGTGTCTGCTCCGCGCTGAGCGCCTGGGCGCGCAGGTGCTCGTACATCACGCTGTACGCCTGGACGTCGGTGTCCTTCTCGAGGTAGAGGTCGCTGTTGACGCCCTCCAGGTACACGACGGTCGCGTCGGTGGTGTCGGTGAACTCCAGGACCGCGAACTGACCGCTGAGCCCCGGGTGGGCACCCGCCTCGAACGGCAGCACCTGCACGGTGACGTGCGGCAGCCGGCTCATCTCCACCAGCCTCAGCAGCTGGGCGTGCATGATCTCGTCGCTGCCCACCTTCCGGCACAGCGCCGCCTCGTCGATCACCGCCCACATCCGCAGCGGCGAACTCTCGTCGGTGATCCGCTCCTGGCGTCGCATCCGCACACTGACCCGCTTCTCCACCTGCTCGGTGGTGGCCTCGGGCAGGTTGCCGGAGATCATCGCGGTCGCGTAGTCGGGGGTCTGGAGCAGTCCGGGCACCACCTGCGGCTCGAAGACCCTCAGGTTCGCCGCCTCCGTCTCCAGCCCGATGTAGACGCTGTAGGGGATGTCCCCGAAGGCGTGCCACCAGCCCTGCTGCCGTGACTCCTTGGCCATCTGCATGAGCGATTCGACGATCCGGGTGTCCTCCACGCCGTAGACCCCGCACAGATCACGTACGTCCCGCTGGCTGATGCTGCGCCGCCCGTTCTCCAGGCGGCTGATCTTCGACTGGGACACCAGAAGCTTCGCCGCGACCTCCTCGGCCGTCATCCCCTTCTGCTCCCGGAGCTTGCGAAGCTCCGAACCGAGTCTGCGGCGCCGGACGGTGGGGTTGACGCTGGCGACCACTGGGACTGCACCTCCACGCTGAACCTACTGATGGTCAGCAGCCTGCCACTAGCGGTCATCGCGCGCTGGCGAATGTGAGGACAAGGTTGCCTGGGGGTGCGGACGGAGGACCGCACGGCCCGGAACGTGGCAGTGCCGCGTTCCCTGCGACGCCCCCGAGACGCCTCTGGGGCGCTCCTGGGTGGAGCGGTCGCGGCCAGCGGGTGGCGCGGGAATTCCAGCCGGGTAATTCGCCGCGATGGGGAACCAGCCGCCCACGAACCGGCGTTCACCGGGTATGCGGGCGCCGAACGGATGTCGTGTGCGGGGTCCCGGCCCGGACGAGAGTCCTATGGGCCGGGACCCCGCACACGGCGGCGGCGCTCGAACGGCCCCGCCCGCAGGCGGAGTCCGTCTCCATGGCGCGAGACCCGGACGGGCGCGCGCTCCCACCACCCCGTGTACGGGCAGCTACGTCTCGTGTACTCTTTGTCGTGCGGCAGTCCTGTGCTGCGAGTCGGTCAACGCGCCCCGGCTCGTGCCATGTTGTCGTGCCCGGTCGAGCGTTGCGTCTGGGCGGGCTGACGCTTGGGCTGCGCCGCCACCCCGTTCTGCACGTCGATCACGGCGTGCGCGACGAGGCCGCCCATGGGGTCGTACCTGATCAGGTCCCGAAGGCGCGATCGGGACGACCGGCCCTCGTTCCCGGGGTACAGGTGCTTGCCGAGTCCCACGGAATGGGCGAGGGCGGCGAGCGCCGCGGTCCGCGGGTCCGGCGGTACGCCGGTGCGGATCGCGCTGTCCAGCCGGGTTCGGATCTCCCGGCTGACGGCGCTGTCGGTCGCCTGGTACCGCGTCGTCGGCAGCACCCCGCACATCTGACCCGGTACGGCATGGACCATGCCGCACCGTTCGAGGTGCGCGAGGTACGTCTGGCGCAGCCCCAGCCGGGGCCCGCCGATCCAGTGGACGGCCCGCACCGGGCTGCCGCGTCGGCGCAGCAGTTCGAGCGCGGAGTCCAAAGTCGGATCTCCAGTCGGCCGTGGGTGCACCACGGCTATACGATCCCCGTCAGGGGCTATCCGTCCCGCCAGGGCCAGCTCGACGAGCTGCGCCCCGGCGAGGCCGAGGTCGAGCGACTGCGGCTGCGCCGTGGTCCCGGTCGTCGGGTCCAGGGCGAGCAGCAACAGCTCTTCCGGAATTGTTCTGCGGCTCTTGCCCATCCATGCCTCCCCGCGTGGATGAATGACAGGGTGACGCCTCTCACACCGGCCTGTCGAGAGCGCCTTCTCCTTATCTGTTGGAACCGGCTGGTATGTCGTTCTCGTCTAGGGGGTGGTGGGGTGTCGGTGACGGCCCACGCGCCCGTGGCGGGACACTTTGCTGTGTGCTCCACGGTGTGCGGACGGCCGCCTGACGAGCGCTTTTGACGGTGTGTGCACAACTGGTGACGATCGTGGAGGAGGTCTGCGTGGCGGGCGAGGCCCCCGGCAGGGAGCAGCAGCGCGAGGCGTCGGGGGAGGCGGGCTTGCGCCCGGCCGCCGACCCGAGACTGGCGGTCTTCCGCCCGTCCGGGGAGGCGTCGGAGGCGGTGGATGCGGGCACGGCGCGGAGCGTGCGAACCGGCGCCGCGGATGCGGAACGAGAGGGGCTTGCGCGCCCCCCGGCTGAACCCGGCACGGCAGAAAGCAGCAGCTCAGAGGTGGATTCCGGCTACGACGTGGAGGCTTCCGGCGGTGCCGGCGAGGTGGCTCCGCAGGCCCCGCGCGGCGGTGCCGAGGAGGGCGGTCAGGGCCGCGCCGGCGCGGCCGGGGAGGCGTCGAAGCCGCCCCGCGAGACCCCCGCGGAGCCGGGTCGCCCGACCCGCGACCCGGCTCGGGACGCGGTGAAACCGGAACCGAATCGTGACCCGGAAATTGGGGCCGCTGGGGTCGATGTGACGGACGGGACTCCTGGGGATGGAGCGGAGTTGGCCGAAAACGCCTCGGCAGCCTCCGCGGGCCCGGGTGCGGCCCCGGTCGCCGAGGGGGACTCCGGCGAGCAGCCGGAGGAACCCGGTGCGGGCACCAGCGGCGCGGGCGCGAGCGGGGAGGCACGGGCCGACACGGTGGAGCGCTCCGCTGACAAGGACGCGGCGCCCGCCGCAGAGGTTCCGTCCGACCCGCGAGCCGCACTGCAGCAGGTTCCGGCCTCGGTGGATTCCGACGAGGAAGAGCAGTCCGCCGGGGTCCGCGGACCCCGGCCGGAGCCCGTCGCGGTCTCGACCGCGCACGCGGAAGGTGCGGACGGGGCGGTCACCCCGACGGCCCCGCCGTCCCCTCGGACGGCGGGCGGCCGGGAGAGTGGTCTTCCCGCGCAGACCGACGCAGCCGCCGACACGGCCGACGACGCGGTCCTCGCGGCGGCGGCTCCCGAAACCGCCCCCGGCAACGCTTCTGACCGGGCCTCGAACGGCTCGGCGGCAGAGGACCCCGCTGCTCCTGCCACCCGGAAGGCCGCGCCCGAGACCGGGCCGTCAGCCGACCGCGGCCCCGACGGCAAGGACGGCAAGGACGGCAAGGACGCCGCCTCCGAGCAGGCAGGCGAGGAACGGGCCGCTCTCCGTAGGCCCGTCGTCAAGCCGCTCGTGTCGGACCTGCCCGCCGAGCGGCCCGAGGGGCCGGAGGCGGGGCGCCAGGGCGCTTTCGGCGGCCCTGTGGCCTTCGGGCCGCCCGGCACCCCCACGCGCGCTGACAGGGGCCGCAAAGGCTCCTCCAAGGCTGCGGACGCCCCCCGGTCGACCGCGGCCCCTCTGCCGGCGGCTCAGCCGGCGGCGACCCCGTCCCCGGCGGTGGGAGCGGCCACCCCCACCGGCCCGTCCACCGCGGGCGCGTCCGCGAAGGACGGCGCGTTCGTCGGCGAGAGCTCGGACAGCGAGGTCCCCGGGCCCGAGGGCACCCGCCGCATGCCCGTGCCGGACGTCCCGGACAAGGCCCCGATGACGCTCCTCGCGGAGCTGACCAATACCCCGCCCCCGCCGCAGACGGCGGTGCGCACGGTGCTGCGCCGGGTGAAGATCTGGACGCCCCTGGCGCTGCTGCTGGTGCTGGTCTTCGCCGTCGTGCAGGCGGTGCGGCCGCTGCCGGCGCCGTCGCTGCGGGTGACCGCGGCCTCCTCGTACACCTTCCCGGGAACCGCGCTGGCGCAGTCCATGCCCTGGCCCACCGAGGGGCAGTCCGTGGCCGAGGTCGAGGGCCTGGGCTCCCTGGGCGTGCACGGGAAGCAGACCCCGGTGCCGATCGCCAGCGTCACCAAGGTGATGACCGCCTACGTGGTGCTGCGCGACCACCCGCTGAGCGGCAAGGAGGACGGCCCGACGATCACGGTCGACGCGCAGGCCGCCCAGGAGGCCACGTCCGAGGACCAGTCGACCGCGCCGGTCCAGGAGGGCCAGAAGTTCACCGAACGGCAGATGCTCGAACTGCTGCTGGTCCCGTCCGGCAACAACATCGCCCGGCTGCTGGCCCGCTGGGACGCCGGCACCCAGGAGGCGTTCGTCGCCAAGATGACGGCCACCGCCAAGACCCTCGGCATGTCGAACACCACCTACACCGGCGCCAGCGGCATCGAGGAGACGACCGTGTCCACGGCTGTCGACCAGCTCAAGCTGGCCCGCGAGGTGATGAAGAACGACGTGTTCCGCTCGGTGGTCGCCCTGCCCAACGTCGACATCCCGGGCGTCGACCGGATCTACAACAACAACAACGACCTGGTGAACATCGGCGTCGTCGGCATCAAGACCGGTTCGAGCACCCCCGCGGGCGGTGCCCTGATGTGGGCGGCGCACCGGACGATCGACGGCAAGCAGCAGCTGATCCTGGGTGTGGTGCTCCAGCAGCGCGGCGGCAAGTCCACCCCCGCCGAGTGCCTCCAGGTGGCCCTGGACCGCAGCCAGGCGCTCATCGACTCCGTGCAGAAGGCCATGGGGTCGCAGACGATCGTGCACAAGGGCGACGTCGTCGGGCTGGTCGACGACGGGCTGGGCGGCAGTACTCCCGTCGTGGCCGGAGAGGACCTCAAGGTCATCGGCTGGCCGGGGATGCAGCAGCGGCTCACCCTCACCCCGTCCAGCGGCGGCGTGCCGCACAGCGCCAAGGCCGGCACGCAGGTCGGCAGCCTCAGCTTCGGTGACGGTGCGGCCCGCACGGCCGTGCCCGTGACGCTCCAGAGCGACCTGCGGTCTCCCGGCTTCGGAGCCAAGCTCACCCGGGTGAGCTGACCGGGCCGGTACCTTCGACGCCGCGGGCGGACGACCTGACAGGTCGTCCGCCCGCGGCGTCTGCCGCCGAGCCCGTCCGTCCCGCGAGCTGGGGCGGCCGAGAACCCGCGGCAGCCGCCCGAACTGGGGCGGCGAAACCCCGTGGCGGCCGAGCTGCTTACCAGGACCTGCCGGCCCCGGCCCCGGATGGCACGTCGCCGCCCCAAGGGGCGCCCTCGGCCGCGGGAGTACCCCTCAGGCCGCCAGCTCGCGTTCCAGCGGCGTACGGAAACGCGGGGTGACCCGCACTCCGCCCAGCCGGGAGGTGAGTTCGGCCGCTGCCTGCTCGACCGCGTCGACCGCCTCCGTGCCCCGGTCGGCCAACCGCCGCCACACCACGGCGCCGTCCGGGCGCTGTCCCCAACCTCCCACCACCTCGCCGCCCCACCACACCGTGGGACCCACGTTGCCGGTGGCGTCGAAGAGCGCTCCGCGGTGACGGTCGGGCAGGAACCACTCGCGCCGCTGCCACCCCATGGGCGTCGGATCGAGCGCCGGCAGCAGCGTGGCGACCGGCGCGGCCTCCGCGGGCCCCGAGGTGTCGCCGGGCAGCACCCAGCCCTCCGTACCGTCGTCCAGCCGTACGGGCTCGGCGGCCACGTCGAGCAGAGCCGCCCGCACCTCCCGCAGCCCCCAGCCCGTCCACCACTTCAGGTCGCCTTCCGTGCCGGGACCGTAAGAGGCCAGCCAGGCCCGCGCCAGCTCCGCCCGCGCCTGCCGCTCCGGGACCGCGGCCGGCGGCTCCGCCACCGCCCAGCGGAACTGGCCGCTGAGCCACGTCCCGGCCGGGCGGCGCCGCTGGAGGCGGCACTCCGCCGCCATGGCGCGGATGATCCGGCCGGCGACGTTCTGCGTCCTCTCGTAGGGCTTGCCGCGCGCCACCGTCACCTGCTCGCGCAGCCGCGGCACCAGCCGGCCCAACTCCGCACCGGACAGCTCCCCGCGGGTGCCGAGCACCTCGGCCACCTCCGCCTCCGCCGCCGCCAGCCACCGCTCGTCCCAGCCGCCGCCCTCCGCGAGGAAGGCCAGCAGCTTCTCGCGCTCCCGCTCGGCGACGCGCCGCCCGGCGGCGGCGAACACCATGGGCGCCTTGTCCCGCTCGACCACGAACATCGTCCGCCGCATGGCCAGCAGCCGCAGCAGCGTCGGGCCCGGCCCGTAGAGGGACTCCTCGACCAGGGGTACGCCTTGGCCCGGGTCGGCGAGGCGCGCCGCCACGGACAGGAAGACGGTCGCCGGATCGGTGGCGTGGAGTGCCACCAGGGACGCCGCCACCTCCTCGCAGGAGGACGCGGCCCGGCCGGCGGCCAGCCGGTGCCGCTCGGCGGCCCGCGCCCGCCGCACGGCGTCACCGAGGCGCGGCGCGGACGTGGACGCGGACGGTTCGCGCGTTCTCGGACTCACCCGGCAATGGTCACACGCACCTCTGACAATTCTGACAATCCGTCACCCCTGGCGTCCGTGGAGGAGCCGGGACGGCGCGTCAGGACGCGTCGGTGAGGGGAGCGAAACGGCGCAGCCGCAGGCTGTTGCCCACCACGAACAACGACGAGAGCGCCATTGCGGCGCCGGCGATCATCGGGTTCAGCAGGCCGGCGGCGGCCAGCGGGATCGCCGCCAGGTTGTAGGCGAACGCCCAGAACAGGTTGGCCTTGATGGTCCCCAGGGTGCGGCGGGCCAGCCGGATGGCGTCGGCCGCCGCACGCAGGTCCCCCCGGACCAGCGTCAGGTCGCCCGCCTCGATCGCCGCGTCGGTGCCGGTGCCCATCGCCAGACCGAGGTCGGCCTGGGCCAGCGCGGCCGCGTCGTTGACGCCGTCGCCCACCATGGCGACCGTCCGGCCCTCCTGCTGGAGGCGGCGCACCACGGCCGCCTTGTCCTCGGGGAGCACCTCCGCGTGAACGTCGGCCCCGTCGATGCCCACCTGGGCGGCGACCGACCGCGCCGCGGACGCGTTGTCACCGGTGAGCAGTACCGGCCGCAGCCCCAGGGCGCGCAGCCGGCGCACTGCCTCGGCGCTGGTCGGCTTCACCGTGTCGGAGACCACCAGGACGGCCCTGGGGCGCCCGCCCCAGGCCACTGTGACCGCCGTGCCCCCCGGCCCTCCGCGGCCGCCTTGGCGCGCGCCAGCCGCTCGGGGAGCCTCTGCGCCCCTTCGTCGAACAGCCGCTCCCGGCCGACGAGCACCGTCTGCCCGTCCACCACGCCGCGCACACCCAGGCCGGGCAGGTTCACGAAGCCGGCCGCAGCCGGAAGCGGGCCGGACCGCTCGCGCGCCGCCACCGCCACCGCACGCGCCACCGGATGCTCGGAGGCGTCCTCGACGGCTCCCGCGAGGCGCAGCACCCGCGCCTCGTCCTCGCCGTCGGCCAGGTGCACCTCCACCAGCGCCATCGCGCCCGTGGTGACCGTGCCGGTCTTGTCCAGCACCACCGTGTCCACCGCCCGGGTGGACTCCAGCACCTCGGGGCCCTTGATCAGGATGCCCAGTTGGGCGCCCCGCCCGGTGCCCACCAGGAGCGCCGTCGGCGTGGCCAGGCCCAAGGCGCACGGGCAGGCGATGACCAGCACGGCGACCGCCGCGGTGAACGCCGCGACGGTGTCGTGGCCCAGGCCGAGCCACACCCCCAAGGTGGCCAGCGCCAGCACGATCACGGAGGGTACGAACACGCCGGCCACCCGGTCGGCGAGCCGTTGCGCCGCTGCCTTGCCGCTCTGCGCGTCCTCGACCATCCGGGCCATGCGTGCCAACTGCGTGTCGGCGCCCACCCGGACGGCCTCGACGACGATGCGGCCCCCGGCGTTCACCGTCGCTCCGGTGACCGGCGAGCCGGGGCCGACCTCCACCGGGACCGACTCCCCGGTCAGCAGGGAGGCGTCGATCGCCGAACCGCCCTCACGCACCACGCCGTCGGTGGCGACCTTCTCGCCCGGCCGCACGACGAACAGGTCGCCCACCGCCAGCGCGCCGAGCGGCACCCGTACCTCACGTCCGTCACGCAGTACGGCGGCGTCCTTGGCGCCCAGTTCCAGCAGGGCCCGCAGGGCCGCGCCCGCCCGGCGCTTCGCCCCCGCCTCGAAGTACCGCCCCGCCAGGAGGAACGCGGTCACCCCTGCGGCCGCCTCCAGGTAGATCTGGTCGGACCCGCCGCTCTGCGAGACCCGGAACGTGAACGGGTGCGTCATACCGGGCATCCCCGCGCCCCCGAGGAACAGCGCCCACACCGACCACCCATAGGCGGCCAGGGTGCCGACGGACACCAGGGTGTCCATGGTGGCCGCCCCGTGGCGGGCGTTGACGAGAGCCGCGCGGTGGAACGGCCATGCCGCATAGGCGACCACAGGAGACGTCAGGACGAGCGCCACCCACTGCCAGTAGGTGAACTGCAGTGCGGGCACCATGGACAGCACGACCACCGGGACGGCCAGCGACACGGCGGTGACCAGGCGGCGGCGCAACGACGTCAGCGCCGGATCGCTGTCCGGCCTCGGCGTCTTCCGCGCCGGGGCGCCCCGGAACTCCGGGGAGGCCGTGCCGGCCCCGGCGTCGGGGGCCCCGCCGGTTGCCGACGACGCCCCCGGGCCATCCCCGGTCGCCGACGACGCCTTCGCCCCCTCCGGGACGGTGGAGGGCGCCGGTGCCGTCGCGGTGTAGCCGGTGGCCTCCACCATGGCGACCAGGTCGCTCACCGCAACCCCGTCGGCGTACTGGACCCGGGCCTTCTCCGTGGCGTAGTTGACGGTCGCCGCCACCCCGTCCATCCGGTTGAGCTTCTTCTCGATCCGGGCGGCGCAGGAGGCGCACGTCATCCCGCCGATCACCAGCTCCACCCGGCGCGGCTCGGACCCGCTGTGCGTGTGTGCGGTGGCGGTGGTCACATCCACTCCCTGGACTCCCTGGTCGAAGGTCGGGTCGGTCATCCTCGCGTCCGTAGGCGGCGGGTTCCGGGGCGGCTCTGCGGGCCCGGGGCGTCTGGCGGCGGCGGGAAGCCGCGCCGGAGGCCCCGGAACGGCTCGCGGGCCCGTCTGAGTCGCGGCCGGTCAGGCCCTTCCGACGAGTTCGAACCCGGCCTCGTCGACGGCCGCGCGCACGGCCGCGTCGTCGAGAGGCTGTTCCGAGGCGATGGTCACCAGCCCCGTCCCGGCGACCGCCTTCACCGAGGTGACGCCAGGGAGCGCGCCGACCTCCTGGCTGATCGCCGACTCGCAGTGGCCGCAGCTCATACCGGATACGGAGTAGACCGCCTCGCTCATGATGTGCTCCTCCTCTGCGGGTACGCCCGCGGGCCGGTACCCAGGTGCCGGGTGACAGGGCGCGTTTCGCCCACACCGCCCAGGTTATACCCCCTAGGGGTATTCAATGAGCGTGCCCCCGTGCGCGTCGTGGCAGGCAGGGCCGCACTTCCACGCCATCGCGGCGTCCGGCGCCCTCCGGGCCCGGAGGCCGCCGGGCCCGCGCCTCTCGCGCTGAGACGTTCCGCACTCATCCGGCACCGGCTGCGGCCCTTCCCGCGGGCCGCCCTACCCTTGAGGGGTCGGCGCGTACCCCGGACGGGGACGCGACCTGTTCTGTGACCGGGAGGCGGCACCGTGCTGCGCACCATGTTCAAGTCCAAGATCCACCGGGCCACCGTGACCCAGGCTGACCTGCACTACGTGGGTTCCGTCACCATCGACGCAGACCTCATGGACGCCGCCGACCTGCTGCCCGGCGAGCTCGTCCACATCGTCGACATCACCAACGGCGCCCGGCTGGAGACCTACGTCATCGAGGGCGAGCGCGGCTCGGGCGTCATCGGCATCAACGGCGCGGCGGCCCACCTCGTCCACCCGGGTGACATGGTGATCCTCATCAGCTACGCGCAGGTCGACGACGCCGAGGCACGGGCCCTGCGGCCGTCCGTGGTCCACGTCGACTCCGCCAACAAGATCGTCGCCCTCGGGAGCGACACGGCGGAGCCCTCTCCCGGAAGCGACTCGGTCCGTCCCCCCCACGCCGTGGCCAGGGTCTGACGGGGCTGGACGGGGCTCTGGCACCCCTCCTGGCGCCTCCTGGAAGCGGCCCGGCGGCCCTGACCCTGACCGTCCGCACACCGGTCAGCGGGGCGTCGGCGTCCTCGGGCGCCCTTGGACGCCTGCCGTGCAAGGGCGCGGCAGGCGTCCAAGAGTGTGGGCGCCGGCCCGGGCCGGCCTCTCAGGCGGCGGTGGTGACCACGGAGGCGCCGCACAGCGGCCCCGCCACCGGGCGTATCTCCACCCGGTTGCGGGTCGCCGCCGTCCACTGGGCACGCAACCGCGCCAGCTCGGCGAGTTCGTCGGCCGTCCACGGCCGGTCACCGTGCGCCTGCACGTACGCGCGCAGCGCGGCGTTCGCCTGATCGAGATCTCCCCCGTCCATGCGAACCACACTAGAGGCCGCCACCGACAGCCCCGTACCGGAATACCGCCGGCGCGAGCCCGCCGACTCCGCCCGCAGGCCCTTTGTGAGGGTCCTGACCTGCGCCGACCGGCGGGGCGCGGCCATGGCTGCCATGCTGGGTGTGAGGGAGTGCACAACGTCCCCGTCGGAGCCATAGCGCCCCGAAACGGCACATCCCCGGCCTCCCTCCAACAGACCCCGCATCCAACGGAGGACGGCACGATGCTCAGTGACGACTACGTGCCCGGCGCGCCGGACTGGCTCGACCTCGGCAGCCGGGATGTCGCCGCCGCGGCGGCGTTCTACAAGGCGCTGTTCGGCTGGGAGTTCCAGTCCGCGGGCCCACAGGCAGGCGGCTACGGCATGTTCCAGCTCGACGGCCGGACGGTGGCGGCCGCTGGCCCCCTCCAGGGCGACGGTGCCGCCCCGGTGTGGACGGTCTACTTCGAGACGGCCGACGCCGACGCCACCACCAAGGCGGTCGAGCAGGCGGGCGGCAGTGTCCGGGCCGCGCCGGCGGACGTCTTCGACCGTGGCCGCCGGGCCACCTACGCCGATCCCGCGGGCGCCGAGTTCGCCGTCTGGCAGCCCGCCGCAACCAAGGGCCTGGACCGGGTCGGCGCGGGCGCGCTCTGCTGGACCGAGCTCTACACCCCGGACAGCGCCCAGGCGGTGCGCTTCTACTCCTCCGTGTTCTCCTGGGACAGCGAGGGCATGCCCCTGCCGGGCGGGGCGGGCGTCTACACGGTCGTCTCCCGTGCCGGAGGCGGGCAGGAGCTGTCCCACGGCGGCATCATGCAGCTCTCACCGGACATGCTCCCCGACGGCAGCTACTGGCAGCCGTACTTCGGTGTCGCCGACGCCGACGTGACCGTCGAGGCCGCCACCGCACACCACGGCACGGTCGTGATGCCGGCCACCGACATGGAGGGCGTGGGCCGCATCGCCCTGCTGAAGGACCCCGAGGGCGCCCCGTTCGCCGTCCTGGAGCCGGCGCCGACCATGTCCTGACGGCTGACGGCTGACGGCTGACGGCTGACGGCTGGCCTGATGCCTGACGCCGGGGCGGGCTTCAGCCCCTCGCGGCCGCGTCGTCCGACCACGCCTCAAGGGTGCGTGTGCTCTCGAAGCGCATCGGACCGCCGCTCACGGGGTCGGTGAACTCCAGTACGCGGGCCAGCAACTGGAGCGGCGCCGTGAACCGCCCGCCTGGTCCCCCGACGCCTTGCGGCCCGGGCCCGCCGGCCTCCACCGGCGCCTCCAGGAGTTCCCCCTCCGAGGGCAGGTCCTGGACCTCCAAGGCGCCGGGGAGCACTCGCGGGTACACCGGGTCGTTCAGCAGCGGCAGCCCCAGCGCGTTCATGTGCACGCGCAACTGGTGCGTACGCCCGGTCTCGGGCAGCAGCAGGTAGCGGCCGAGTCCGCCCCGGCGGTCCAGGAGTTCGACGCGGGTGACCGCGTTCACCGGGCCGGGCACCTCCTGGGCGGCCAGCTGCCCGCGCTCCTTGACGATCCGGCTGCGAACCGTGAGCGGAAGCGGCATCCCTGGGTCGTACGGTGCGACCGCCTCGTACTCCTTGCGCACCAGGCGGTCGCGGAAGAGGTTCTGGTAGGCGCCCCGCAGCCGCGGGTCCACGACGAACAGCACCAGCCCCGCGGTGAGGAGGTCCAGCCGGTGCGCGGGCGTGAGCTGCGGGAGGTCCAGGCTGTGCCGCAGCCGGGCCAGCGCCGTCTCGGCGACATGGCTGCCGCGCGGTGTGGTCGCCAGGAAGTGCGGCTTGTCCGCGACCACGATCCGCTCGTCCTGGTGGATCACCCGGACAGGGAAGGGCACGGGCCGCTCGGCCGGCCGGTCCCGGTGGAACCAGATCCACAAACCGGCCTCATAAGGTGTGTCGCCCGTGACCGCCCCGTGCACGGTGACGAAGCGGCCCTGCGCCACCATCGCCTCCACCCGGCCGGCCCCCACGGCCGGGCCGTAGCGCGCGGCGAGGTAGGCGCCGACCGTGTCCCAGGACGCGGAGCCCGGGCCGCCCCCTGGCACCCCCGGGAGCCGTACCCGCACAGCGTCGACCCCGTCGCGCTGCGGCAACGGCGACGGCGGGGCCTTCCGCCCCGGTCTGCGCACCAAGGACGCCACCCTCCTCGCCAGCCGTTTCTGCCGGCCTTTTCCCCAAGAGTAGGTCCCCGCTCAGGGCAGCCTCCGCCCCCGTACCCCTCTGGGTGCCGTCCTGGGCTCTCCCGGACCCGTCCGCCCCCGCGGCTCGCGGGCCCGGGAAACCCAGGGCCGCAAGCGGCACAGCTTCCCCGCGTCCTGCTCGAAAAGCCCATAGCAGGAAGGGGGTTGGCAATTCCACGGTGTCCGGTCCGGCATGTGCTTCCCACCCGGCAGATGGCAGACTGCTGCGGAGGCCGCTGGGGGAGGAGGCGGGATTGGCCCGCACCCTGGAGCCGTACCTCGCATGCGGCGCGCCCCATGCCCAGGAACAGGCACCACCCGCGACCACCCGCCGACCAGAGCTCTGGAACCGCTGTGGCGGTCCCGGGGGCGGCCGTAGCCCAAGCGGCCGGTGCCTTCCCCGGGGGACGGCCCTCCCCGGCGCGCGGGAACGGTACCCAGCCGGTCGCGGCAGTTCCGGCACACGTACTTCCCAAGGAGATCCGATGTCCGACGACATGTCCTGGACGCAACGGCCGTCGACCTTCGAACCCCCGAAGATCGACACGAGCGTCGCGCACTCGGCGCGCGTCTACGACTTCATCCTCGGGGGCAAGGACAACTACCCGATCGACCAGGCCGCTGCCGACCGCATGCTGGAGAGCTGGCCGAGCCTGCGGGTCTCGATGCGGGAGAACCGCAAGTTCATGCACCGCTCGGCCCGCTGGATCGCACAGCAGGGCGTCGACCAGTTCCTGGACGTCGGCACCGGCATCCCGACCTCACCCAACCTGCACGAGATCGTCCAGGCCGTCACCCCCTCGGCGCGCGTCGTCTACGTGGACAACGACCCCATCGTGCTGGCACACGCCGGAGCGCGGCTGACCGGGACCCCCGAGGGGCGGATCACCTACATCCACGCGGACATGAACGACCCCGGCGCGATCCTCGACTCCCCCGAAGTGCGGGACACCCTGGACTTCTCGCGGCCGGTGGGGCTCTCGATGATCGCCGTCCTCCAGTTCGTCCTCGACGACCAGGCCGCGTACAAGCTGGTGCGCGGCTACCTGGACCGGCTGCCGTCCGGTAGCTACCTGGCGATATCGACGGTCACCACGGACTCCAGCCCGAAACCCATGGGCACCGTGGTGGCGGAGTACGCCAAGCGGGGCATCCCGGCCCGCAACCGCTCCAGGGAGGAGGTCGAGCCGTTCTTCCACGAACTGCGACTGGTCGACCCCGGTGTGGTCCTGGTGCACAACTGGCGCCCTGACCCGGGGACCGCGGGAGAGGTGCAGGACACCGAGGTCGCCATGTGCGGCGGAGTGGCCCGGAAGCCGTAGCGGAAGCCGGACGCCGGGGTGCGATCCTTGGCGATGGTGCGGTGCGGTGCACTGCGCCGGCGACGTGGGTGCCGCGTCCGAGACCGGCCCCCCAGGAGCCCGATCCGCCCTCCGGGGGCCGGAGCCAGGCACCTTGGGAGGCCGCGCCGCGGCTGTACCGGACCGGAAGAAGACGGAGCGAGCCCGTGACACTCACCCTCGACCTGCACCCCCTGTTCAGGAGCGACCGCGACATCGACAACGCCGTCCGGCAGATCATCTTCAAAGCCGCGGCCACGAAGGCCGAACGGGTCGAGATCATCCCCGGAAAGGGGTCCGGCAAGCTGAGGGCACGTGTGCTGGCCACCCTCGGGCAGCCCCATCTGAAGAAGCTCTACCGCCGCTACGAGGTCGACGCCGGGAACGGCGGCCGCGTCATCGTGCACTTCGTGTAGCGAGCACCCGTGGCCTCCTGCCGGGCTTCGCCCGGCAGGAGGCCGACCGTTCTCGGGTGCTCAGAAGCCGAGCACGGGACCGGGGAAGGTGAAAGGCCAGGTCCGGAGGGCTCCGGACCTGGCCTTTGCTGATCTGCGTCCACACCGCGTCGGGCGGGCTGTGCCCCAGGCAGGATTCGAACCTGCGACACCGGCTTTAGGAGAGCCGTGCTCTATCCCCTGAGCTACTGAGGCGGGTCTCGCCGGGAGTCCGGTGGGTACCCGGAGCGATACGCGGCCGGGCGGTCCTCATCGGGTCGGTGAGAGTCCTGGGCCGCCGAAGACGACGGCCCAGGACAGGGTAGCGGATGCGGGTAGGACCGCGGGGACCTGTATGCCGCTCTGCGAGCCCGGCTCGAGGCGCCCGCCCCGAGCCGCCCGTACGGGGCTCACGCGGGGCGTGGGGGGCTCGGACGGGTGGATCCGAGGCCCGGAGGCCGCGTGGAACCCGCGGGGCCGCCAGGCGGGAGCCCGGGAGGTCCGGAGGGAGGTCCGGTGCGCCAGCCCTCGGGGTGACCGGTGCCGCACCGGCGCGGGAATGCGGAAGGTACCCTCACTGTTGCTGTCGTTGAACAATCAACCAAATGGGACGGTGGGAGCGATGCAGTTCGGGATCTTCACGGTCGGCGACGTCACGACGGACCCGACCACGGGGCGGACGCCGAGCGAGCACGAGCGGATCAAGGCCATGGTGGCCATCGCGCTGAAGGCCGAGGAGGTCGGCCTGGACGTGTTCGCCACCGGCGAGCACCACAACCCGCCCTTCGTGCCGTCGTCGCCCACCACCATGCTGGGCTACATCGCCGCGCGCACGGAGCGGCTGATCCTGTCGACGTCGACCACCCTCATCACCACGAACGACCCGGTGAAGATCGCCGAGGACTTCGCGATGCTCCAGCACCTCGCGGGCGGCCGGGTCGACCTCATGATGGGCCGCGGCAACACCGGCCCCGTCTACCCGTGGTTCGGCAAGGACATCCGCCAGGGCATCCCGCTCGCCGTCGAGAACTACGCGCTCCTGCACAAGCTGTGGCGTGAGGAGGACGTCGACTGGGCCGGGCGGTTCCGTACCCCCCTGCAGTCCTTCACCTCGACGCCCAGGCCGCTGGACGGCGTGCCCCCGTTCGTGTGGCACGGCTCCATCCGCAGCCCTGAGATCGCCGAACAGGCCGCCTACTACGGTGACGGCTTCTTCGCCAACAACATCTTCTGGCCGCGCGACCACTTCCAGCGCCTGATCGGCCTGTACCGCGAGCGCTACGCCCACTACGGGCACGGCACGCCCGAGCAGGCCGTCGTCGGCCTCGGCGGCCAGGTGTTCATGCGCAAGAACTCCCAGGACGCCGTCCGCGAGTTCCGGCCCTACTTCGACAACGCTCCGGTCTACGGGCACGGGCCGTCGCTGGAGGAGTTCACCGAGCAGACCCCGCTCACCGTCGGATCGCCCCAGGAGGTCATCGAGAAGACCCTCGCCTTCCGCGAGTCCTTCGGCGACTACCAGCGCCAGCTGTTCCTCATGGACCACGCCGGCCTGCCGCTCAAGACCGTTCTTGAGCAGCTGGACATCCTGGGCGAGGAGGTCGTGCCCGTGCTGCGCGAGGAGTTCGCCAAGGGGCGCCCGGCCCAGGTCCCGGACGGCCCCACCCACCAGGCCCTGCTGGCCCGGCGCGACCAGGAGGCCGCGCAGGCCGACGACACCGCGAAGGAGGTGCGCGCATGAGCAAGCGACTCGTCGCGGTCAGCGCGGGGCTGGGCCGGCCCTCCTCCACCCGGCTGCTGGCCGACCGCCTCGCCGCCGCCACCGGGCGGCACGCCGACGTCGACGTCCAAGTGGTCGAGCTGCGCGAACTCGCCACCGACATCGCGCAGAACATGGTCACCGGCTTCCCCGCTCCCCGACTGCGCGCCGCCGTCGACGCGGTCACCTCGGCGGACGGCCTCATCGCCGTCACCCCGGTGTTCACGGGCTCCTACAGCGGCCTGTTCAAGTCGTTCTTCGACATCATCGACAAGGACGCGCTGGTGGGCCTGCCGGTCCTCGTGGCGGCCACCGGCGGCACCGCCCGGCACTCCCTGGTGCTCGACCACGCCATGCGGCCGCTCTTCGCCTACCTGCGCGCCCTTGTCGTCCCGACCGCGGTCTATGCCGCCTCGGAGGACTGGGCGTCCGACGGCGAGGGCGCCCTCGCCGCCCGGATCGACCGCGCGGGCGGCGAACTGGCCGCGTTCCTGGAAGCCCGCCCGGTACGCCGGAGCGTCGATCCTCTCGACGAACCGGTCATCCCGTTCGCGCAGCAGCTCGCCGCCCTGGCCGTGGAGGGGTGAGAGGCCGCCCCAGGAGAGGGACGCCGCAACCGCGTCCCAGGGGCACCTGTTTCCGAGGGCCAGGAATGCCGGGCACCAGGGAGCAGGGGGCCTGGCCGGGCGGCGCCGGTCCGGCCCCCTGGGAGGCCGGTCCGGCGCCTATGCGGCCGACGAGCCGGCGCCGTGGGCGGGCCGCTCGCCAGGACCCGACCGTTCCGGGGCCCCGGAACGGCGGGGCTGGTCGTCGAGGAACTCGATCACCGCGAGCGCTCCAAGGGCGGTCAGCGCGATCCAGAAGACGACCATGGCGGTCGGATAGGACCACACCAGTAGGACGACCGCCGCCACCAGGACCACGATCCAGCGGAGCACTCGGCGACAGCGGTGCACCCAGGTGCCCACGGCGCCGGTCGACCTGATCCCGGCCCCCTCACGCGCCGCCGAGATGCCGGACTCCCAGAACCCCCTCACCCGTACGGCCCAGGTCTCGGGGCCGCTCAGCCACGCGCCCAGGGCGACGACCAGCGCCAGGACCACCACCGACCGCACGCTCACCCGCAGGAAGCGGACGAGCTGGTCGTACACGGTGCCGGCGGCGAACTCGTTGCTTCCCGCGGGCAACTGGTCGAGGTAGAACACCCGGAACACGGACAGCGCGACCCCGAGCAGCGCGACGGTCACGGCGATCGCCAGTGCGATCGTCACCACCGCCCTCCGCCGCCGTACCGCCAGCAGCACCCCGGCGGCCGCGGCCACCACCGTCGCCACCGGAAGCCAGTTGCCCACCAGCTGGAGGAGCCGGAAGCCCGTCCTGGCGTTGTGGACCTTCTCGGAGCGCAGCAGCGTGTACTCGGTGTGCACCGTCGGGATGTGCCGGGCCACGGTGAGCCCCTGGTCGGCCAGGCGCTGCTTCACCTGATCGACGACCGGCGCGAGGTCGAGCACCACCTCGTCACCCCTGACCTGTACCGCCGTGTCGCTGTCGCCGGTGAGCGCGCCGAGGAAGGCCGCGTGCGCCCGGCGGTTCAGCTGCCGCCACAGCACCGCGAAGCGGTCGCTGGCGACGAACGACGTCACCTGCTGCTGTACGAGGTCCCTGACGCCGTCGGTGACCGTCTTGCGCAGCGGCCCCAGCGCCTTCCGCAGCAGCGGCCGGTCGGAGGGCACAGCCTGCGAGATGAGGGTGTCGAGGTCGATCCGCGCCACCAGCGCGTCCGTCACCTGGCGGCTGACCGCCTTCTGGACATCGGGCTTGGACGCCAGAGGCCCGACGGTCGCCACGTAACGGCCGGTGTCCCCCACGGTGTCGGCGGCCCAGACCGCGACCACGCTCAGCGGGGCCAGCAGCGCGGCCAGTACGAGCAGCACCGCCGACAGCGCCGAACGGACGTGGTGGGTGCCTCCCTTCCGGGCCCGTAGATCGGCCAGTTCACGCCGTTCGGAGTCGTCCAGAGGAGTGTGCTCGGAGGAGGCCCCGCCGGGGTAGGCGCTGCTCGGCATCCGCGCTCCCCTCGCCACCTGCTCGGATCGTCGGATCAGTGCGATCCCATGACCATCAGAAACGGCTCCCATAGGTGCCGCGCGCGGTGCTACGGCGTTCGGGTGGCGAACTGCGGGACACCGACCTCACCAGGCGGTGTGCGGTCACCCGTACGGGTGGCAGGCGGGTCGGCATCGGGTGGTCCAGGGGGGTGGACCCGCACGCTGCTCCCCGGCAAGGCGGCGGCGATGGGAACCCCGCATAGGTGCCGCATCGCTCGCCGAGTAGTGGAGACACCCACGGCATCGGCATCGGTGTGCTCTTCGGACCGCGCCAGTCGGGTGACGGTGGGTTAGTGAGGATCGACGGCCGGTCAGTGATCCTCTCGTCGGTGCCGCACATCCGGAAGGGCCCCGGTCGATCGCCGGTCGGCCCTTGGGAGCGCCGGGTGCACGTTCGGCCGCCGGTGGGGAAGCGAGCGGTGGCGAGCGGCGCACCGCCCTCCGCGACCGCGTCCCCGGGCCGTCGGCGAGGGCGGCCGCCCGGCTCCGTGACCGTCATCGCCACCCGGGACGGTCTCCCGATGGCGGTCACGGGTGTACCACCAGGGCACCTTCCAGCGCGCCCCGGAGACCCGAACGCCCCGCCCCTCCGTGCTGATCGGCCGTGGTGATCGGCCGAGGCGATCGACGTCGCTGTCGTGACGGACCAGGGTCTGGGACGCCCGCCCCGGACGGAGCCCCGGAGCCGGACGGGCGGGTCGAGGCTCGGCCGCAGGCGCGGGATCGTCTCGCGTGGCAGGTCACCTGGCCTGCGCATACGGTGGGTGGGCGTGCGGGGGGAGCGCTGTCGCGCTAAGGAGATCCAGCTCATGTCCCGAGACCCGCAGGACACCTCCACGGCGACGCCGTCGCCGCCGAGCGGCGACGGCGCGAGCGCCGGCCACCAGGGGGCGCCTCCCGAGCACCGCTGGTTGGTGCTCGGGGTTGTCGCACTCGCTCAGCTGATGGTCGTACTGGACGCGACGATCGTGAACATCGCGCTCCCCTCGGCCCAACAGGCACTCGGCTTCTCCAACGGCAACCGGCAGTGGGTGGTGACCGCCTACGCGCTGGCCTTCGGGTCTCTGCTGCTGCTCGGTGGCCGCCTGGCCGACCTCATCGGACGCAAGAAGACCTTCCTGATCGGTCTGGTCGGCTTCGCGGTGGCCTCCGCCATCGGCGGTGCTGCCCCGAGCTTCGAGGTGCTCGTGGGTGCGCGCGCCCTCCAGGGCCTCTTCGGCGCCCTTCTGGCCCCCGCCGCGCTGTCCCTGCTGACCACGACGTTCACCGACCCTGGAGAGCGCGCCAAGGCGTTCGGCATCTACGGTGCCATCGCCGGTGCCGGCGGCGCCGTGGGCCTCCTGCTGGGCGGCCTGCTCACCGAATACCTCGACTGGCGCTGGTGCCTGTACGTTAATCTGATCTTCGCTCTGATCGCCTTCGTGGGCGGCATGCGCCTGCTGCACCCGGGCAGGCCCACGGACCGGCCCAGCCTGGACATCCCCGGGACGCTCCTGGTCTCGGCGGGCCTGTTCTGCATCGTCTACGGCTTCTCCGACGCCCAGCGGCACGGCTGGAGCGCCCCCAGCACCTGGGGCTTCCTGGCTGCCGGCGCGGCGCTCCTGCTGGCCTTCTGCTGGTGGCAACTGCGCGCCCGCCACCCCTTGCTGCCGATGCGCGTGCCCGGCGACCGCGACCGGGGAGCGTCCTACCTCGCGATGTTCATCTCGGGCGCGGGTATGTTCGGCGTCTTCCTCTTCTTGACGTACTACCTGCAACGCACCCTGTCCTACTCCCCGGTGCTCACAGGAGTCGCGTTCCTGCCGATGGTCGCCGTCATCATGGTCACCTCGGTGACGACCACCAACGTCCTGGTCCCCCGGCTGGGCGCCAAACCGATCGTCCCGACCGGCATGCTGCTCGCCGCCGGAGCCATGGTGTGGCTGACCCGTCTGAACGGCAGCAGCAGCTACGCCCCCCACGTGCTGCCGCCGACGCTGCTCCTCGGCCTCGGCCTCGGCATGATCTTCGCCACCGGCATGAACCTCGCCACCGCGGGCGTACGGCCGTACGACGCGGGTGTCGCCTCCGCGATGGTGAACACCTCGCAGCAGGTCGGCGGGTCCATCGGCACCTCCCTGCTCAACACCCTGGCGACGAGCGCCGCCGCGAGCTACGCCGCCAGTCACCGCCCGAGCCCCCAGCTCGCCGCCCAGGCGCAGTTGCACAGCTACATGACCGCCTACTGGTGGTCGGCCGGCTTCTTCGCCGTCGGCTTCATCGTCACCCTGCTGCTGTACCGGCCGGGCGTGCCCAAGAGCCTGTCCGACCCCACCGGCGCGGCCGCACCCATGTGAGCCCTCCGGTTCCCGGTGCCGCATCCAGGAGGCCGGTCCGGGCGAACAGAGGGCCCACCCGGGTGGAGTCGTCATCCCGTCGGGGCGCATCCACATCGCGGAACGCCCCCTCACAAGATGGCAGATACAGCTACTGTTCCGCCCATGGCAGTCAACGGCACGGAGACGCCGCAAGCAGGTCCCCGCGTGGTCGCGGCCCTGGACGCCGCCAGCGTCCGCCGCTACACCACGGACCAGGTCATCCTCGACGACATCACCTGGAGCGTGCGCTCCGGTGAGCACTGGGCGCTGCTCGGCGCGAACGGGGCCGGCAAGACGAGCGTCCTGCGGCTGATCGGCGCGCTCATGCATCCGACCACCGGCACGGTGGAGGTCCTCGGCCACCGCCTCGGCCGGGTGGACATCCGCGAGCTTCGCGCCCACATCGGCCTCGTCTCCTCGGCGCAGAAGGTCCCCCTGGACGCCACCGCCCACACCGTCGTCCTGACCGGCCACACGGGCACCGTGCAGCCGCTGTGGCGCCAGTACGACGCCGGTGTGCGGGAGCGCGCCGACGAGATCCTGGCGGAGCTGGAGATCAAGGACCTCGCCGACCGGCCGTTCGGTGTCTGCTCGGGTGGCCAGCGAGCCCGCATCCTGGTCGCCAGGGCGCTGATGGCCGACCCGTCGCTGCTGCTGCTCGACGAGCCCTTCAACGCGCTGGACCTGCCCTCCCGGGAGGACCTGATCGACGCGATGCACCGCCTGGCGCTGACCCGCCCGGAGCTGGCGACGATCACGGTCACCCACCACCTGGAGGAGCTCTCGCCCGCCATCGGGCACGTCCTCCTGCTGCGGGACGGCAGGGTGCTCGCCAGCGGCCCCGTCGACGAGATGCTGACAGGATCGAACATGACCCAGTGCTTCGGCCGGCCCATCGAGGTCAGCCTGCACGAAGGACGCTGGCTGGCCCGGTCCGGAAGCCGCTGAGGCAGCCTCGCGCCACCGACACCTTCCGGTCCGCGGCGCGAACCGCCCGACCCAGGAGCCCGGACTCCCGCCGGCGTGGTCGACGTGAAGCGCGTGACCGCCCGCTCCTTGCCCGGTGCTGCGCGATCGCCGGGAACCTCGCCGGCGGCGACCCGCTGCGGCAGTCCTCCCTCACGCGTTCTTCGCCAACCCGTCCGGCCGTGTCATCCACGGGCGCGGCCGGACGCGTCTCCACGGGTGTGCGCCCACCACCCCCTCAGCACCGGCCCGTCAGGCTGGCGCCGTACCGGTCCCGGGGCTCCGCTCTGCCGTGTCCTGCGACGACGCCCTGTTCGGAGAGGCGTTCGGCGGACTCCTGCTCGGTGGAACTCCTCCCGGCTCCGGACGAGAGGAAGGCGTCGTCGCGGGACCTGTCGTAGGGGCAGGAAAGCCCCTCAACGATATGTGGTGTGCGTCACATTCGAGACGGGAAATATCCGGGGACCCTTTCTCCGTTTCGACAGATGAAAGAAGCGGGGAGCCAACCCTCGCTTCGCCGGTGGGGGACTCCCGCCGATCCGGACGATCACCGTGAGGGGAGGCCCGCCATGCTCGACGTCACCGCAGCCGCAGTGCCGCACCCGCCGAGGCTGCGCGCGGACGCCTCCCGCAACCGGGAGCGGATCACGTCCGCGGCCCGCGAGGCCATCGTGGAACACGGTCCGGACGTGCCGCTGGACGAGGTGGCGCGCCGCGCCGGAGTCGGCAACGCCACCCTCTACCGCCACTTCAGCGACCGCACCGAGCTGGTCCGCCAGGTCGCCCTTTCCGTGATGGAAGGCGCCGCGCAGCGGGCCGAGGATGCCCTGGCCGCCGAGCCCGACGCCTTCTCCGCGCTGGAGCGCTTCGCCTTCGAAGCCGTCGAGGAGCGCATAGGCGCCCTGTGCCCGGTGATCTCCTCAGCGTTCGACTGTGCGGACGAGGACGTCCAGCACGCGACCGACCGGCTGCAGAGCGCCGTCGCCGCGATCATCGACCGCGCCCAGCTTTCGGGTCAGATGCGCGGCGACATAGCCGTGGGTGACCTGATCGTCGCGCTGACCCAGCTCACCCGTCCCCTCCCGGGCACCGGGTGCTCCGGATTCGGCCGCTTCGTCAACCGCCACCTGCAACTCTTCCTCGACGGCCTGCGCGCCCCCGCGCGCTCGACGCTCGAAGGGACCGCCGCGACCTTGGAGGACCTGCGGAACTGCCGTAAATAGTTCGACCGTCACACCTGCCGGGCTGTACCGTTGACGACTTCGCAGCGGCGGTGAGCGCCTCCCACCACGGGAGCACCGTGCACGGGGAACCCGTGCCATGCCCTTCCGAGCACCCAGTCCCGCTCGATTCCTCACACCGGCGCGTCAGGACCCTCCGGGTCCCGTCCCGATGCCGGACCACGCTGACAAACGTCCCCGCGTCCTGTCACTCCGCACCCTTAGTGAGACCACCCATGCCTGAAACGCTCCAGCCTGATCCCAAGCGCTGGACAGCGCTCATATTCATAGCCCTGGCCCAGCTGATGGTCGTCCTCGACGCCACCGTGGTCAACATCGCGCTGCCCTCCGCCCAGCACGCCCTCGGTATCTCGGACGCCAACCGCCAGTGGGTCATCACCGCCTACACCCTGGCGTTCGGCGGCCTGCTGCTCTTCGGTGGACGCGTCGGCGACCTGTGGGGACGCAAGAACGCCTTCATCATCGGCCTGCTCGGTTTCGCGGCTGCCTCGGCTCTCGGCGGCGCGGCGGTCGACCCGGCCATGCTCTTCGGTGCCCGCGCCCTCCAGGGCGTGTTCGGCGCTCTCCTGGCCCCGGCCGCGCTCTCCCTGCTCGCGGTGACGTTCACCGACCCGAAGGAGCGGGCCAAGGCCTTCGGCGTCTACGGCGCCATCGCCGGCGCCGGCGCCGCGGTCGGCCTGATCCTGGGCGGCGTCCTCACCCAGTACCTGAACTGGCGCTGGGTGCTCTTCGTCAACATCGCGTTCGCCGCCGTCGCCGTCGTCGGAGCCGTGGCGTATATCCGCGAGCCTGCTCAGGGCCGCAACCGCAACCGCCTCGACATCCCCGGTGTCATCCTTGCCAGCGCGGGCCTGGTCGCCCTGGTGTACGGGTTCAGCTCGGCCAGTTCCGACGGCTGGACCTCCGCGATCACCCTCGGCATGTTCGTCGCCGCAGTCGTCCTGCTCGGCGCCTTCATCACGGTCGAGCGCCGCGTCCTCGCGCCGCTGCTGCCGCTGCGGGTGGTGACCGACCGCAACCGCGGAGGCATCTACCTCTCCCTGGGCCTGGCCGTCATCGGCATGTTCGGCCTGTTCCTGTTCCTCACCTACTACCTCCAGCAGGTGCTGGGCTACAGCGCCCTGAAGTCCGGCTTCGCCTTCCTGCCGATGGTGGCCGGCATGATCACCGGCTCCACCCAGATCGGCGCCCGCCTCATGCTGCGGGTCAGGCCGCGCCTGCTGATGGGGCCCGGCTTCCTGGTCGCAGCCGTGGGTATGGCGATCCTGGCGCAGATCAAGGTCGACTCCAACTACGCCTCCGTGCTACTCCCCGGCCTGGTCCTCATGGGCCTCGGTATGGGCACCGCGTTCATGCCGGCCATGAGCCTCGCCACCCACGGTGTGCGGCCCCAGGACGCCGGTGTGGCCTCCGCGATGGTGAACACCTCGCAGCAGGTCGGCGGCTCCATCGGCACCGCGCTGCTGAACACCCTGGCCGCCTCCGCCACCGCGGCGTGGAAGACCGGCCACATCCACTCTGCCGCCGACCGGAAGAACCCTCTTCTGCTCGCCGAGAGCGCCGTCCACGGCTACTCCGTGGCCATCTACGTGGCGATGGGCATCCTGCTGCTGTCCTCGCTCCTCGCCTTCACCCTGCTCAACGCCGAAGTCCAGGGCGCCTCCGGGCGGAAGGAAGGCGAAGGCTCCGTGGAGGACGTGGCTGTCCCCGTCATCGCCCACTGACGGACCAGACCGCACCGCGCGCCCTCGCCGCCCCGGCTTCCGGGGGGCGGGGCGCGCTCCTGTTCGCGGCCCCGGCGAACTCCTGAGGAGGAGCGACTCCCGGAGAGGGTCAGCCGAACTGGAGGGAGCGCTTCGCCAGGCCCATCCAGAAGCCCTCGATGACGCTGCGCTGACTGCCGAGCTCCGCCTCGGCCGCACCCAGGGTGACGAACAGCGGGGCGAAGTGCTCGGTGCGGGGGTGGGCCAGCCGGCCCGCGGGGGCCTTGCGCCGGAAGTCCACCAGGGCGTCGACGTCCTGGGCCTGCAGGGCCTCACGCCCCCAGCCGTCGAACTCCGCCGACCAGCTCGGCGGCTGCTCGCCGCTGTGACGCAGTGCCGCGAGGTTGTGGGTGAAGAAGCCACTGCCGATGATCAGAACACCCTCGTCACGCAACGGTGTCAGCCGGCGGCCGATCTCCATCAGCTGCTCGGGGTCCAGCGTCGGCATCGACACCTGGAGCACCGGCACGTCTGCGGCCGGGAACATCTCCACCAGCGGCACGTAGGCGCCATGGTCCAGTCCGCGATCGGGCACGTCCTGCACCGGTGTCCCTGCCCCGCCCAGGAGCTTGCGCACGTCCTCGGCGAGCGCGGGAGCCCCAGGGGCGTCGTACGTCACCTGGTAGTAGTGGGCCGGGAAGCCCCAGAAGTCGTACACCAGAGGTGTCCGGGTGGTGGCCCCGATCGCCAACGGCGCCTCCTCCCAGTGGGCCGACACGACCAGAATCGCCTTGGGGCGGGGCAGCCGCGCCCCCCACGCCGCCAGTTCGCCGGGCCATACGGGATCGTCGGCGAGCGGCGGGGCGCCATGCGAGAGGTAGAGGGCAGGCATGCGCCCTGGAGCTGCCACGGACATAGCCGACCTCCTTGAGTACTGAATTCCACCGCTGACGGTAGCCGTGTTTGATTGAAGCCTCAAGAATGAAGGGCGGATGCATAGCCCCGGCGCTGCCTGCCGCGCGCTGGGTCGGTATCAGGTGCCGGAAGGACATACCAGGCCGGTGTGGGCGTACCCAGGTGGCCTCCCACAAGGCGGTGGGGTGCAGGTGCCGCCGTCGCGGACCGAACGGAGCGCCAGGACGGGGCCGCTGGGCGATCCGCGCGCCGCCGGCCCCGGCGGTGCGCGAAAAGCCGGTCACGCCATGCGCTTCTCGAACCACGCGACGTCGTGATAGCTGCCGAACTTGCGTCCGACCTCCTCGTACAACCCCACCTGCTGGAACCCGAACCGCTGGTGGACACGGACCGACGCCTCGTTGGGCAGGGTGATGCCGGCGTACGCGCGGTGCACGTCCTCGGCGGCCAGCGCATCGAAGAGCTCCCGGTAGAGAAGGGAACCCACGCCGCGCCCACCCGCGCCGGGAGCCAGGTAGATGCTCGTCTCCACCGAGGTCGAGTACGCCGGCTTGGGCCGGAACGCGCTGCTCGTCGCATATCCCAGGACGCGCCCCCCGGGACCGGGCATGCGGGCAACCAGGAGGCGGTGCGGACCGTCTTCCGGATGGGACAACAGCCATGGCCGTCGTTCATCCGGAGTGATCGGAACGGTGTCGAAGGTGATCGCTGTCTCGCGGACGTAGTGGTTGTAGATGTCGGTCAGCGCGACAAGATCCTTCTCCGTACCAGGGCTGACCAGGGCGTTCGCTTGACCGGGCATGCCATGGCCCTTCTGGGCGGCGGGACAGGGTACTGCATGATCATAAAGAACAGGCCACGACTTGGGAATTGTGTCCGTTTTCCAGTCGTTATCCACATCGGATGGGGCAGCCGAACAGGACAGGGAACCGCCGAGGCAGCACGCGCCTCCTCCGCGTAGGACAACCGACCGCACTTTCGAAAGGGAGCTCGCATGGCAACCCGTGCCGTCGCCCGTCGCAACGCAGGCGGGACCAGTAGCGTTCGCGCCGCAGGCGGGGAAGTCGCCGACCGCGACCTCGTCGGCATGTACCTGGATGAGATCGCCCGCACCCCGCTGCTCGACGCCGCGAGGGAAGTGGAGCTGTCCCGCGACATCGAGGCAGGCGTCTACGCCGAGCGGATACTCGCAGCCGACGCTGAACTGCCCGGGAGCGCCGGAGCGGACGCCAGCCGCCAAGAGCTCGAATCGCTCATCGCCGCCGGCGAACGCGCCAAGGACGTCTTCATCCGCTCCAACCTCCGCCTGGTCGTGGCCGTCGCCCGCCGGTACCCGCGCAGCGGCCTGCCCCTGCTGGACCTCATCCAGGAAGGCAACGCCGGCCTGGTCCGCGCCGTCGAGAAGTTCGACTACGCCAAGGGCTTCAAGTTCTCCACCTACGCGACCTGGTGGATCCGGCAGGCGATCACCCGATCCATCGCCGACCAGTCCCGCACCATCCGCCTGCCCGTCCACCTCGTCGAGGAACTCGGGCGCATCCGGCGCGTCCAGCGTGAGTTCAACCGCGAGAACGGCCGCGACGCCGAACCCTCGGAGATCGCCACGGAACTCGGCTCCACCCCGGAGCGGATCGCCGACGTCCTCGACTGGGCCCGCGACCCCGTATCGCTGAACATGTCCGTGGACGCGGAGGGCGAGACGGAGTTCGGAGACCTCGTGGAGGACGGCGCCGCACCCTCCCCGGAGGACTCCGTGCTGGTCATGCTGCGCCGCGAGGAACTCGACGGCCTCATCGACCGGCTCGACGAGCGGACCGCCTCCATCATCCGCGCCCGCTACGGCATCGTCGACGGCCGCGAACGCACCCTCACCGAGGTGGGCAAGGAGCACGGCCTCACCAGGGAGCGCATCCGGCAGATCGAAAAGCACGCTCTCGCCGACCTCAAGCGAATGGCCCGCGCCACCGGCCTTGACTACGAAGCCGCCTGACCCGCCCCCCCGCATCTCGGCCAAAAACATCCGCCCGCAGCGCCTTCCGGCTGTGAGGCGGCTCCAGACCCGGACCCCGGTGCATCCCCCCCGCGCCGGGGTTCGGCCTGTCCAGGGCCCACTCACCGTGCGGGGTGAGACCCTGCCTTCCATGAGTGACGACTCCGACGACCCTGCTGCAGAGCCGGCCCGCATCCGTGACGCCGAGCAGCCCGCCGGGCACCCGGGTGAACCCCACCACGAAGGACTCGGAACCCGCCTGAACTGGCTGCGAGCCGCAGTCCTCGGAGCCAACGACGGGGTGGTGTCGATCGCGGGACTCGTCGTCGGTGTGGCCGGAGCTACAGACTCCCGCTCGGCACTCCTGACCGCCGGCCTCGCCGGTCTTCTCGCCGGTTCTCTATCCATGGCGGTCGGCGAATACGTGTCGGTCAGTACGCAACTGGACTCGGAACAGGCCGCCCTCGCTCAGGAACGCGAAGAGCTCGCCACCACTCCCCAGGCCGAACTCGACGAACTAACGGGCCTGCTCGAAAACCGCGGCATTTCGCGCGACCTCGCTCGCGAGGTTGCCGAACAGCTCACCGACCGCGACGCGCTCGGCGCTCACGCGCGCGTCGAACTGGGCATCAACCCGGAGGAGCTCGTCAACCCCTGGCATGCCGCGTGGGCCAGCTTCGTGTCGTTCACCGCGGGAGCGTTGCTACCGCTCCTGGCCATCGTGCTGCCGCCGGACGGCTGGCGGCTGGCGGTCACCGTCGTATCCGTGTTGATCGCCCTTGTCTGCTGCGGCTGGGTCAGCGCCCACCTGGGCAATGCCCCTGCGCGCCCGGCGATCATCCGCAACGCCGTTGGTGGAGTCCTGGCGATGGCCGTCACCTACGCGGTCGGCACCCTTCTCAGCGCAACCGGCGTGTGAGGCCGCGACGAATGCCCTGACATGACATGACGGCTTCCGCGCTGCGACCGGCTGGGGGCTGCCGGTGAGCCTTGCTATTGTCCGTGGTTCACGGCTCGGGCGCGTTCCTCAAGGACAGCTCCGACTGCCACTGTCCCCGCGCACACCAGGCCTGCCCACAGCACTGCGTGCGTGCCGGTGAACATGCACGCCGCGACTGCCACCGCTGATACCGGCAAAACCATCTGCTGCGTCGCCCCGCGCGTGTGGCGACGTGAGTTGAGAAGCCATACGGCGAACAGGAACACCGCCGCGGGCAGCGCCACCGCCGCTGAGGCACCTCTCGTCGACACGTCGATCTCACCCACCGCGTGCTCGACTGCGATTTCCAGCCCGGCACCGATGGCCGCCGCGCTGGCGTACACGGCGAAGTGTCCGTACCCCCAGGCAAACGCCACACGGCTCGACACCAGGTGCTCCTCAATGGGCACAGCGAAGTAGATCCACCACGCGGCGAACACCAGCAGCAGCCCGCCGACCGCGATGGGCACCAGAGAGCCGAACGTCCCGTGCTCGTCCGCCGCCGACTGCACCGCCACCGTGGCAGCAGACACCGACTCACCCAGCACGATGATCGTGAAAAGGCCGTAGCGCTCTGCGATGTGGCCCGGATGCCACGACGTGGGCTGAGCCCTTTCAGCCAGCGGCGGGACCGCCAACTCTGCCGCGGCCATCAACGCGAACGCCCACACCGGAGGCGCACCATGCGGCACCAGCAGAACCATCAATCCCACCTGGCAGACCGCCACGCCACACGCGTAGTGGAAAGCGGTCACCCGAGCGCCACCGTTCTCCGCGACGCCCGCGCGGAGCCACTGCGTGACCAGCGCCAACCTCATAACGGCGTATCCGATCGCGACCAGGCGGAAGTCACCACCGTCGAAAGCACGCGGCACC
This sequence comes from Actinacidiphila yeochonensis CN732, assembly GCF_000745345.1. Lineage (NCBI taxonomy): Bacteria > Bacillati > Actinomycetota > Actinomycetes > Kitasatosporales > Streptomycetaceae > Actinacidiphila > Actinacidiphila yeochonensis. Next base: position 190,357 of record NZ_JQNR01000005.1, on the reverse strand, counting down.
CCCGCCGCCAGCATCAAGACGCCCACGATCTGGACCAGTGTCGTCACCCTGTACGGCACGTCGTCCGTGTCGTAGGCGGACGCGAACCAGGAGAAGTTCATCCAGGCCCACCAAATCGCGAAGAACACGGTCAGATAGCCGAGCACCCCGTGGCCTGGTCGCCCCGCGGCCACGGCGTGTACAAGCCGTCCGCCAACCTGTGCCACGGCCACGACGAAGCACAGGTCGAAGAACAACTCCAACGGAGTGGAAGCCCGATGCTCTTCACCGCGGTCCCGTGCCGACATGCGGCGGACGACGCCACCAGTGCGCGAGGAAGGGGGAACGCTCGGCATTCCGCGGCGCACGGCACGAGGTGAATCGCTCATGCAGGACACCTTGCGGGAGTCAGACGGGCTGGCGCACGCCAACGCGCGCGCCTGATCCCGCCAGCACTGGACAGGAGGAGCTTCAGCCGTCGCCCAGATTCGGAGGCGTGTAGAAGTCGCCGCTCAGCTCAGCAGAGCGCCACCCAGGAACTCCTCCAGTCGGCGCACGTAAGGACCGATCTCGATGCCCTGCTCGGCCAGCCACGTGTCCGAGTAGTACTTCTCGACGTAGCGCTCGCCCGGGTCGCACAGCATTCCCACGACGCTTCCCCGCTCGCCGCGCTCGCGCATCTCCGACACGATCCGGAACGCGGCCCACAGCCCCGTTCCGGTCGAGGCGCCCGCCCGGCGCCCCAGCAGCCTTTCCAGGACGCGCACGGAGGCGATCGACGCGGCGTCCGGCACCCGCATCATGCGGTCGATGGCTCCGGGTACGAAGCTGGGCTCCACCCTCTGCCGGCCGATCCCCTCGATCCGCGAGGGCATCGAGGTCGTCACCGACGGATCGCTGTCGCGCCAGCTCGGGAAGAACGCCGAGTTCTCCGGGTCGGCCACGCAGATTCCCGTCTCGGCCAGGGCGTAGCGGACGTACCGGGCCAGCGTCGCCGACGTGCCGCCCGTCCCCGCGGTCGCCACGATCCACGTTGGAACCGGGTACCGCTCCCGTGTCATCTGCCGGAAGATCGACTCCGCGATGTTGTTGTTGCCCCTCCAGTCCGTCGCCCTCTCCGCGTACGTGAATTGGTCCATGTAGTGGCCGCCGGTCTCCTCCGCCAACCGGGCCGCGGTCTCGTAGACCTCGCTCGGGTCGTCCACCAGGTGGCAGCGGCCGCCTTGGAACTCGATCAGTTCCACCTTCGCCTGGACCGTGCCGCGCGCCATGACGGCCACAAAGGGGACACCGATCAGACGGGCGAAGTAGGCCTCCGATACCGCTGTCGAACCGCTCGACGCCTCGATCACCGGACGGTCCGGCCGAATCCACCCGTTGCACAGCGCGTACAGGAACAGTGACCGGGCGAGCCGGTGCTTCAACGAGCCCGTCGGGTGGGTCGACTCGTCCTTCAGATAGAGGTCGACGTCCCAGCTCGCGGGGAGAGGGATCGACAGCAAATGGGTATCTGCGGACCGGTTGGCGTCGGCATGGACCTTCGCCACAGCCTCGCTCAACCAATGACGGTACACGGGGTCGCTTCGGTCGACGTCCTCCTCCGTCGCGGACCCGCTTGGGGGCAGGGGCACGGGAAAGGCGGTCGGCTCGGGCTTCTGCATGAGGCCAGGTATATCCGTCGCCCTCCCCCCAACCCGCACTTTGGGTACCTGTGGGTGTCGGCTTGGGCACGCGCGGCATCGGGAGTGATCTCGGCTCGCCGTACGCTGGAGAGATGAGCGCAGACCCCGAACCCGCTGCCACGCCGGACTCCCGGCCCGCTGGCGCGTCCGACGCCCAAGGCCACGGTGAAGGTGCCGTAGGGGGCCCGGGCGACGGCGACAGCACCCAGACGCCGTCAACGCGTCCTGAAGGTCCAAGGACCGGTTCCGCGACCGGCTTCGTCTTCGACGACCCACTCAGCCGGCCGTCCGCCGACGACTCGGACCGAGGTTGGGGCGACCGAGCCTCCGACGACGACTTTATCCGTTTCCTCAACGAGAAGCCCCCGCACCACCTGTGAAGCAGAGCCGTCGGGTTCGCATCGCCGCACTCCAAAGCCCTCACGAACCGGGTGGCCAGTTCCTGGCACCACCCAGCCGGGCCGTCGTCCCCCTGAGGCTGCCCCACAGCAACTCTTTCGGCCGCCGCCGAGGTTTGCTCGCCGAAGGCGGCGCCGCCAAGGGCTGCCCCGGCGTCGGGCGCCATCGGCGTCGGCTCACCTGTCTGACGGACGGGCGCCGCATCGCCAAGAGCCTGGTGAGAGCCGCGGGAGGGGGGCTCCTGACCGGCCCGGACACCGCGGTGTCCGTACGACGCAGGGCCTGCTGACCGCCCACCCGGACTGGTCCGTTGGAAGAGGGCGATCTCCCAACGCGGCCCTTCGTATCGCAGACGTCGGCGAGCCCGTGGTTCGGGACGAGAGGCATCGACGCTGTGGCCTGGTCCTACTACGCACCGGCGAGCACCGGAGCCGTTGCTCAGGCCACGTTCCCGCCAGCCGTCGTGCCGCTGACACCCGTCAGCAGGGCTCTCCGACTGGGCTTTCTCACCCAGTTGTCCTTCTGCGCCTCCGCCTGCGGCAGGCCCTGACGAGAGTCGGACACCGTCGCCTCTCGCAGACAGGCGAGTCAGCACAGTACCACCCCCAGAGGAGAGCCGGCGGCCGCGCCGGACAGAGCCGCCGCCGTCCGGCGCGGCACAGCGAGGACCACGAGAGCTCCTCCCGGCGCCGCCCCGTCGGTGAGAGGTTGCTCCGGCAGGGTAGATGCGCTCGTAGGTACCGCGACCACCGTGACCTGCGAGGCGACCACGTGCGACCCGGCGAGGACGTCGACGCGGGCGCCAGGCCGCAGCAGTGCCACTACCGCGGGGTCGGCGATCCGCACCGGCGCGTGCACCAGTCGATCGCCGGGCGCCGCCCGCAGGGCGTCGCCGGATCTCCCGGGCGAAGCGGCCGGAGCACGGGGTGGGGGAGCGCTCCGCACGGCCGAGGCTGCCAGCACTGCCGCCGCTACCGCCATCGCCGCGGCGAGCGCGCGTCTCCGTTTGTGCAGCGCAGCACCCAGCAGCCCGCGTACGCCGGCGCGGCGTAGGCGGATCGGAGGGAAGCTCGGCACCGCGCGGCGAGGCGGGGCGTAGGGCTTGGGGGCTTCCGGAGCGTACCGGTCGGAGTCACACGTGGACGGCTGCTGCGAGTCCGCGGAACTCCGGGCTCGCCGGACAGGAAGGCCGGAACCGTCGGAACCGGCCGCGGGGACGGAGAGGAGGAATCCGGGGGAGCGCACAGCAGACACCGCCTGAGGTGAGTGGAGACCCCGGCGGATGCGCCGGGATCCCCACCACGATGACGCAAAGCGGACACTGGCGTCAGAGGCCCTGTGGATAACTCTGGAGACGGCCCATCACCAGGCCCGGCCAAGCCCGGCCCGGCCCGGATAGGCGGAGATAGGCGCCTCCAGACTCCACTACCGCGCGGACGCGGGCAGGTGCCCCTTACGGCAGTGTGATGCCCGGTTCCTGCCCGCCCAGCGGATTGACGCACAAGCAGTCACGCTTGCTGGTGTCCGGCAGGGCACCGACAACATCGAAGAGGACGTCCCGCAGCCTGCCGACATTCGCCGCGAAGACCTCCAGCACCTCCTCGTGGGAGACGCCCTCGCCGGTGTCGGCACCGGCGTCGAGATCGGTCACGAGTGTCAGCGAGGTGTAGCAAAGTCCGAGCTCCCGGGCGAGAACGGCCTCCGGGTGCCCGGTCATCCCGACCACGGACCAACCCTGCGCCGCGTGCCAGACGGACTCCGCCCGGGTGGAGAACCGCGGCCCCTCCACGACGACGAGGGTCCCGCCGTCCACCGCTTCCCAACCGCCGGAACGCGCGGTGGCGACCGCGGCCTCGCGGCCCACCGGGCAGTAGGGGTCGGCGAAGGTCACATGGACCACGTTCGGCACCTGGCCGTCCGCGCGCGCCTCGCCGTCGAAGTAGGAGCCGGCGCGCGACTTCGTGCGGTCCACCAACTGGTCAGGGACAAGGAGTGTGCCCGGACCGTACTCAGCTCGCAGTCCGCCGACAGCACAGGGGCCGAGGACCTGGCGCACGCCGACCGAGGCAAGAGCCCAGAGGTTCGCCCGGTAATTGATCTTGTGGGGCGGGAGGTGATGCTCGCGGCCGTGGCGGGGGAGGAAGGCGACACGGCGCCCCGCGACCTCACCCAGGAAGAGCGAATCGCTGGGCGCCCCATAGGGCGTGTCGACCGTGACCTCCCTCACATCGCTGAGGAAGGAGTAGAACCCGGAGCCGCCGATGACGCCGATCTCGGCCTGCGTGCTGTTGCTGTCCACCATGGCGGTCACCTTATGGCGTCGCCTCAGGGCACGGCGAACCCCCGTTGCGATGGCAACGGGGGCGCACGTTCAGATCCGAGGGCCGGGGCCTCTCAGGCGGCCGAGGTGTTCTTGTTCGACGAGGAGGAACCGGTCGACGAGGTGCTGGTCGAGCTGCTCGAGCTGCTGGACTTGGCGCCGTCCGAGGACTTGCTCTCCGAGGTCGAGCTCTTTGCGGCCGGTGCACTGCTCGACGACGACCCGCGGCTGTCGGTTCGGTAGAAACCCGAACCCTTGAAGACCACGCCCACAGCCGAGAAGACCTTGCGGAGACGTCCGCCGCAGTTGGGGCACTCGGTCAGCGCGTCGTCACTGAACTTCTGCACCGCCTCAAGGGCCTCGCCGCACTCGGTGCACTGGTACTGGTAGGTCGGCACTTGCTCCTCCTGGCACTCTCACTGATTGAGTGCTAACGACGCTCAATAGTGCAGTATTTCCCGCCGTCAGTCCACTGGGACCGGCTGACGGTGACTGATCACACCCTTCGTGACCTCATCGGGCGTCTGCGGCCTGAGCCCCTTCCGCAGGGCCACCACGGCCGACAACGCCGCCGCCGTGCCGGCCATGGGGACCAGGAAGCCGCAACGAGATCCGGCGGCATCGGTCAGGACTCCCGCCGAGGTGACGGCGGCAGCCTGCCCGAGTGCCACCGCCCCGGTCATCCAGGTGAACGACTCCGTACGCCTCTCCTGAGGCACCAGGGTGTCGACCAGGGAGTACCCAGTGACAATCGTCGGTGCGATGAACATACCGACCACGAAAGCGAACAGACCCAGTGCGGGCACCGTGCGTGCCAGCCAGAGCAGCGCACAGGCCGCAGTGAGGCCGCAGAGGGCCGCGAGCAGCCTGGAACGAGGGGCGCTTCGCCACTTCAGGGTCCCGCAGACGATCCCCGAGAGCATGTTGCCGGCGGCAAAAGTGCCGTAGAGCACACCGTTCAGTCCAGGGTGCCCCGTCTCCTGTACGAAGGCCGCCACGGACACCTGCATGCCCCCGAAGACGGTGCCGATTCCGAGGAACGCCACGACCAGGGCCGGCATGCCGCGGTTCGAGAGTGCCGATCGCGGTGCCCTTCCGGCGTCCGTGGCTGTGGAAGGGGAAGAGAGCGGCGGGGCACAACGCTGTTGCATGGCGAAGAGTGAGCCGCCGACCACGGTCAGCGTGCCCTCGGCGATCAGGCCCGCTGCCGGGTGCACGGACGTGCAGAGCGCGGTGGCGAGCACCGGCCCGATCACGAAGGTGAGCTCGTCGGTCACCGATTCGAAGGCCGCGGCGGTGGCTCCCAGGGGGGAACCGCCGCCGCCCAGCGCGACGATCCAGCGCGAGCGCACCATGGGGCCGATCTGCGGGACCGTCGCGCCGGTTGGGACGGCGGCGATCAGCAGCGCCCAGGCCGGGGCGTCGGACAGTGCGAGAAGGGCCACGGCCGCCACTGAGACCGCGTGCAGCGTGATTCCCGGCAGGAGCACCTTCCGCTGGCCGTAGCGGTCCGCGAGGCGGCCGCCTCGCGGCGCGAACAGAGCCATCGACGCGCCGGTGACGGCCGCCGCCGCGCCCGCCGTTCCGTACGAGCCGGTCACATGGTCGACGAGCAGCACCATGCTGACGGTGAGCATGGCGAAGGGCTGCCGGGCGGCGAAACCGGACACCAGGAACGCCCTGACGCCGGGGGTGCTGAGCAGCCTTCGGTATCCGGCTCCTTCTGGAGGAGCAGAGGCACTTCCGGGTCCATCGCCCCGGGGGCCGGAGGTGGGCACCTTGGATGCCACAACTCGGTCTTTCTGCCACCTGGTAGTGCGCGCGCCCGCGAAGTCGCGCTCTCGCACCGAAGGCCGTCCGCTCGGCGCGTCTCGCGCACCCGGCCCTGCGTCAGGCAGTGGTTGTATCCGACAAGGACCCGTCCATCATACGGAGGACGTATACGAACCGCCGGGTGGCGACAACACGCACCGCCGGATGACGGCGGTCAGGCGCTCCCGAGCCAGCCCGCCAGCTTGCCGCCCCTGTCGACGGCTCGGAGCCGCTCCTCCGCGGAGTCACGCACGGGATCCGTCGCCACGACCAGCAGTTCGTCACCGTTGCGGAGCGTGGTCGCCGGCAGGGGGACGAAGCTGGCGCCGTCGCGTACGACCAGCGTGACGGCGGCGCCGCGAGGGAGCCTCAGCTCCCCGACCTCGACGCCGTGCATCCTGGAGCCGCGCGGGATCGCGACCGACAGCAGATGGCCCCGCAGCCGTTCCAGAGGCGCCGATTCGATGCCCAGGTCGGCGGCTCCCCTCCCGTCCCCCAGGCGCAGTCGTCGCGCCACCCAAGGAAGGGTCGGTCCCTGGACCAGCGTGTAGATGATCACAAGGACGAAGACGATATTGAAGATCCGCCGGCTGTCGCTGATGCCCGACACCATCGGGATGGTCGCCAGCACGATGGGTACGGCGCCGCGCAGGCCTGCCCAGGACATCAGGGCCTGGTCCCGCCATGGGATCCGGAAGGGCGTCAGGCTCGCGACGACGGACACGGGACGTGCCAGCAGAGTCAGGAAGAGCCCGATGACGATTGCGGGGACGACGTCGTCGCCGAGTTCATGCGGGGTGACCAGGAGGCCCAGGAGTACGAAGAGCCCGATCTGGGCGATCCAGCCCAGGCCTTCGGCGAAACCGCGCGTGGCAGGCCGGTGGGGGAGTTTGGCGTTGCCGAGGACCAGGGAGGCGACGTAGACGGCCAGGAAGCCCGAACCGTGGGCGAGGGCACCGGTCGCGTAGGCAGCGACGGCGATGGCCATCACCGTGATCGGATACAGGCCGGACGCGGGCAGTGCGACGTGTCTGAGCCCAAAGGCGCCGATCCATCCGATCGCCAGCCCGATCGCCGCCCCGATGGCGAGCTCCAGAAGTATCTGCCCGGCCAGCTCGTACCACGGCGCGACGTGCCCCGTCGTGGAGAAGGCCACCACGAGGATCACCACGGGGGCGTCGTTGAACCCGGATTCGGCCTCCAGGACCCCGGTCACCCTCTTGGGCAGTGAAACGTTGCGCAGGACGGAGAAGACGGCCGCCGCGTCGGTCGACGACACCACCGCACCGATGATGAGGGCTTGCCGCCACTCGAGCCCCACCAGGTAGTGTGCCGCGGAGCCGGTGACGAGGACGCTCACCAGCGTGCCGACCGTGGCCAGAACGGTCGCAGCGGGCATCACCGGTCTGATCTCGTGCCACTTCGTGCCGAGGCCGCCGTCGGCGAGGATCACCACGAGCGCCGCGTAGCCGAGTACCTGGGTGAGCTGGACATCGTCGAAGGTGAACCCGAACAGGCCGTCCTGTCCGATGACCACACCGATACCGAGATAGATGAGGAGGGTGGGAAGGCCGCTGCGTGAGGCCAGCCGCACGGTGACAGCGGCGACCAGGAGGACCAGGGCGCCGATCAGCAGGATCTCGTTCAGGTGGTGGACGGTCAGGGGCCCGATCCTTTCAGCTTCTTACCTTGGCTAATATTTTACCCTTCCTTGACGTTCGCCGTTCTGGGGGTCTGGCCGCCCTGACGCCGCGTCCTAGGAGCACAGCCCGTGCGCCTATGGTTGCCCTTGCACCACGAGCACGTCGGATCACCGGTTCACCCTGCCCCTTGAAGGACAGCGATGCCCGCACGGAAGAAGTCCCGCCGCCTACGCCTGATCGTGATCGCATTCGTGCTCCTGTTGGTCGCGGGTGTCGGATATGGGTCGTACTGGAGCGTCAGCACCGTGCGCGCCTCCTTCCCTCAGACGACCGGCTCCCTCCACCTCAAGGGCCTGTCCGCCCCTGTGGACGTGGAGCGGGACGGCAACGGCATCCCGCAGCTGTATGCCGACACCCCCGAGGACCTCTTCCGCGCCCAGGGCTACGTCCAGGCCCAGGACCGCTTCTACGAGATGGATGTCCGCCGCCATCTCACCGCCGGCCGCCTGTCGGAGATGTTCGGCTCGGGCGAGGTCGAGACGGACGCCTTCCTGCGCACCCTCAACTGGCACGGTGTCGCCCAGGAGGAGTACGACACCAAGCTCGACGCCACCACCAAGCAGTACCTCCAGGCGTACACCGACGGTGTCAACGCCTACTTGAAGGACCACAGCGGCTCGGCCCTGTCCCTCGAGTACGCGGCCCTCAAGTTCAAGAGCGGCTACAAGCCCGCTCCCTGGACGCCGGTCGACTCCGTCGCCTGGCTCAAGGCGATGGCCTGGGACCTGCGCGGCAACATGCAGGACGAGATCGACCGCTCGCTGATGACCAGCCGTCTCAGCCAGGCGCAGATCAAGCAGCTGTACCCGGACTACCCCTACGATCGGAACAGTCCGATCGTCACCACGGGAACCGTTGACAGCAGTACCGGTGACTTCGGTGCGGATTCGTCCTCGTCCAGCCCTCAAGGGCTGAACAGCGCTGTCGACAGCCAGCTGGCAGGCATCTCCCAGATCGTCGACCAGATGCCCGCGCTGCTCGGACCCAACGGCACCGGTATCGGCTCCAACTCCTGGGTGGTCTCGGGGAAGTACACCACCACGGGTGAGCCCCTGCTCGCCAACGACCCGCACCTGGCGCCGGAACTGCCGTCCGTCTGGTACCAGATGGGTCTGCACTGCCGCACGGTGAGCAACGCGTGCCCGTACGACGTCACCGGTTACACCTTTTCCGGCATGCCCGGTGTGATCATCGGACACAACCAGGACATCGCCTGGGGCATGACCAACCTGGGTGCCGACGTCACCGACCTCTACTTGGAGAAGGTCACCGCCAACACCTACCTGTACGACGGCAAGCAGGTCCCGTTCAAGACCCGCCGCGAGACGATCAAGGTGGCGGGCGGGAAGTCGCGCACGATCACCGTGCGGGAGACGAACAACGGACCGTTGATCTCCGACCGGGACGACCAGGCCCGCGCCGTCGGAGAAACCGCTCCCGTCAGCGACCCGCCGGGCGGGGTCAACAGCGGCTACGCCGTCGCCCTGAAGTGGACCGCCCTGATGCCGTCCAAGACCATGGACGCCGTCTTCGAACTGGACCGGGCCACTGACTTCGACAAGTTCCGGCAGGCGGCCAGGGACTTCGCGGTGCCCTCGCAGAACCTCATCTACGCCGACACCAAGGGCAACATCGGCTACCAGGCGCCCGGTCTCGTGCCGATCCGGCCCGCCGGTGACGACGGGGCCTGGCCGGAGCCCGGATGGGACTCCAAGTACGCCTGGACCGACAGGTACGTCCCCTTCAAGGCGATGCCCTACGAGTACAACCCGCCCCAGGGATACATCGTCACCGCGAACCAGCCCGTGGTCGACCAGGACAAGTACCCGTACCTGCTCTCCGCGGACTGGGACTACGGGACCCGGAGCCAGCGGATCAACGACCTCATCGCGTCCAAGATCAAGGACAACGGCAAGATCTCCATGGACGACATGCAGTCCATGCAGAACGACGACAGCAGCGAGATCGCCAAGCTGCTGGTGCCCTACCTGCTGAAGGTCGACATCACCAACGACAAGGGTGACTACGTCAAGGACGCGCAGCAGCTCCTCCAGGGATGGGACTACAACCAGGATTCCGATTCGGCGGCCGCGGCCTACTTCAACGCTGTCTGGCGCAACGTCCTCAAGCTCGCCTTCGGCAACAAGCTGCCCAAGGAGCTCAGGCCGAAGGGGCAGTGCCTCAGGGTTCCCCCCGCCGGCCAGACAGGTCCCGTGGACGACCTGAGCGGTCAGGCGAAGACGGTCGAGGAGTGCGGCGAGCGCGACGCCGACGAGGCGCAGCCCGACGGCGGCGACCGCTGGTTCGAGGTCGTCCGCGACATCCTTCCGGACTCCGACAACCCCTGGTGGACGATGTCCACCACCGCGTTCTTCGGCAGCGACACCAAGAAGTCCGACCACAGCACCCGCGACCAGCTGCTGGCGCAGGCGATGAAGGACGCCCGCTACGAGCTGACGGCGAAGCTCGGCAAGGACATCGACACCTGGAGCTGGGGCCGGCTGCACAAGCTGGACCTGAAGAACCAGACCCTTGGCACGGACGGCCCCAGTGTCGTGCAGTGGATGCTCAACCGGGGCCCCTGGGAGCTCAGCGGAGGTGAGGCTGCCGTCGACGCCACCGGGTGGAACGCCGCTGGAGGCTACGACGTCGTGTGGGTGCCGTCCATGAGGATGATCGTCAACCTTCAGGACTTCGACAAGTCCCGCTGGATCAACCTCACCGGAGCCTCCGGGCACGCCTACAACGCCCACTACACCGACCAGACATCCCTCTGGGCCAATGGCGAGCTGCTGCCCTGGTACTACTCGGCAGGACGTGTCGGCAAGGCAACCCAGGCGAAGATGGTGCTCACTCCTTAGCCACCCGGCGGGAGCGCGCGAACCGGCGGATGCCCGAAGGGGTGACTGCCGCGTCCACGAGGTGGTCATGCGGTTCACGGGGGACCGCGTCGACCACCTCGTGTGCGTAGAGCAGGACGACCAGCTGCGGACGGGCGTCCGAGCGGTCCAGCCGCGACAGCACTCTGTCGTACGACCCGCCCCCGCGCCCCAGGCGCACGCCTCGCGCGTCCACGGCGAGTCCGGGCAGCAGGATGGTGTCCGCCTGGAGCACCGATTCCGGACCCAGGCGGTGGGACACGGGCTCCAACAGCCCGCGCGGTGTTGGAGCGAGAGTGTCCTGCCCCTCGTACGGCGCCCAGTCGAGATCGTTGTCAGGCAGGAGTACGGGGAGAAGTACGCGCGTCCCCCTGCGGTGGAGGGCCCGGATCAGCTCGTGAGTCCCGGGTTCGCTACCCATGGAGACGTAGGCGGCCACCGTCCCGCCGTTCCGTACTGACGGCAGCTCCCGTACGATGCCCGCCAGTGCATCCGCGGCCACCTGGCGTTCAGCGGCAGTCAGTCCGCGTCTGGCCTCCAGGAGGCCGGACCGCAGCTGCCGCTTCTTTGCGCGGATTCCTTCCATATCATGACCAAACATATCCATCAGACACATTCCATCAGCTCTTCATCTTCTGCACATTCACCGCCGCTATGGTGCCGCCATGACGAGTACTCGCGCGCGGATCTCCAAGGCTGTCATCCCTGCAGCCGGTCTCGGCACCAGGTTCCTGCCGGCTACCAAGGCGACGCCCAAGGAGATGCTCCCGGTGGTCGACAAGCCGGCGATCCAGTACGTGGTGGAAGAGGCTGTCGCCGCTGGTCTGTCGGATGTTCTGATGATCACAGGGCGCAACAAGCGTCCCCTGGAGGACCACTTCGACCGCAACTACGAGCTCGAAGAGACCCTCACGCGCAAGGGTGACGACTCCCGCCTCGCCCGGGTGCGGGAGTCCAGCGACCTCGCAACCATGCACTATGTACGGCAGGGCGATCCCCGAGGACTTGGCCACGCCGTCCTCTGCGCCGAGCCGCACGTAGGGGACCAGCCCTTCGCCGTCCTTCTGGGTGACGACCTGATCGATCCCCGCGACCCGCTGCTGTCGCGCATGATCGCCGTCCAGGAGCAGTACGGCGGCAGTGTCGTCGCGCTGATGGAGGTCGATCCCGCGAGCATCCACTTGTACGGATCTGCCGCCATAGAGGCCACTGGCGAGGAGGGCGTGGTCCGCGTCACCGACCTTGTGGAGAAGCCCGAGGCCGCGCAGGCGCCGTCGTGTTATGCGGTCATCGGCCGATATGTCCTGGACTCGGTCGTCTTCGAAACGCTCAAGAAGACCCGACCGGGACGCGGAGGCGAGATCCAGCTGACCGACGCCCTGCGGGAGCTGGCCCACCGCGATGACAAGGGCGGCCTGGTGCACGGCGTCGTCTTCAACGGACGCCGTTACGACACCGGCGACAGGGCCGACTACCTGCGTGCGATTGTCCGACTGGCATGCGAACGTGATGACCTGGGGCCGGACTTCCGAGCCTGGCTGCGTTCGTACGTCAACGAGGAGATGCAAGAGTGAGTCAAGGCGCCGACCGGGTGTGGTCCGTCTCCGAGCATCTGGACAGCATCCTCGGACAACTGCGGCCGCTCGATCCGATCGAACTGCCGCTCCTCGACGCCCAGGGATGCGTCCTCGTTGACGATGTCACCGTGGTGGCCTCGCTGCCGCCGTTCGCCAACAGCTCCATGGACGGCTACGCCGTACGCGCTGCCGACGTGGAAGCCGCCACCCCTGAACACCCAGCCGTCCTCGACGTCATCGGCGACGTGGCGGCCGGAGTCGGCGAGTTCCCCGCCGTCGGCCCCGGCCAGGCTGCCCGGATCATGACCGGCGCCGCTCTCCCGCCGGGCGCTGAGGCCGTCGTTCCCGTGGAGTGGACCGACGGAGGCACCGGCGAAGGCCCGGCGGAATCCATGACGGCATACGCCGACGACCCTTCCGGCGCCACCGGAGAGGTGCGGGTGCACCGCCCGGCCACTGCGGGGCAGTTCGTCCGGGAGCGTGGGAGTGACGTCTCCGTCGGCGAGCTCGCCCTGGCGGCCGGAACCGTCCTGGGTCCGCCGCAGATCGCCCTGCTGGCCGCCATCGGCCGCGGCACCGTCGCGGTGCGGCCGCGGCCGCGCGTCGTGGTCCTCTCCACCGGCAGCGAACTCGTCCCGCCCGGCCAGGAGCTCGGTCCGGGCCGGATCCACGACTCCAACAGTTACGCCCTGACCGCCGCCGCCCGGGCTGCCGGAGCCGTCGCGTACCGAGTGGGTGCCGTGCCGGACCAGGTGGAGACGCTGCGCGCCACCATCGAGGACCAACTCATCCGCGCCGACGTCATCGTCACCAGCGGCGGGGTGAGTGTCGGCGCGTACGACGTCGTCAAGGAGGCGCTGTCCAGCCTGGGCGGATCCTTCGGGGAACAGGCGGAGAGCGCCGCGGGACACGTCGATTTCCGGAGGCTTGCGATGCAGCCGGGCAAGCCGCAGGGCTTCGGCCGGATCGGCCCTGACCGGACACCGCTGCTCGCTCTCCCGGGCAACCCTGTCAGCGCCTACGTGTCCTTCGAGTTGTTCGTCCGGCCCGCGATCCGCACCCTTATGGGTGCGAACGACGTTCATCGGGATGTCGTACGGGCCGTATGCACGCAGGCCGTCGACGGATCACCGGAGGGACGGAGGCAGTTCCTGCGGGGTCGGTACGACAAGCAGTCCGGAACGGTCACCCCTGTGGGTGGCGCCTCATCCCACCTGGTCGGAGCACTGGCCCAGGCGGATGCACTGATCGTCGTACCGGAGAAGGTCACCGCCTTCGCCGCCGGCACCGAGGTCGACGTGGTGGTACTCGACTGACCAGGTCTCTTCGGGGCGCGCGGCCCCCCGCAGCAGGTGAGCCTCCGGGCCGGTACGGTGTCTGCCCAAGAGACCGCACGGGAGAACGATGACCAGCCCGCAGCAGCACCTCACCCATGTCGACGAGGCGGGAGCCGCCCGCATGGTCGACGTTTCCGCCAAGGACGTCACCGCGCGCACCGCCCGAGCGACGGGTCGCGTTCTCGTCGCTCCGCGTGTCGTGGAACTGCTGCGCGGTGACGGGGTGCCGAAGGGCGATGCCCTGGCAGTGGCCCGTGTCGCCGGCATCATGGGCGCCAAGCGCACCCCCGAGCTCATCCCCCTCTGCCACCCGCTGGCCGTGGCCGGCGTGACGGTGGATCTGGCCGTGGCCGACGACGCCGTCGAGATCACCGCCACGGTGAAGACCACCGACCGCACCGGTGTGGAGATGGAGGCCCTTACAGCCGTCGCCGTCGCCGGACTGACCATCGTCGACATGGTCAAAGCGGTCGACAAGGGCGCCACGGTGACCGACGTGCGGGTCGAGGAGAAGACCGGCGGCAAGTCCGGCGACTGGCGCAGGCCGTGACGGACAAGCCGGACCCCCGGCCCCGCGCCCTTGCCGTCACCGCGTCCAACCGAGCGGCGGCCGGCGTCTACGAAGACCGCGGTGGCCCTCTCGTGGCCGCTTCGCTCGCCGACCTGGGCTTCGACGTCGACGGCCCCCGCGTCGTCCCCGACGGCGACCCTGTCGCCCAGGTGCTCAGGGAAGCCGTCGCGGAGGGATACGACCTTGTCGTGACCACCGGCGGTACCGGCATCTCACCCAGCGACCGTACCCCGGAGGCCACCCGGACGGTCCTCGACTACGAGGTCCCCGGCATCGCCGAGGCGATCCGGGCCGCGGGCCGTGAGAAGGTACCCGCGGCCGTCCTCTCGCGCGGGATCGCCGGTGTTGGCGGCCGCACCCTGGTGGTGAACCTCCCGGGATCCACCGGCGGCGTTAAGGACGGCCTGGCCGTTCTCGCTCCCCTCCTTCTGCACGCCGTGGATCAGATCCGCGGTGGCGATCACCCGCAAGAGCAGTCGGATCACCATCCTTCCGATGATGATCCGCATTCCGTCACTGGGAGACCGAGCTGAACGGGTCATGGCCCGCCGAACTGGTGGACGGTGACATCACCCTCCGCCCAATCCGGATGCGCGACCAGCGTGCCTGGCGCGAGGTCAACCGCCGCAACCGTGAGTGGCTGCGCCGTTGGGAGGCGACGGTGCCCCCGGCGCCTCCTGGTCACGTCGTCCAGCGCCCGACCTACCGTCAGATGGTGCGGCATCTGCGACGAGAGGCGAATGCCGGGCGCATGCTGCCGTTCGTCATCGACTACCAGGGGCGGCTGGCCGGCCAGCTCACCGTCGCCGGCATCACCTGGGGGTCCATGTGCTCGGCTCACATCGGCTACTGGGTCGACGAGGCGGTTGCCGGACGCGGGGTGATGCCCACCTCCGTGGCGCTTGCCGTCGACCACTGCTTCCGGCGGGTCGGGCTGCACCGGGTGGAGGTGTGCATCCGCCCGGAGAACGGTCCCAGCCGTCGAGTGGCGGAGAAGCTCGGCTTCAGGGAGGAAGGGCTGCGCCCGCGCTATCTCCATATCGACGGAGGATGGCGTGATCATCTCGTCTACGCACTGACCGCCGAAGAGGTGCCGGACGGGCTCCTCAACAGGTGGCGACAGGCCAGGCCGGGTAGACAGCCGGGCACGCACCTAAAATAACACTGTCGTTCGATTAAGAATGTCTATCGCACAAAAATCTCGCCGTATCAGCCAGATCGTGCGACACGCCGAGCCGAATTGCCATGAGGGTGCCACGTTCGGCCCTACCGTGTAGGTCGTGAGCAGTAGCGGCCTCATCTACGCAGTCATCGTCGGGGCCTGGGCCGCCTACCTGGTGCCGATGTGGCTCCGCAGGCAGGACGAGCTCAACGAGGCGCGCCCGACGGAACGCTTCAGCACCGCCATCCGGCTGCTGTCCGGACGGGCGGCGATGGAGCGTCGCGTCGCCAAGGCGCGCGGCGACGGCGCCCCGTCGCCCGACGTCCAGGAACAGACTGGAGGCGAGGAGCAAGGCGCCGACGAGCCCGTCCTGGGTGACGCGGTCGATGTGCGTGGCCTCGCGGTCCCCGTCACGGAGGTACGCAAGCCCGCGTCGCGTTCCGGTGCCGCACCTGCCCCCGCGGGCCTTCAGCAGGCGCAGCGTGCCACCGTGCTCGCGCGGCGGCGCCGCACCACGACGCTGCTCTTCCTTGCCTTCACCGCCGGCGCCATCGCCGCGGCTGTCGGCGGCGTCGCGTTGCTCTGGGCCCCCGCGGTGCCCGCAGTGCTCCTCACTCTCTACATCGGCCAGATGCGCCGCCAGGAGCGGCGACGCTACGAGGTGCGGATCGATCAGCGCCATGCCGTCGAGGCCGCCCGCCGCCTCCGTGCGCCCAGGGCGCCGAAGTCGGCGCCTGCGACGGCCGGAGAGGATCGGCCGGCGCCGGCTGCAGGGGCCGGCTCGCAGCTGCGCTCCGAGATGGGCCCGGTGCCGGCGCGTTCGGTTCGTACAGCTGACCGCCGTGCCGTCGTCGAGCAGACCGACCACGCCGAGTGGGTCGACCAGCAGCGCAGCCCGACGGCTGACGCTGACGGCTGGGACCCGGCCCCCGTGCCGTTGCCGACCTATGTCACCGCCCCCGTAGCTCCGCGCAGTCCGGGGCCCGGCGCCTCGGACTCGTGGAGCCCGACAACGTCGGGGTCTGCTCCCGGTGAGCGTCCTCAGGGCCACGAGGAGCGCGACGCGGAGCCCGCTGGCGGTCCCCGCGGCCACAGGGGTGAAGCCCCGTCGACGCCACGGCGCCCTCGCGCCTCTCGCACGCCGCTCTTCGACCAGTACGAGGACCCCGCTCGGCGGCGCGCCGCCAACGAGTAGCCGCCCGCTGTCCGGGGGGCCCTGTCGGTCTCCGACCTGCCGGGCAACCCGTTAACGAGCACCCTCGTCGGGATGCTAGAGTTTTCCTCGTTGCAAGGGCCTGTGGCGCAGTCCGGTAGCGCACCTCGTTCGCATCGAGGGGGTCAGGGGTTCGAATCCCCTCAGGTCCACTTGCACGACTGTTCTTGAGTTCGCTCAGGAAGAGTTCACGAGATCCCGTCCGATCTGATTGATCGGGCGGGATCTCGGCGTTTCACGATGAGCTTGTTCAGGCTGAACTCCGCGCGCCCAGGCTGATGGGATCGTGCGGTGGGCTGAATGAGGGCTCAGCTGCCTGCGGTTCGTGTTGTGCGGACATCTGGCCTCAGTGGATGGCCGCATCGCCCTCCGGTTCGGCGGAGGCCCGTGGAGTGGGCGCGGGCTGGTTCCTGGTGGCGTGCGGCGTTGTGCGCGCTCGCGTCCTGCAGCGTGCGGGACCTTCTCCGTGCCGTTCCCGGAACCCCTAAAGCCCTTCCCTGATCCAGGGGAGCCGGTCCGGTCCGGTCCTCGCCGCGCCCTCCGCCGTGGCGAGGCCGCGTCCCGGCCG
This sequence comes from Actinacidiphila yeochonensis CN732, assembly GCF_000745345.1. NCBI lineage: Bacteria > Bacillati > Actinomycetota > Actinomycetes > Kitasatosporales > Streptomycetaceae > Actinacidiphila > Actinacidiphila yeochonensis. Next base: position 173,155 of record NZ_JQNR01000005.1, on the reverse strand, counting down.
GCCGCTCGGCCGGGTTGTCGGGAGAGCCGCAGGGTGCGGGCGGCGCATGAGTCCGCAAAGCGTGAAGGGGGCCGTGGGCCGCGCGTCGAGAGTCGAGTTCGACAAAGGTGTCACCTCACCTGGGGCCGGCGGTGATCACTCGGCCGGGTGATGTCGCGCCTGCGGGAGCGGTACCCAGTCCTCGGCCAGCGGCGGATCGAGTCGAGGACGATCTGCCGTTGACCGGCGGACCTGGGCCCGCGGGGCGTCTGCCCTTTGCGAGCCTCCGGGCGGCGTCGGCGGATTCCGGGTGGCGTGAGCCACGATCGAAACGGTGGCGTTTCGATCGTGGGCCGTCTACTCTCATTGGTGTACGACACCGTTTCTCCACAGTCGCCCGCACCGCGCACGGATGCGCTGCACGTGGGGGTGGCACGTGGCCGGTACGCAGGAGGGAAGCACGACATGCCGCCGGAGACGAGCAGCACCCCGCGGCGTACCCGCCTGACCCCGGAGCGCGAGCAGGAGCTGTTCGAGGCGGTGGTCGAGCTGCTGCGCGAGGTCGGCTACGAGGCGTTGACGATGGACGCGGTGGCCGCGCGTACCCGGTCGAGCAAGGCCACCTTGTACCGGCAATGGAAGGGCAAGCCCGAACTGGTCGCCACGGCGCTTCGGCAGTGCAAGCCGGTGTCGCTCGCCGACATCGACACCGGCACGCTCGCAGGCGACCTGCACGAACTCGTCCGACTGCACGACCAGGCCGAGGTCCAGCGCGATCAGGAGCTGATGCGCGGGCTGTCGCATGCCGCCTTCCGCAACGAGGACCTCTTCCGAGCGCTGCGCGACCTGCTCATCGAGCCTGAGCTGGCCAACTTCCGCGAACTTGTGCAGCGGTCGATCGACCGGGGTGAGCTGGCGGCGGACTGCCCGGCACGCGGCTTCGTGCCGCACATGCTCTTCGGGGCGGCACTTGCCCGTCCGGCCATCGAAGGTGTCGATCCGGACCCGGAGTACAGCCACCGCTTCATCGACGCGGTCGTGGTCCCCGCGCTGGGCCTCTCCTGAACCAGGTCACTCCTTCGGGCTGCAACTCATACGCGCATTCGTTACAGCAGGGTTGGCTGCACGGCGCCTCGTTCGAAGTCGAGCAGCCACTGCTTGCGGCTGATGCCCCCGCCGTAGCCGGTCATGCTCCCGTTCGCACCGATGACCCGGTGGCAGGGGACGATGATGCTGATCGGGTTCCGTCCGTTGGCCAGGCCAACGGCGCGGGAGGCTGTCGGCTGTCCAAGAGACTCGGCCAGCTCTCCGTAGGTGATGGTTTCCCCGTAGGGAATGGTGCGGAGGGCGGCCCACACGCGTTGTTGGAACGGGGTTCCTGCTGCGTGCAGGTCAAGGTCGAACGTGGTGCTCTCACCCGCGAAGTAGGCGGTCAGTTGTTCTGCGGCCCGGTCGAAGATCATGAGATCGGAGCGGGGGCCGAAGGTCTCCAGGGGTGGCTGGTGGCGGTGGTCGGTCATGTAGAGGCCGGCCAGGGCGCCGTCGGCGGCCACCAAGGTGAGTGGGCCGCAAGGGCTGTCGATCACGGTGTGCGCGGCGTTCACTGGAGATGCGCCGAGGGTCGTCATCGTGCGGGGCCTTCCGTTGCAGTCGTGCTCATGGGTCCTTGAGCGCCGGGTGATCTCGGTCCGGTGCCCTTATGTTCGGTTGGGAAGAGTGTTGATCGGATGATCGCCCGTCGCCCATAGGTACTGGGTCGCATACGCGCGCCAAGGCTGCCAAGCGGCAGAGTGTCGGGTCAGAGCGGCGGGTGTGGCGGGCAGTCCCAGGTGTACCGCGGCATTCCTGACGCCCAGATCGGTGGGAAGGAAGGCATCCGGATCGCCCAGAGCGCGCATCGCGATCGTCTCCACCGTCCACGGGCCGAAGCCGGGCAGTGAGGAGAGGGCAGCCCGAGCGCGCAGCCAGTCGCTGCCGACGTCCAGGTCGAGGTCGCCCGTCGTCAGAGCGGTCAGCAGGGCGGCCAGAGTGGTCTTGCGGCTCTGCGGCATCGCGAGCCGTTCCGGGGCCCAGCCGGCGAGCGCCTCCGGCGACGGGAACAGGTGTGTGAGGCCGCCACCCGGGTCGTCCACGTGCTCACCGTAGGCGGTCACCAGGCGCCCGGCGTGGGTACGAGCAGCCGCAGTGGAGATCTGCTGGCCGATGACGGCCCGGACAGCGAACTCCGGACCATCGGCGACCCCGGGCACACGGCGTCCGGGCGCCTTGGCGACGAGGGGTGCCATTCGCGGGTCCGACGAGAGCAGCGCGTCGACGGCCTGTGGGTCGGCGTCCAGATCCAGCAGCCGGCGGCATCGGCTGATCGCCTGGCTCAGGTCGCGCCAGTCCGCCAGCCGCATGCGGCACCCGATGTGGTCGGGGGCAGGGCTGAGCTCGACGATCCCGGGCCCGTGGGGCAACCGCAGGGTTCGCCGGTACGCCCCGTCCCGCCATTCCTCCACACCTGGAACCGCGGTGGCCACCAGATGTCCGAAGAGATTGTCGGGCGTCAGGGGCTGCCGGAAGGGCAACCGGAGCGCGAGGGTGCCGGTGGCAGCGGTCGGCCGCCCCTTGGACACCCTGGCGCGCAGCTCGCCCGGAGTCAGGGCGAATACCTCCCGTACGGTGTCGTTGAAGGCGCGGATGCTGGAGAAGCCTGCTGCGAAGGCGACGGCGCCCATCGGCATGACCGTGGTCTCGATCAGCAGGCGGGCCGTCTGGGCACGTTGCGCGCGGGCAATAGCCAGGGGGCCCGCCCCGAGCTCGGCGTTCAGCTGCCGCTCGATCTGGCGGGTGCTGTACCCCAGGCGGGCGGCCAGGCCCGGTACTCCGTCGCGGTCCACGACACCGTCGGCGATCAGGCGCATGGCGCGCGCCACGAGATCGGCTCGCTCGTTCCACTGCGGTGATCCCGGGCTTGCGTCGGGGCGGCAGCGCTTGCAGGCCCGGAACCCCGCCTGCTGGGCGGCGGCGGCACTCGGGTAGAAGGTCATGTTCCTGGCCTTGGGCGGCACCGCGGGGCAGCTGGGGCGGCAGTAGATCCGCGTGGTGAGCACGGCGGTGTAGAACCAGCCGTCGAAGCGGGCGTCCTTCGACTGGACGGCCCTCACACAAGCGTCGAAATCCGTATGCACCCCACCAGCATCGCGCGTCGTCACCGCGTCGGTCTGGCGGAAATCCGACATGGACGTCGCGCTGCTTCGGACCGAGGGTGAGGGACGTCGTCGCCCATTGCCGTGGCTCGGCACGCTCAGGCCTCCGGATCTCCCCAAGCCTGGGTCGGTGACCCCGGCGGGTCCATCCCCGGATGCGAGGTCTGGTTGCTATAGGTCGCTGATCGGCTTCCAAGGTGGACATCCGACCCACCGCTGGGCGACGTACCCCAAGAGGTCAGTCCGCGACCCTGCTGGCGGGCTCGTAGCGCAGGTCCTCGTATTCGGGATGCCGGGTGATCCATGCGTCGATGAAGGGACAGACCGCCAGGACGAGCCGCCCCGAAGCGCGGGCCTCGTCCAGGGCGGTGCGTGCCAGGGCCGAGCCGACACCGCGCCCCGCGTACGCATCCTCGACCTCGGTGTGTACGAACACGTCGAGTTCAGGGGTACGCAGATACGAGGCGAACCCCGCGAGGCCGCCGTCGGAGCGGGCCTCGTAGCGATGGGCGGCCGGTACATCGGCGACCACGACCCCGGTGGGCTCTTCGCCGCGGGTCACGAACGGTAGCCCTCGACCGTGGACGACGGACGTACGCGCGCGGCGCCCGGGTCCTCTCCGGCCTCCGAGAGGGCCCTGCGCTGGCGCAGCAGGTCCCAGCACTGGTCGAGTTCGTGTTCCAGAGCGGTCAGCCGCTCCCGCTCGTCCACGCCCTCGCCACCACCGGCTGCGAGCAGGTCGCGCAGCGTCCTCTCGTCCGCGACCATCTCGCTGATACGGCCGAGGATGGCGTGCTCGGCGCTGGTGTCGTTGGGCTGTTCCACGGGACACCTCCTGGTCGTTCCGGCGCTTCCACTCTCTCAGGTCGTGCGGTTCGACGCTCGCGGGCCCTGGAGGGCGCCGTCCGCGGCGGGCCGGCCGACCGCCTCCGGCCTGTCGCCCGGGGACGGGGCCGCACCACTGTCCTGCGCGTCCGACACAGGAGGTGACGGGGCGGCGTCCGCGTGTGCGCTCATCCAGGCGTCGATCTCGGCGCGTACCCGTCGTTCCATCGCGAGAGCCATCTCGGCGTCGACGATGTTCTTGGCGAGGGGGCGCAACCGCTCCAGCGACTCGGCGATCCGGTGCACCTCGTCCGCTTCCATCGCGTCGAGGGGGCCCATGGACCGCAGCACGTGGTCCTTGATCACGGTGGTGAAGAGGTCTGCCAAGGCATCGACGTGGCTGCGAACCTCCCGGCCTGCCGCGAGGATCGCCGACAGCGGTACCCCTTCGCGGACGAGGGCGGCGGAGGCGTCCAGGAGACGGCGGCTGACGTGCACGACCTCTTCGCCGTCCACGGCTATGTAGCCGATCTCCAGCGAGGCGGTCAGGTTCCCCGCGCTCACGTCCTCGCCGAAGTAGTCGGTGAGCTGCCGGGCGGTGAGCCGGACCGGGGTCTCCTCCGACCACGGGCCCATGAGGGCGCCCTCAAGGCCGAGTCGCTCGGCGACACCGTCCAGGGTGCGGCCCTGCTCCCAGGCCGCGATGAGGTCGGCGATGCCGCCCAGGGTGTGGCCGCGTTCCAGCAGGGCGGCGATGGTGCGCAGGCGCGCGAGGTGCTCCTCGGAGTACCAGGCGATGCGGCCCTCGCGGCGCGGCGGGGGCAGGAGGCGGCGCTCACGGTAGAACCGCAGCGTCCTGACCGGGATCCCGGCGGCCGCGGCCAGCTCCTCGACGCGGTACTCGCGCCCCGGGCTCCCGTTCTCGTCCACGGGGCCAGCCTAAGGGTTCAAGGGCGGATGCCCCGATGCTCCGACGCTCGGCCGGGAGAGCTGGACAGACACGTGGGGGTGAATTGTGCGCAGCCCTCTACCGAAGGTAATGGGCCGTGCCCTACAGTCCCATCATGCCAGTGATTACTGGCGCGATGGGCCGGCGAGCGGGAGGTGCTGCCATGGACGGCGGTGTGGAGCATGTGCGGGTGGCGGTGATCGGTTCGGGGTTCGGCGGACTGGGAGTCGCCGTGCGGCTGCGCCGTGAAGGGGTCACCGACTTCGTGGTCCTGGAGCGCGCGGACGCGGTCGGCGGCACCTGGCGGGACAACAGCTACCCCGGCTGCGCCTGTGACGTGCCGTCGCACCTGTACTCGTTCTCCTTCGCCCCCAATCCCGAGTGGCCCCGCGCCTTCTCCGGGCAGGAGCACATCCGCGCCTACCTCGAGAGGGTTGCCGACACCTTCGGGCTCCGTCCGCATCTGCGTTTCGGCGCCGAGGTGCTCCGGGCCCGCTGGCAGACCGGCCCCAGCCGCTGGCACCTGACGACCGCCCGTGGCGAACTCACCGCCGACGTGGTGGTGTCCGCGACGGGACCGCTGTCCGACCCGAAGCTCCCCGAGGTGCCGGGGCTCGCCGACTTCCCCGGCCGGGTCTTCCACTCCGCACGCTGGGACCACGGGTTCGACCTCATGGGCAAGCGGGTGGCCGTGGTCGGCACCGGCGCCTCGGCGATCCAGATCGTGCCGTCGATCCAGCCGCAGGTGGGGAAGCTGACGGTGATCCAGCGCACGCCGCCCTGGGTGATGCCGCGTATGGACCGGCCGATCAGCGCGGCCGAGCGGTGGCTGCACACGACCGTTCCGGGTACCGCCAAAGCCCGGCGCGGGCTGCTGTGGATGGTGAGGGAGTTCCAGGTCGGCGCGTTCGTCAGACGTCCCGGACTGATGAAGGCGGCCGAGCGAATAGCGCGGGGCCACCTTCGCCGCTCGGTGAGGGACCCTCGGCTGCGGGCACGGTTGACGCCGGACTACAGGATCGGCTGCAAGCGGATCCTGCTGTCCAACACGTACTATCCCGCCCTCGCGCAGGCCAACACCGAGGTGGTCGCCTCGGCCCTCACCGAAGTGCGCGGATCGTCCGTGGTCACCGCCGACGGAACGGAGCGCGAGGTCGACGCCATCATCTTCGGGACCGGCTTCCACGTCACCGACATGCCCATCGGTGACCGCGTCGTCGGAGCGGACGGTCACACGCTGAGGGAGCACTGGAAGACCGGCATGTCGGCCCTGCGGGGCTGCACCGTCGACGGGTTCCCCAATTTCCTGTTCGTCATCGGCCCCAACACGGGCCTGGGGAACAGCTCGATGATCCTGATGATCGAGTCATCGCTCAACTACGTGGCCGACTACCTGCGCACCCTGGAGCGGACGGGAGCCGCCGCTCTGGATGCCAGGCCCGAAGCCGTGGCAGTGTGGAACGACGAGGTGCAGCGGCGCGCCGCCAAGACGGTGTGGAACACCGGGGGGTGCGACAGCTGGTATCTGGACGCCAACGGCCGGAACACCACTGCCTGGCCTGGCACCACCGCGGAGTTCCACCGGGCCACACGTCAGTTGACGCTGTCGGAGTATCGGATGCTCGCCCCGCCTGGAGCACAGAGGACGGATGCGGGCACCCTGGCGGCGGAGGCGGCGTCGTGACCACGTCCTACGAGAGGGTGGAGCCGCGCCGTGTCCTCAGCGCGGGGTCCGCCGATGGAACGCGCCTGCATGTGGAGGAGTACGGCCGCTCGGAGGGGCCGACCGTCGTGCTGTCGCACGGCTGGACGTGTTCGACGCTGTTCTGGGCGCCTTTGGTGCGCGACCTGTCGTCGGATTTCCGGATCTTCGCCTACGACCAGCGCGGCCACGGCAAGAGCGAGGCTCCGGCCTCCCCCCGGGGGTACGGCACCCGAGCCCTTGCGGACGACCTGGAAGCGGTCATGGCAGCGGTGTTGGACGACGGCGAGAGGGCGGTGGTGGCCGGGCACTCGATGGGTGGCATGACGATCATGGCAGCCTCGGAGCGGGAGGCGGTCCGGAGCCGTACCGCGGCCGTTCTGCTGGCGAGTACGGGCAGCGCCCGGTTGCTCGGCTCCGCTCAGGTCATGCCGCCGCGCCTCGGATCACGCCGGCTGCGCGGAGCTGTGCATCGCCAGATGCTGGTGTCGCGGATGCCACTCGGGCCGGTCACCAGGGCGTCGAAGGCAGCGCTCCGGTATGGAGTGCTCAGCCCGTCCGCGACCCCCGAGCAGGTGGAGTTCACGGCTCGGATCGTGCACGCCTGCGGCGCGCGTGAGCGTGGGGCGTGGGGCCGTGTCCTCACCCAACTTGATCTGGACGCCGGGCTGACGGCCCTCACCGCCCCGACCGCCGTGTTGGTGGGGACGGCGGACAAGCTGACTCCCGTTGCTCACGCTCGGCACCTGGTCGAGTTGCTGCCGCACTGCACCGGGCTGACGGAACTCCCCGGCCTCGGCCACATGACTCCCCTTGAGGCCCCGCTCGCGGTGGCTGCCACTGTCCGCGGACTGGCCGCCGACCACCTTGAACAGATCCCGCCTGAACGGGCGCCTGGCGATGGTGCGGGGGCCGGTGCCATCCCCCGACCGGTAATCGCCGCCGAGGAGGAGAAGAGCGTATGACCGGATCTTTGGACGGCCAGGTCGCAGTGGTCACCGGTGCGGCGCGCGGGGTTGGTGAGCTGCTCGCGCGAAAGCTTGCCTCCCGGGGCGCCCAGGTGGCGCTTGTGGGCCTGGAACCGGAAGAGCTGGTACGGGTTGCGGAAGGGATCGGCGGAAACGCCGCACCGTGGACGGCTGACGTGACCGATCGTGAGGCATTGGCGCGGGTCGCCGGTGAAGTCCGCGAGCGATACGGGCGCATCGACATCGCGGTGGCCAACGCCGGGGTGGCCACCGCCGGCCCGTTCCTGGACTCGGATCCGGAGGCGTTCGACCGAGTGATCCACGTCAACCTGCTGGGCAGCATCGCCACGGCACGCGCCTTCCTGCCCTCCCTGATCGACTCCCGAGGGTATTTCCTTCAGATCGCGTCACTGGCTGCCCTTACCCCGGCCCCCATGATGGCCGCCTACTGCGCGAGCAAGTCGGGGGTTGAGGCTTTCGCGCACAGCCTGCGGGCCGAGTTGGGCCACAGGGGGGTGAAGGTTGGCGTCGGCTACCTGAGCTGGACCGACACCGACATGGTGCGCGGAGCCGACGAGGACGAGGCATTGGCGCGACTGCGCGCCCGGCTGCCCTGGCCGACCAACCGTACGTATCCGCTGGAGCCCGCTGTGGAACGGATCGCTGAGGGTGTCGTGCGCCGCTCCCCGCACGTGTACGGGCAGTGGTGGCTGCGCGGCATGCAGCCCGTACGCGGCTGCCTGCCTTCTCTGCTCGGCGGCGCGCTCGGGCGGCGGGAGATGAGGCGCGCCGAACCGGCGCTCGCAGGCAGCCAGGGCGCCCGGCGTGGACTCGTCGGCCGTGGAGGAGCCGCGGACGAGCAGGCGAGATCGGCCACCCGTCACGTCGAGTAGCCGTAATCGTGCGTTGACCTGCGGTTATTTCCCCAGGATGCGAGGGGTTTCCCATCGTGTCAATCTTGTCGAGGCCCCATTCCCCACCGCTCCAGGAGGAGTAGCCATGGGTGCTTTCGATCAGTTCAAGGACAAGGCCGAGGACTACGCCGAGCAGGCCAAGGGGGCGGCGGGCAAGCGGAACAAGTCCGCCAACGCCCAGCGCCCTGAGCGGGCCGAGCGCGGTGCGGAGCAGGAGGCGCGCGAGCGTCGTCCCGAGTTCGAGGACCTGGCGCGTAGCCGTGTGGCCCGCGACGAGGACGACGAGAGCCAGAACGAATGGGCCTGACGTCCCTATGAGCTGATCTCGGTGCGACGCCCGCGCAGGCGCGGTGCGACCGCCGGACGAGAAGGGGCACCCCGCAGGCGGGGTGCCCCTTCTTCGCCGTTACGGGTGGCCGCCGCCCGCAGGCAGCGGCAGCGCGGCGGTGAGGTCGAGCGGTGAGGTCGACCTCGACCAGCTGCCCGGCGAAGCCGAGTTGGGCGACGCCGAGGAGGATGCTGGCCGTGGTGCATGCCGGCCCGATCGACGATGCCGTCAGCCTGCTCCACACGCTGCCCCGCACGTTGGTGTCGCTGCTGCGCACACGGGCGACCGACCGTACGACGTCATGGGGTTGCGCGCAGACCGCTTCCAGGCAGCGAGAACGTTGCTCGCCTCCTGATCCGTCTGCTGCTCAAGCGAACCGGGACCGACCAGTTGGCCGTCGGCACCCACGGGGAACTGCCCGGCCAGGTAGGCCGGTCGGATCGGACGGGACGACTGTGATGTGGTGGTAGCCGGGCGTCCCGCGGAGCGACTCGGGGTTGACGCGCGAGCTCCTCGTACTCATGGGATGGACTCTGGTTGCAAGACCCAGGAACACGCGGGATTTGCCGCCTGGACTCCCGGCGGCCGCGCCGGCCGCGTTTTCAAGTCGTCCCCCAAGCCGCGTCCCTCAGGCCGCGTCCCTCGGGCTGTGCCGAAGGATCAGTAGGGGCCGGGAAGCGACGCGACCAGCACGGCCGGTGGGCGCGGGGGCGTCGGCCGGGCTACTCGGAGCGCGGAGGAAGGGGAGGTCGGGCGCGGTTGGGGCGTGTGGAGAGGTCAGGGGGTACTGCGGCAGGGTGCTCGTCGAGGAGCGACAGCGCGGTACGCACTGCGACGGCGAGTTGGCCCTGGCGTCCCTCGGCCCAGTCCAGCGGGGTACGCAGAGACTCGATGTCGGGCGAGACACCGTGGTTCTCGACCGCCCACCCGTAGGCGTCGAACCAGGCGGCGTTCATGGGAACGGTGATCACCGTGTTGTCGCCCAGACGGTGTCGGCCGGTCATGCCGACCACTCCGCCCCAGGTGCGCAGGCCGACCACTGGCCCGAGCCCCAGGAGTTTGAACGCGGCGGTGATCATGTCGCCGTCCGACGACGTCGCCTCGTCGGCGACGGCGACCACCGGGCCGCGTGGGGCGCTGCTGGTGTAGGAGATGGGCTGGGCGTTGCGGGTGAGGTCCCAGCCGAGCACCTTGCGGGTGAGCTTCTCGATGACCAGTTCGCTGATGTTGCCGCCCGCGTTGCCGCGGACGTCCACCAGGAGGGCGTCATAGGCGACCTCCTTGCGCAGGTCGCGGTTGAACTGGGCCCAGCCGGACCCTCCCAGGTCGGGGATGTGCAGGTAGCCGCAGCGGCCCCCGCTGAGGTGCCGCACGATGCTGCGGCGGCGGGCCACCCAGTGCTGGTAGCGCAACGGCCTGTCGTCGACGAGGGGAACGACGGCGACTCGGCGCGGTGCGCCACGGCCGTCCGGCGGCGTGAACGTCAGCTCCACGGTGGTACCGCCGGCGCCGGCCAGCAGCGGGTAGGGTCCCGCGTCCGGGTCGACGGGGCGTCCGTCCACGTGGGTCAGGACGGCGCCCTCGCGGATGCCCGTACCGGCCAGCGGGGAGCGGGCCTTGGAGTCGGAGGACTCACCCGGAAGGATGCGGGCGACCGTCCAGAGGCCGTCCTTCGTGCGCCGGAAGTCGGCACCGAGCAGCCCGATGGGGCGCTGGTAGTGGGGCGGCCCCTCGTTGCGGCGGGCGGGCTGGACGTAGGCGTGCGAAGTGCCGAGTTCACCCAGGACCTCGCGCAGGAGGTCGGCGAACTCGTCCGGGGTCGCCACCTGGTCCACCAACGGGCGGTACTGGTCGAGTACGGCCGGCCAGTCCACGCCGCACATGTCGGGGGCCCAGAAGTAGTCCCGGATCAGCCGTCCGGCCTCTTCGTAGGACTGGCGCCACTCCGCGGTGGGTTCGACCTCGTGCAGGACGCGGCGCATGTCCACGAAGACGGTCGAGTCCTCGTCGCCGCGCTCGGTCGCCGGCACCACGGCGAGTTCGCCCTCGTCGAAGACGGCGAGGCGCCTGCCGTCGCCACTGACCTCGTACCAGTCCATGTGGCGGACGAGTTCGAGGCGGCGGGACTTGCCGAGGTTGAAGTACTCCAGGGTGGGGCGGGCGGACGGATCGGCGGGGTTGACGAAGGTCTCGCCGAGGGCGCCTGAAATCGGCCACCGCAGCCACACCAGGCCGCCCCGGACGGGGCGCAGCGCGCTGTACTTCGACGCGGCGACCGGGAAGGGCGTGACGCGGCTGGGCAGGCCCTCGGCCTCGACGACGACCGGGCCGTCGCCGCCGCCCTCGCCGGGATCCAGTCCGGCGCCGACCGGACTGCCGTCGACCCGCAGCGCGAACGGTGAGGGGATGGCCGAGTTCAGCGGGACAAGGTAGGGACGGCATCCCAGGGGGAAGGACAGGTCACCCGTGTGGACGTCGTACACGGGGTCGAAGCCGCGCCATGACAGGAACGCCAGATAGCGGCCGTCGCGGGTGAAGACGGGTTGCTCGTCCTCGAAGCGGCCATTGGTGACGTCGATGATCGTATGGTCGGCGAGTCGGGCGATCTTGATGGATCGCAGGGAGCGTCCGACGCCGGGGTGTGACCAGGCGAGCCAACCGGAGTCGGGGGAGAAGGCCAGGTCACGGACGGGTCCGTTGGTGGAGCGGATCAGCTCCTCGACGTTGCCCGGTTTCGCGGGAGCCGCTGTCTCCAGACCGGGTGACTGCGCCCCTTCCCCGGTGGCGACCAGCAGCAGCCGGCCGTCGTTGGAAGCGATCGCCAGGGTTCCGCCGTCGGGAGACGCGGCCATCTGGGTCACCCGTCCGAGGCGGCCGACCGCGAGGCGGGCATGCGGGGAGTCGGGGGATGACATCACGGGGCTCTGCTGGCTGTTATCACCCGAACCGGTGGCCTTACCGGTTATCTCAGATGAAAGTCGCACGAATCGGTCACTCTCCGGGGTGACTTCTGCGGTGCCATTGGTGCGCGGAGACCTGGCGTCGGCGCGCAGGTCACCCGAATGAGTGGCCTCATCAGTAGTGCTCCTGCTGTCGCTGGAGGCCGAGCGGGTTGACCCCTCAGGGTGCTGACGGGCGCCCGCGCCCACCGGTACGGCGTCCGTGTCGCTGTCCGCCTGGGGCGCGAAGGCGAGGTCGCCGGTGATGTCGGCCGGTACGTCGGCTGGCTCCTCCGGCCCTCGGGTGAGTGCCCTGGAGGCCCTGCCGGGCAGGTGGGCCAGCTCGATACCGTCCTCGCCTCCGGCGTCGGTGACGTAGGCGACCAGGCCGGTGTCACCCAGCATCCTGGGCATGCGCACCCGGGCCCCGGGCACGTCGCTGATGGTGCGGGCCGGGCCGTCGCGGTGGGTGAGCCAGTACAGGCTGCCCCGGACGCACACCGCGCTGGCTCGGCCGGTGCCGTCGATCGCCAGGCCGTCAAGGTTGGTGGCGGCCGGCACCTGGTAGGGGCGGCGGCCGCTGCGGGTGCCGCCAAGGCGTACGTCCAGGCGGCGGGGCACGGAGTCAGCGGCCTCGAGGTCGTCGACCAGCCACAGGGCGCCGGCGCACTGGTACACCACCCGCTGCCCGTCGGTGGAGGCGTTGCGGGCGTAGAAGTCGGCGTGGTCGGTGTGGCGGCGCAGGTCGGTGCCGTCGGTCCGGCAGGAGTAGAGGTTGCCGATGCCCTCGTGGTCGGAGAGGAAGGCGATGCGGCCGGCCACGAACATCGGCGACGCCAGGTGGCCGCCGATACCGGGCACGAGACGGGCTCCGTGCAGCCACAGGCGCCCGGTGGCGCCGCCTCGGTAGCGCTTCCAGGCGTGCGGTTCGTGCGGAGGGGTGCCCGTCAGCAGGAGGGTGCGCCGGTCGCCGTCCTCGCGGTCGCGCACGGCGATGTCCGACACGGGCCCCCAGGGGAGCGCGCCGCCGGGCCCGCCGCTGGCCGGGACGGTGTACGCCCACGTGTGATAGGCGAACGGCTGCCCGTGGGAGGAGACGGCCAGGATGTGCCCGTCCGGTGTCCACGCGCACACCCGGGTGTCGGTACTGCCCCAATAGGTCAGCCGCTTCGGAGCGCCGCCCTCCACCGGCACCAGGTACACCTCGGGGTCGAGGCTGCGCCAGGTGGTGAACGCGATGGACGCGCCGTCCGGGGAGAACCGGGGCGGCCCCACCCGCGTGCGGTCGGCCGTCACCCGCCAGGCGCGCCCGGGGTCGGTGCCCGGGAGCCCGATCGGAGCTGTCCAGATGTCGTCCTCCGCGGCGAAGCAGAGCATGTCGCCGTGCAGGTGCGGGAACCGGAGGTATGCGCCGTCGCTCACCCCTCCCATGGTTCGGGGCCCCTGGAAGGCCAGCAACTTTTCGAGCGGGACGAGTCCGTGTCCTCCCGGGACGGCCTGCCCGGGAGGAGCCGGACTGCTACCTCACGTGGTGGCGCTGGCGGCTGCCCGGCCGGCCACCCGCCCGGAGAACAGGCAGCCGCCCAGGAAGGTGCCCTCCAGCGACCGGTAGCCGTGCATGCCGCCGCCACCGAAGCCCGCCGCCTCACCGGCGGCGTAGAGGCCCGGGAGCGGCTCTCCGCGGCCCTGACCGCCCTCATCCGCCCGTGGCGTATCCCCGGCCAGTACGCGGCCGTCCAGGTCCGTCTCCAGGCCGCCCAGCGACTTGCGGGTGAGGATGTTGAGCCGGACGGCGATCAGCGGGCCGGCCTTCGGGTCGAGGATGCGGTGCGGTGCGGCCGTCCGTATGAGACGGTCGCCGACATATCTGCGCGCCCCCCGGAGCGCGGTGACCTGGAGGTCCTTGGTGTACGGGTTGGCCATCTCGCGGTCGCGCGCCTCGATCTCACGCCGCAGGTCCGCCTCGTCCAGCAGGTCGTCGCCGGTGAGGGCGTTCATTCCGCGTACCAGGGAGCCCAGGTCCGGTTCGACCACGAAGTCCGCGCCGTGGCGCTTGAACGCCTCGACCGGTCCGGGCGCGCCCGGCCGGGCGCGCTTGAGCACCTCGCGCACGCTCTTCCCCGTCAGGTCCGGGTTCTGCTCGGAACCGGAGAGGGCGAACTCCTTCTCGATGATCTTCTGGGTGAGGACGAACCACGTGTATTCGTGACCCGTTCGCATGATGTAATCAAGGGTCCCCAGGGTGTCGAATCCGGGGAAGCAGGGCACGGGGAGGCGCTTGCCTGTCGCGTCGAGCCAGAGGGATGACGGTCCGGGCAGGATGCGGATGCCGTGGCGGGCCCAGATGGGGTTCCAGTTCTCGATGCCTTCGGTGTAGTGCCACATGCGGTCACCGTTGATCAGTCGGCCGCCGGCGTTCTCGCTGACGCCCAGCATCAGGCCGTCGACGTGGGCCGGCACCCCTGACAGAAGCTTCTTGGGCGGTGTTCCCAGGCGGGCCGGCCAGGCCGCGCGCACGAGGTCGTGGTTGCCGCCGATGCCCCCCGAGGTGACGACCACGGCCTGGGCGCGCAACTCGAACGAGCCGGCGGTCTCCCGGGAGCTCGCGGTGCCGCGGTCGGTGGAGCTCGGCACCAGGATCTCGCCCGCGACGCCGTCGACGCTTCCCGCGGTCTTCGTCAGCGACGTCACGCGGTGTCGGAAGCGCAGCTCGACGCGTCCCCGGGCGACCGCCTCCCTCACCCGGCGCTCGAACGGCGCCACGACCCCTGGTCCGGTACCCCACGTGATGTGGAAGCGTGGGACGGAGTTGCCCGGGCCCGTCGCGAGAAAACCGCCCCGTTCCGCCCAGCCCACCACGGGGAAGACCCGCAGCCCGCGCTGTTGGAGCCAGGCGCGTTTCTCGCCCGCTGCGAAGTGGACGTACGCCTCCGCCCAGCGACGCGGCCAGTGGTCCTCCGGGCGGTCGAATCCCGCGGTGCCCAGCCAGTCCTGCCACGCCAGGTCGACGCTGTCGCGTATCCGCATCCGCCGCTGCTCCGGCGAGTCGACGAGGAAGAGCCCGCCGAACGACCAGAACGCCTGACCGCCCAGGGACGTCTCGGGCTCCTGGTCGAGCAGGATCACCTTGCGGCCCGCATCGGCCAGTTCCGCGGTGGCCACGAGCCCGGCGAGCCCAGCGCCCACCACCACGACGTCAGCGTCCAGTGCCATCGACCCGCCCCTCGATCGCTGCTACTCGCCGGTAAATCCGTGGGCAGCACGTTACGCGAGGATGGTCGGCAGGTCAGCGGGTGCGGCAGGACAACCTTTGGCGGTCGTGAGCGGGCATTGGCGGCAGGGTGAAGAGGGCCTTCCGAAGCGACTGCTGTGTTGCGCGGCGGCCAGGTCGTCATGGCTCGCGCGTTCCGCGTCAACGCGACAGCGCGTAGATCACCGCATCGGGTGGTGGGTTGGTCGGATGACCTGGCGATACGACTGATCCGGCGACCTAAGGGCTAAGTGATGTGCCGTTAGGTCACCCGCGCGGGTGACGTGCGCGAAAACGCTGTTGTGACTGTATGTCGGCGGCCCGCCCCCGCGCCTCGTTCCCCAAGGTCCGCACTTCTGTCTGGCCATGTGATTTTCCGAGAAGACGTCATCGTGCCGTCGCCTGGTCGAGTGGCTGCCGCCCGGGTGATGACTCTGCGGCCCAGGTGATCGGTGCCCGCCGGTACTGCCGTTGGAAACCCACCCTCGCGAGTGACCAATTCACCCGACTGTCCGATCAGATGATCGCGCCTCGCCGCGCTCGCGACCCTGTGGCGTCCTGCGGCGGGTGCACGCTGCTCACGTCCCCCCATAGGGTTGCGGACCTCCCCGCCGGTCTGGTGCGCCGCCCCTACATTTTTTGACGGCGCGGGGGAGAGCGCCCCCTCGCTGGCGTGGTTCGCCGCGCTTCAAGTGGCGGCTGCCACGACTGTGTTCAGTGCCCCCGCCTGCACGTTCAGCCCTTGTCGCGCTTCAAGCATTGACAGGGGCAGGTCGCCTCCGCACTATGGGAGCGCTCCCACGTTAAGAGCGTGTAACTGCTCCATGAATCACCGCACCACCTCCCTTGACCTCTCGAACGACGTTCGAGAGGTCCATCCCCCCTATGGAGGTAGTCCGCACATGGCAGTCCCGATTGTCCGACGCAGAACCGCTGCACTGGCCGCAGGCGCGCTTGTCGTCGCGTCCGGCGCGGTGGCGGCTGCGCTGAGCACCACGAGTGCCGAGGCGGCGACGTCCGGCTGCTCGGTCAACTACTCGGTCACGTCCCAGTGGGACGTGGGCTTCGGCGCCTCGGTGACGATCACCAACACCGGCTCCGCCATCTCGAACTGGACGCTCGGCTGGTCCTTCGCCGGCAACCAGAAGGTGACGCAGGGCTGGAACGCCACCATCACCCAGTCCGGCGCCTCGGTCACCGCGGCCAGCCTGTCCTACAACGGCGCGGTTGCCAGCGGCGGCACCGTGAACTTCGGCTTCAACGGAAGCTACAGCGGTTCCAACGCGGTACCGACCTCGTTCACGCTCAACGGCGTGGCCTGCGGCGGCACCGGCACCGGAAGCGGCGGCAGCACCGGCGGTACGACACCCCCCACCACCCCGCCGACGACTCCTCCCACCACGCCGCCCACCACCCCGCCGACGACACCCCCCACCACCCCGCCGAGCAGCGGAGCCCGGGTCGACAACCCGTACGTGGGCGCCAAGGGCTACGTCAACCCCGAGTGGTCCGCCGAGGCGTCCGGTGACGGCGGTTCGTCGATCGCCAACCAGTCGACCGCCGTGTGGCTGGACCGGATCGCCACCATCCAGGGTGCGGACGGCAAGATGGGGCTCAAGGCCCACCTCGACGAGGCCGTCGCGCAGGCCAACGGCCAGCCGCTGACCGTCGAGTTCGTCATCTACGACCTGCCCGGCCGGGACTGCGCCGCGCTCGCCTCCAACGGTGAGCTCAGCGCGACGGACATCGACACCTACGAGCACAGCTACATCGACCCGATCGCGTCGATCATGTCGGACCCGGCGTACTCGAAGCTGCGGATCGTCAACATCGTCGAGCCCGACTCCCTGCCGAACATCGTCACCAACGCCAGCGGCCAGGCGGGCGCGACCGACGCCTGCGCGACGATGAAGGCCAACGGCAACTACGAGAAGGGCGTCGGCTACGCGCTGGCCAAGCTGGGCGCGCTGTCGAACACCTACAACTACATCGACGCCGGCCACCACGCCTGGCTGGGCTGGGACAGCAACTTCGCCCCCGCCGCCCAGGAGTTCCTGAAGGCCGCCACCTCCAGCGGCGCGACCGTCCACGACGTCCAGGGCTTCATCACCAACACGGCGAACTACAGCGCCACCGTGGAGCCGAACTTCAAGGTGACGGACAACGTGAACGGCACGTCGGTGCGGTCGTCGAAGTGGGTCGACTGGAACAACTACGTCGACGAGCAGTCGTACGCCACCGCGCTGCGCAGTGAGCTGGTCAGCGTCGGCTTCGACAGCGGCATCGGCATGCTGATCGACACCGGCCGCAACGGCTGGGGCGGCAGTGGCCGTCCGACCAGCGCGGGTGCCACCACCAGCGTGGACACCTACGTCGACGGCGGCCGTATCGACCGCCGCGTCCACGCCGGCAACTGGTGCAACCAGTCCGGTGCCGGTATCGGTGCCCGTCCCACGGCTGCCCCCGCGGCCGGACTGGACGCCTACGTCTGGATCAAGCCCCCGGGTGAGTCGGACGGCTCCAGCCAGGCGATCTCCAACGACGAGGGCAAGGGCTTCGACCAGATGTGCGACCCGACCTACGGCGGCAACGCACGCAACGGCAACAACCCCACCGGTGCCCTGGCGAACTCGCCGCTCGCGGGCCACTGGTTCTCGGCCCAGTTCCACCAGCTGGTGCAGAACGCGTACCCGCCGCTGTCGTAACGTCCGGCAACTAGGCAGCGTCCCCCACCGGGCCCGCGACGGGGCCGCGCCTGGGTCACCACGACCAGGACGCGGTCCCCGTGGCGGGCCCGCGCCGCGTTTCCCCGGGGACGGTTCGTACGATCGGGTGGTACGGACGGCAGGGGGCGGTCGGGAGGCACGAGGATGGACGGCGCGGGCGGCGAGGCGGACGAGAGGCCGGTCAGCTCCCCTGGAAGCGGGACCGGGACCGGGACCGGGGCCGGGAGCGGGCTCGGCACGGGCCAGGGAGAGGCCCCCGCCCCGGACGGCGTCGAGACGGACGGCGTGGAGACGGGCGGCGTCCCGGGTACCCGGATCATCCACGGGGACGCCGCCCTGGGCTGGGAGCCGGTCCGTGCGGCCTTCGCGGGGAACTTCGCGCGCCGCGGCGATGTCGGCGCCGCCGTAGCCGTCTACCACCAGGGACACAAGGTCGTCGACCTGTGGGCGGGCCGCGCCGACCATGACGGCGGTGCGGAATGGCGGCAGGAGACGGCGCAGACCGTGCGGTCGGCCGGCAAGGGCGTGGCCGCGGCCTGCCTGCTGCTGCTCCACCAGCGCGGCCAGCTCGACCTCGACGCGCCGGTGGGTGCCTACTGGCCCGAGTTCAAGGCCGCCGGGAAGGAGCGGGTGAGCGTCCGCGACGTCCTGGCGCATCGGGCGGGCGTCCCGGCGCTGGATGTGCCGCTCACCCCCGCGCAGGCCCTGGACGGGGTGTCCGGGCCCCGGGCGGTGGCCGGACAGGCGCCGCTGTTCCCGCCGGGCCGCGCGCACGGCTACCACGCGCAGACGTTCAGCTGGCTGGTCGGGGAGCTGGTGCGGCGGGCCTCCGGACGCAGCGTCGGCCGGTACGTCGCCGAGGAGATCGCCCGCCCGCTGGACCTGGACGAGGAACTGTGGCTGGGCCTGCCGGCCGGACAGGAGCACCGCGTCGGCCGGATCGGGGACGTGCCCGCTCCGGCGCCCGCCGTGTCCGGAGCGCTGCGCACCCGGCCCCGGCGCGACGTCCACGAGGCGTACGCCGACCCCGGCTCGCTGACCCGCCGCGCGTTCGGCGCGATCACGCCGCCGCCCGACGAGAACGACCCGGCCTACCGCGCCGGGGAGCTGGCCGGGTCGGGCACGGTCGCGACGGCCAGGGCGCTGGCCCGCTTCTACGCGTCACTGGTGGGCGGCGTCGACGGCGGGACCCGGTTGTACGCGCCGGCCACCCTCGCGGCCGCGCGGACCGTGGAGTCCGAGGGCCCGGACCAGGTCCTGGTGGTGGGCACCCGCTTCGGCCTCGGCTACATGCTGCACGGGCCGGCCTCGCCGCTGCTGGGGCCGGGCGCGTTCGGCCACCCCGGACGCGGGGGCTCCCTGGGCTTCGCCGACCCCGACAGCGGTATCGGCTTCGGCTACGTGACCAACGGCATGCAGCGCGGCGTGACGGCGGATCCCCGCGCCCAGGCTCTGGTCAGAGCGGTCAGGCAGTGCCTAGCCTGACGGGATGACAGCTCGCTTCGACACCTACGGTGTCATGGTCACGGGCGCCGCCCGCGGCATCGGGGAGGCGACCGCGCGCCGGTTCGCAGCCGAGGGAGCCGGGGTCCTCGTCGCGGACCTGGACGAGGAGGCGGCGCGGCGCACCGCCTCGGCGATCGAGGCGGACGGCGGCCGCGCGGTGGGCGTCGGGTGCGACGTCGCCGACAGCGCGGCTGTCGGCGAAGCGGTCGAGGTGGCCGTCGCCGCGTTCGGCACCCTGGACGTGCTGGTCAACAACGCCTACTCGTGCAGTGAGCGCCGGGACGGGTTCACCGACGAGCGGGACGAGGACTGGCAGCGTGACCTCGACATCTGCCTGATCGGCACCATGCGCTGCTCACGGGCCGCACTGCCCCACCTCTCGGCCGCACCCGGGCGCCGTGGAGCGGTGGTCAACATCGGCTCGGTGAACGGATTGTCGTACTTTGGCAACCACTCATACAGCGCCGCCAAGGCCGGCCTGATCTCCCTCACCCGCTCCCTGGCGGTCGAGTCGGCGTCCAGCGGAGTACGCGTCAACATGGTGGCTCCCGGCACGATCCGCACCCCTGCCTGGCAGGGGCGGGAGCGGGTGCTGGAGGCCGCCGCGCGAAGCTACCCGCTGGGACGGGTGGGGGAGCCGTCGGACATCGCCGCCGCGGTGGCCTTCCTGGCCTCCCAGGACGCCGCCTGGATCACCGGGATCACGCTGCCGGTGGAAGGCGGCATCCTGGGCGTCAACCTCGGCTTCATGGAGGCACTCCAGCAGGTGGAGTGAGGCTCCCGGGCCGGTGTCCCCGCCGCTCTCGGCCTCCGGCTCCCGTGCGCGTTTCAGGACGCCGCGGCCAGCACCGACGCCACGATCGGCCCCGCGGTGTCCCCGCCTTCCCCGCCGTTGAGGACCATCGCCGCCGCGGCGACATGGTCGTGGTAGGCCGTGAACCAGCCGTTGGCCGCGCCCGTGCCGTTCTCCGCGGAGCCGGTCTTCGCGCCGACAGTGCCCCCGAAGGTGTGCATGGCGCCGTAGGCGGTGCCCTGGGTGACGGTGAGGTGCATCATCGACATCAGGCCCTGCCGCACGCCGCTGGGCAGCGGTGTGGTGGCCACGTCGGTGCGCTTGTCGATCAGCCCGGTGTCCTGGACGATGGTCGGCTGGTGGAACCGGCCGTTCTCGACGGTCGCGGAGACCGACGCCATGTTGAGGGTCGTCATCAGGACCTGGCCCTGGCCGATCATGTCGGAGGTCAGCTCGTCGCCCTCGCCCACCGGGATGCTGCCGTCGCTGGTGGTCACCCCTGTGTACCAGGTGGTGCCGAGCCCGTAGTAGGTGCGCCCGGTCTTCTGGAGGGTCTCAGGGCCGATCTGCTGGTAGAGCCGGATGAAGCCGGTGTTGCAGGAGTTGGAGAAGTCCCAGCTGAGGTCGGCTTGCAGGTTGTCCCGGGTGACGTTGTGGTAGGCGCGGCCGTTCTTGGGGGCGTAGCCGTCGACGCACTGGGAGTGGGTCTGCGGCGTGTCACCCGCGTCGAGCAGCGCCGTCGCCGTGACGATCTTGAACGTGGAGCCGGGGGCCTGGAGCGACTGGAGGGCCAGGTTCTCCTGGTCCGGGGGGTTGAAGGCGACGGCCATGATGCCCCCGGTGTCGGTGTCCAGAGCCGTCACCCCGGAGTTCGGCCGGGCGGCCACCGCCTTCTCGGCCGCCTGCTGCGCCGCCGGGTCGAGGGTGGTGCGCAGCGTCGCCGAGGTGCCCTTGCGCAGCACGACCAGCGGCGCCGAGTCCGAGCCGTCCTCCTGCTCCGCGTAGGTCTCGATGCTCGGGGTGCCCTTCACCTTGCCGGCGTAGCGGGTGCGGAGCTGGTTCGCGATGTCGGCGAGCGAGGGGTAGGCCGACAGGTCCATCGGCTTGCCGTGGACGTCGTCGACCTCCAGGTCGGGCGCCGTGGCCTGCCCGGTGACCAGATGGCCGTTGTCGCCCAGCGCCGGTTCCAGGACCGACGGCTCCCAACGGACGACGACCTTGTTGCCGGCGCCGCGGACGGCGGTCAGGGCGGAGGTGTAGTGCCAGGGCTTGCTGAGGCCCTGGTAGGCGACGCGGGCGTCCACGGTGAACGACACCTTCGCGGCGGAAATGTCGGCGACGGTGACCCTGCTGGGCGTCACCCCGGCGTCGTGGTACTCCTTGAGGCCGTCTCCGGCCAGCGTGGGCGAGTCCGTCAGGCCGGCCGCCTTGGCGGAGTCCCCGTGCTGCCAGGCGGTCAGGAACGCCGTGGCCGCGGACTTGACCTCCTCGGCGGTCGGCGGCTTCGAGCTGACCGGGGAGTTGAACGCCTGCGGCGAGTTCGTCCCGGGGGAGCCGGGCTTCTCCAGCGCCGACCAGATGTTGTAAGCGCCGTATCCGGCGACAGCGACCATGGCGGTGAAGACCCCACCGATGATCCCGTTCTTCATACCGCGCGACAGCGCCACGGAAGCCCCCCACCGTTGAACGTGTTCAAATGAACCGCTTCCGGGCACTCTAGGTGGCGGAGGCGCCGCAGAGGTATCGAACCGGCCACGGACTCGTACGAGATCGGTACCAGACGAGGGGACGGCGCCTGCGCGGGTCCCTCCTCACGTCGTCGACCTGCTCAGATCCATGAGTCGAGCCACATCCTCGCCTGCCAGGAGTGGTAGGGGATCGTCATCCCGGTATAGATCGGGAAGAAGTAGATGAAGTTCCAGACGATCAGCAGCACCAGGGTTCCGGCGCCCACCGCGCCCCACATTCTGCGGCTCTCCGTCGCCTCTCTTGGTCCCAGGAATGCTCCGATCATCATGGTGACGGCCAGGCACAGGTAGGGAACGAACGCGACGGCGTAGAAGTAGAAGATCGTCCGGTCCTGGTAGTGGAACCAGGGGAGGTAGCCCGCGCCGGCCGCGCACAGGATGGCGCCGGCCCGCCAGTCGCGGCGGGCGATCCACCGGTAGAGCAGGTACAGCAGGGCGAAGCAGGCCGCCCACCACAGCAGCGGGGTGCCCAGCGCGAGGATCTCCCGGGAGCAGCCGGAGGCGGTCTTGCAGCCGTCCTGGCCGTACTTCGGGGACTCGAAGTAGTACGAGACCGGCCGCCCCAGCACCAGCCAGCTCCAGGGGTTGGACTGGTACGGGTGGGAGGCGTGCAGGTTCACGTTGAACTGGTACACCTGGTACTCGTAGTGCCACAGGCTGCGCAGTGGGGCGGGAATCCACGACCAGGTACCGCCGCGGCCGTCGGCCCAGTGCCGGCCGTAGCCGTTGGACGTGGCGAACCAGCCCGTCCAGGTGAGCAGATAGGTCGCCAGGGCGGTCGGCAGCATCGTCAGCAGCGACCAGCCCAGGTCCTTGCGCAGCACCGCCAGGCGGGGCCGGCGGGCTCCGGCGACCCGGCGGGAGCCGACGTCCCACAGGACGGTCAGGATGGTGAAGAACGCCAGGAAGTAGAGGCCGTTCCACTTGCTGGAGGCGGCCAGGCCCAGCATCACCGCGGCCGCGATCCGCCACGGGCGCCACCCCATGCCGGTGCGGGAGCCGGCGGCGTCGTCCGGCCGGGCGAAGCCGTCCGCGTCCACCGGGAGCGCCGCCGCCAGCCTGGCCCTGGCCCAGTCGCGGTCCACCAGCAGGCAGCCGAAGGCGGCCAGCGCGAAGAACATGATCACCAGGTCGAGCAGGGCGATGCGGCTCATCACGTACTGCAGGCCGTCCACCGACATCAGCAGCCCGGCGATGCAGCCGAGCGCCGTTGAGCGGAACAGCCGCCGCCCGATGCGGCACAGCATCAGCACCGACAGGGTGCCGAGCACGGCCATCATGAAGCGCCAGCCGAACGGGTTCAGGCCGAACATCCACTCGCCGAGGGCGATGATCCACTTGCCGATCGGCGGGTGGACCACGTAGCTGCCGACGTCCGACAGCGGGATCACCTGGTGCTTGGCGAGGATCTCCGGGTTGGAGACCTTCCCGTCCGGCCAGGTGCCCTCATAGCCGTACTGGAGCATCGCCCACGCGTCTTTGGCGTAGTACGTCTCGTCGAAGACGACGTCGTGCGGGCTGCCGAGGCGCCAGAACCGGATCACCCCGGCGAAGACGGAGACCAGCAGCGGGCCGAGCCACCCCGACCAGCGGGCGAGGCGGAGGGACAGCGCCGGGCCCAGCCCGAGCATCTCCCACACGCGCGTCCCCGGCTCGGGAAACGGTGGGACCAGACGCTCGCGGGTGTCGGTCCGGGCCGGCTCGGCGTACCCGAAGCGGCGCAGCCGCCGGGCCCATGCGCTCGGCCCGCCCTGCGCATGCCCGCCCGTATCGGCCCGGTCCTCGGCCACCGTCTCACTCGTCACCGGGCCATCGTAGGGAAAGCGTCTGAGATTGCGATGAGGTCGGCTCAGCCCGGCGGGCTTTGTCCCGTATGGGTCCGGTAGCGGAGGCCGGGACGGGGTACGGCCGGGGCGCGGACGGGGCGCCGCTCGGACGCGGCTTGGGCACGGCCGGGGTGTGGCTTGGGCGCGCCCCGGGTGCGGCGGCGGAGTGCGGGAGTTCGCCTGGGGACGAGGGAGGCCGGGCGACCTGGGCACGGAGGCGGCGGGCCGTCCCGCCCGGCACGCGGGGGCGCGCCCCTAGACTCGACGCGTGACCAGCGCATCCGAAGGCGTCCTCGTCCTGGCCGGAACCCCCATCGGCGACCCCGGGGACGCTCCCCCCCGACTCGCCGAGGAACTGGCCGCCGCCGACGTGGTGGCCGCCGAGGACACCCGGCGGCTGCGCCGGCTGACCCAGACCCTCGGTGTGGAGCCCACAGGGCGTGTCGTGTCGTACTTCGAGGGCAACGAGGCCGCCCGCACCGGCGAGCTGGCCGACGCGCTGGCGGGCGGCGCCCGGGTGCTGCTGGTGACCGACGCGGGCATGCCCTCGGTGTCCGACCCCGGCTACCGTCTGGTGGCCGCAGCCGTGGAACGCGGCATCCGGGTGACGGCCGTACCGGGCCCGTCGGCGGTACTGACCGCGCTGGCGGTCTCCGGTCTGCCGGTGGACCGCTTCTGCTTCGAGGGCTTCCTGCCCCGCAAGCCCGGCGAGCGGCTGGCCAGACTGCGGGAGGCCGCCGCCGAGCGGCGGACGCTGGTGTACTTCGAGGCGCCGCACCGCATCGCCGCCACGCTGGAGGCCATGGCCGAGGCGTTCGGCGCGGAGCGCCCGGCCGCGGTGTGCCGGGAGCTGACCAAGACCTACGAGGAGGTCCGGCGGGGCCCCCTGGAGGAGCTGGCGCGCTGGGCCGCCGACGGGGTGCGCGGCGAGATCACGGTGGTCGTGGCCGGCGCGCCCGCGCCCGGGCCGCAGGACCTCGGGCCGGCGGAGCTGGTCGAGCGGGTCGCCGTCCGCGAGGCCGCCGGAGAACGGCGCAAGGAGGCCATCGCCGCTGTGGCGGCCGAGGCGGGGCTGCCCAAGCGGGAGGTCTTCGACGCGGTGGTGGCCGCCAAGCACCAGACGGCCTGAGAGGGCCGAAAGAGAGCCGTAGCTCCCTCCGGAGGGAGCTGTACGGCCTCCGGCGCGCCAACGGCTGTCGGAACGGTGGGAACGGCTGTTGCGAGACGGGATCTCCGCGCGTCCGGCCCCGCGTCCGGCCCCGAGGCGGGCAGGCGGCGGGCAGGCGGCGGGCAGGCGGCGCTCAGCGTGTCCGCGGGCGCCGCGTCCCGGCGGCTCTGGAGGGATGCGGCGGCACTCCGCCGCACGGCGTGACCGCTCACGGGCGGCGCGACCTCCCCGGGGACGGGCGCCAGGCGCGCGCGGGGGCGCCGTCCAGGGGCGTCCGGCGGACAAACCCGCAGCTCGGCAAAGTGATCGCGGCCGACTTCCACACAGAGCCCAAAACTCCGCCAAGTCTGGCCCCCGAGCCCTTCGGGCACCGTCCGCGAGGCGTTCGCTGGAGGCGGAAGTCCCGACTGGGCAGGGCGTCCGGCGGGCGAGTGGGAGCTGCCATGAGCGAAACCATAGGAAGCGGACCCGCCGCGGGACGCATGCCGCACCCGGGTGCCACCTCCCCGCGACCGGGGCCGCCCCCCGCGACCGAGTCCGACGCCACCGAGGCGTACGCCTTCTCCTGTGTGCGATGCGGACACGGCTGGGAGCAGGCGTACGTCATCCAGCACCACGCCGACACCTCGGGGCGCACCTACGTGACCTATCTCGCCGACGGCGTCGAGGTGCCGTCGCCGCTGACCCGGCCCAGCTGCGGCAACTGCGGGGGCCACCTGGTGCGCATCACGCGCTCGGGACCGGTCGCCGCCGTCTCCCGCCGGGGTACGGCCCACCAGGGCGGGCACCGCTGGCACGGGAGGGAGCACCACGGCGCCGACGACCGGACAGGGCATCCCGGGGAGGCGGGCGGCACCGGCGTGCGGCGGAAGCCCGGGGAGGCGGCGGCATCGCGGTGCTGGCGGCTGCTGCACCTGTTCGGCCGACGGCATCCCGGCACCAGCACCACCACGGGCACCAGCACGGGCACGGGCACTGGTATCGGCAACGCACCGGTAGCCGCGGCCGAGGCTCATCGGCTCTCCTAGGGCGGCAGACGGCGTCCTAGGAGGGCCGATGCCGCACCAGGCAGACGACCGGCATCCCTGGGCGCCGGTTCGTGCTGTCCGCCGAGGCGTTCGAGGCGTTCGAGGCGTACGAGGCGTACGAGGCGTACGGGGCGAGCCCTGTCTGTGAGGAGCCCGAGGGGCCGGGGGCGCCCGAGGGCCAGAAGGGGAGGTCGGACGGTCTCCCCTGGAGGTCAGGTCGCGGCGACTCCGCCGCGCGTCCCTAGGATCAAGGGCATGTCCTCCATGCCGAGCGGGCCGAACAGGCCCTCAGCGCCGACCCAGCCGACCCAGCCGACCGGGTCGCCGGGGGCGACCGAACAGAGCGGGCCTACCGGGCGCAGCGGGCCTTCGCCTGCGACGGCGGGTGGCCGGGCACCTCGTCCGGCGGCCGGGTCCGCCCACCAGGAGGCGGGGAAGGCCACCGGAAGGCAGGGGGCACGGCGGCGGGACGCGCAGGAGGCGCCTCCCGCGCCCGAGCCGCTGCGGGTCCCGGTCGCCGACTCCCACACCCACCTGGACATGCAGTCCGGCACCGTGGAGGAGGCGCTGGCCGCCGCGGCCGCCGCGGGCGTGCGCACCCTCGTCCAGGTCGGCTGCGACCTGGACGGCTCACGCTGGGCGGCGGCGACCGCGGCCGCCTACGACGACATCTGGGCGGCCGTCGCGCTGCACCCCAACGAGGCGCCCAGGCTCGTCCACGGCGCCCCGCGGGAGGACCCCGGGGGTCAGCGCCCCGCAGGCGGTGCCGCGGCCCTGGAGGCGGCCCTGGACGAGATCGACGCCCTGGCGGCGCTGCCGCAGGTGCGGGGCGTCGGTGAGACCGGCCTCGACTACTTCCGCACCGGCCCGGAGGGCATGGCGGCGCAGGAGCACTCGTTCCGGCGGCACATCGACATCGCCAAGCGGCACGGCAAGGCACTGGTCATCCACGACCGCGAGGCGCACGAGGACGTACTGCGCGTCCTGAGCGAGGAGGGCGCCCCCGAGACGGTGGTCTTCCACTGCTTCTCCGGGGACGCGGCGATGGCACGGCTGTGCGCCGAGCGCGGCTACTACCTGTCCTTCGCCGGCAACATCAGCTACAAGAACGCGCAGAACCTGCGGGACGCGGCCGCCGCGGCGCCCAGGGAGCGGCTCCTCGTCGAGACCGACGCGCCCTTCTTGCCGCCCGTGCCGTACCGGGGCCGGCCCAACGCGTCCTACCTGATCCCTCTCACCCTGCGTGCCATGGCGGCCGCCCGGGGTGAGGACGAGGACACCCTGGCGGCGGCCGTGGCGGTGAACACAGCGGCGGCCTTCGGGTACTGAGCACCGCTACCGGGCACTGCGGCGCGGTGCGCGGGGGCTCCGGCCCCGCGCACCGGAACCGGTGCGGGAGGGCCGTGCGGGTGCGGGGGCAGCAGGTCCGGTGCCGCTCCGCCGGCGCAGCGCGTGTGCGGAGCCGTCGCCGCCTGCGGATAGCCTTGCCGGTGTGAGTACGACAGACCCTGGTGCCCTGCTCGGTCCGGCCGACGTCCGCGAGCTGGCCGCCGCGCTGGGGGTGCGGCCGACCAAGCAGCGCGGCCAGAACTTCGTCATCGACGCCAACACGGTGCGCCGGATCGTGCGCACCGCCGGAGTGCGCCCCGACGACACCGTGGCCGAGGTGGGTCCCGGGCTGGGCTCGCTGACGCTGGCGCTGCTGGAGGTGGCCGACCGGGTCACCGCCGTCGAGATCGACGACGTGCTCGCCGCCGCGCTGCCCGCCACCGTGGCTGCGAGGCTGCCTGAGCGGGCCGACCGCTTCACCCTGGTGCACAGCGACGCCATGGCGGTGCGGGAGCTGCCGGGACCGCCCCCCACCGCCCTGGTGGCGAACCTGCCCTACAACGTGGCCGTGCCGGTGCTGCTGCACATGCTCGCGACCTTCCCCACCATCGAGCGGACGCTGGTGATGGTGCAGGCCGAGGTCGCCGACCGGCTCGCCGCCGGCCCGGGCAGCAAGGTGTACGGCGTGCCGTCGGTGAAGGCCAACTGGTACGCCGAGGTGCGGCGGGCCGGCTCGATCGGGCGGAACGTCTTCTGGCCGGCGCCCAACGTGGACTCCGGCCTGGTGTCCCTGGTGCGCCGGGACCCGCCGACGACCACCGCCTCCCGGGAGGACGTGTTCGCCGCCGTGGACGCCGCCTTCGCGCAGCGCCGCAAGACCCTCAGGGCAGCGCTCGCCGGCTGGGCCGGATCACCGGCCGCTGCCGAGGCCGCGCTCCTGGCCGCCGGGGTGTCGCCCCAGGCACGCGGGGAGGAGCTCACCGTCGAGCAGTTCGCCGCGGTGGCGGAGAACCGGCCGGCGTGAGCGCCCCCGCCCGCCGCCGGCCCGGACCGGCCCGGCACCCTTGAGGACGGACCGGGCATCCAGGGCGTCACGACGCCCAGGCCCGCGGAACCCCGACTGACCCGACGATCCGACGACCACCCGTAGTAGGAACCGAGGAGAAACCGATCGTGACCGCCGTCACCGTACGCGTGCCCGCCAAGGTCAACGTCCAGCTCGCCGTGGGCGGGCGGCGCGCCGACGGGTTCCACGACCTCGCCAACGTCTTCCTGGCCGTCGGACTGTACGACCATGTGACGGCCACACCAGCGGACCGTCTGACGATCACCGCGGAGGGCCGGGACACCGCCTCGGTACCGCTCGACGAGAGCAACCTCGCCGCCAGGGCCGCGATCGCGCTGGCCCGCCGCCACGGCGTCGCACCGGCCGTCCACCTGCACATCGCCAAGGACATCCCGGTGGCCGGCGGGATGGCCGGGGGCAGTGCGGACGGCGCCGCGGCCCTGCTCGCCTGCGACGCCCTGTGGGGCACCGGCACCCCGCTGAAGGAGCTGCTGGAGATCGCCGGGGAACTCGGCAGTGACGTGCCGTTCCCGCTGCTGGGCGGGGCCGCGCTCGGCGTGGGGCGGGGCGAGCTGCTGACCCCGCTGGAGGTGGCCGGCACGTTCCACTGGGTGTTCGCGGTCGCCGACGGCGGCCTGTCGACGCCCGAGGTCTACCGCGAGTGCGACCGGCTGCGCCGGGAGGCCGGCCACGGCGACGGCGTGGCCGACGTGCCCGCGCCGGCCGCCGACCCCGCCCTCCTGGCGGCCCTGGCGGCCGGGGACGCCCCCGCCCTGGCGGCGGCCCTCACCAACGACCTCCAGCCCGCCGCCCTGGCCCTGCGCCCGGCGCTCGCCGACACCCTGGAGACCGGCCTCGGCTCAGGGGCGCTGGCCGGGATCGTCTCCGGCTCCGGCCCCACCGTCGCCTTCCTGGTCGCCGACGCGGACGCCGCCGCCAAGACCGCCTCCGCGCTCGGCCCGTCCGCCCGCGTGGCCACCGCCCCCGCGGCGGGCGCCGCGGTCCTGCCGTAGCGCCCGAGCCCGTCGCCCGACCCCGCCGCGCGGACCCGCGTACGGGCGCGCCCGACGCGCACCCCGCGCCCGACGCGCACCCCGTGCGCCTGCTCGCACACCGCCCCCGCCCGCGGGCCTTCGCGGCCCGGCCGGTGCCACCGGTTGTCCACGTTTTCCACAGGCGCCGACCGCGCCCGCCCGCGCCCCCGTGGGCGGGCACTACTGTGGACACCCCCAGGAAGCATGTGGAGAGATCTCGTCCGTGGCCGTCAACCTCGTCAACGTCGAAGCCGTCAGCAAGACCTACGGCACCCGCGTCCTGCTCGACGCGCTCTCCCTCGGTGTCTCCGAGGGAGACCGGATCGGGGTGGTCGGCCGCAACGGCGACGGGAAGACGACCCTCGTACGCATCATGTCCCGACTGGAGGAGCCGGACTCCGGCCGGGTGACCCACCAGGGCGGCCTGCGCATGGGCGTGCTCACCCAGAGCGACTCCCTCGACCCCCGCAAGACCGTCCGCCAGGAGGTCGTGGGGGAGCGCCCCGAGCACGAGTGGGCCGGCGACGCCCGGGTGCGGGACGTGCTCACCGGCCTGTTCGGCTCCCTGGAGGTGCCGGGCCTGCCCGACGGGCTGGACACCGTGATCGGCCCGCTGTCCGGCGGTGAGCGCCGCCGTATCGCGCTGGCCAAGCTGCTCATCGGCGAGCAGGACCTGATCGTGCTGGACGAGCCGACCAACCACCTCGACGTCGAGGGGATCTCCTGGCTGGCCCGCCACCTGCAGAGCCGCCGCTCCGCGCTGGTGTGCGTCACCCACGACCGCTGGTTCCTCGACCAGGTGTGCACGCGGATGTGGGACGTGCAGCGCGGCACCGTCCACGAGTACGACGGCGGCTACAGCGACTACGTCTTCGCCCGGGCCGAACGGGAGCGGATCGCGGCCACCGAGGAGGCCAAGCGGCAGAACCTGGTCCGCAAGGAGCTGGCGTGGCTGCGCCGGGGCGCCCCGGCCCGCACCTCCAAGCCGCGGTTCCGGATCGAGGCCGCCAACGCGCTGATCGAGGACGTGCCGCCGCCGCGCGACAGCGCCGAGCTGATGCGGTTCGCCAACTCCCGGCTCGGCAAGACCGTCTTCGAGCTGGAGGACGTGACGGTCACCGCCGGCCCCAAGGAGCTGCTGCGGCACATCACCTGGCACCTGGGGCCCGGCGACCGGTTCGGCCTGGTCGGCGTCAACGGCGCCGGCAAGACCTCCTTCCTGCGCGCCCTGGCCGAGGCCGCGGCCAGCGGCGGAGAGGTGCAGCCGCCGCAGGGCAAGGTCACCGTCGGCCGCACCGTGAAACTGGCCTACCTCTCCCAGGAGGTCGCCGAGCTGGACCCGGCGCAGCGCGTCCTCCAGGCGGTGGAGTCGGTGCGCCAGCGCGTCGACCTCGGCAAGGGCCGCGAGATGACGGCGGGCCAGCTGTGCGAGCGGTTCGGCTTCACCAAGGAGAAGCAGTGGACGCCGGTCGGCGACCTGTCCGGCGGTGAGCGCCGCCGCCTCCAGGTGCTGCGGCTGCTGATGGACGAGCCGAACGTGCTCTTCCTCGACGAGCCGACCAACGACCTCGACATCGAGACCCTGACGCAGCTGGAGGACCTCCTCGACGGCTGGCCCGGCTCCATGCTGGTGATCAGCCACGACCGGTACTTCCTGGAGCGCACCACGGACCGGGTGTACGCGCTGCTCGGCGACTCGACCCTGCGGATGCTGCCGCGCGGGGTGGACGAGTACCTGGAGCGCCGGCAGGCCGTCACCGAGGCCGCGGCCGCGCCCGCCACCCGCGAGCGCCCCGCCGAACGGCCCCGCAGCAGCTCGCGCGACGCGCGGGCGGCCGCCAAGGAACTCCAGCGCATCGAGCGGCGGCTGGACAAGGTCAGCGAGCGCGAGGGCGAGCTGCACTCCCAGATCGCCGAGAACGCCACGGACTTCGAGAAGGTGGCCGCCCTGGACGCCGAGCTCCGCACCCTGGGCGAGGAGCGCGAGGACCTGGAGACGCGGTGGCTCGAACTCGCCGAGGACGCCTGAGCCTTCGCGGCGGCGCCTCGCCCCTCGGCCGGTCCGGTGCCGCCGCGTCCCGGGCGGCTCGTGCGGGGACCGTCGTCCTCCTGGACTGACGCGGCGTCAGAACGGTCCGCGACGGGGTGACCTGGGTGATTCGGCGTCCGGCCGGGCCTGCGGGGGCGGGCTCCGATGTCCGCTGCGGGGGCGGTCGGCGGCCCTGCGGCGGATGCGTTCGCGGCGGGAAGGCGCTCCGCCAGGCGGTGGTAGAAAGAGTGACCGCTCGTACTACTGCCCGAATCGACCGGAGACCGTGGTGCGCCCGGCCGTTCGGCTCGGCGCGTACCGGGCCCGCGCCCGCCCGGGTGAGGAGAACGCCCCGCCATGTCGCAGCCGCCCCCGCCCGCCGGGAACCCGCCGCCGTTCGAGCCGGCCGCCGACGCCGTGCCGCCACCCCCTCCGCCGCGGCCCCCGCCCCGCCGGCATCCGGCTACGGCCACCCGGCGCCGGCGGCTCCCGGCGCCCCGTTCGGCGCGAACCCGTACGCCACCCCGCCGCCGTCCGGCGCGAACCCGTATGCCACCCCGCCGCCGTCCGGCGCGAACCCGTATGCCACCTCGCCGTCCGGCGCGAACCCGTACGCCACGTCGCCGCCGTCCGGCCAGAACCCGTATGCCACCTCGCCGCCGTCCGGCCCGAACCCGTACGCCGCGCCGCCCGCACCCCCGGCCTCCGGCTACGGGTACCCGGCGGCGCGGCAGCCGTCCTACGGCCAGCCCCCGTACGGTGGGCGGCCCGCGCCTGGTGCCGGTCCAACGGCCGGCTGGCTGTCGTCGTCTCGGCAGTCGTGGCCGCGGTCCTCGTGATCGGCGGAGGCGCCTGGTTCGCCACCAAGGACGGCGGGGACAAGCACGCGTCCAAGCCGCAGGCGGACAGCGGAGGCGCCAAGGGCGGCCCCGTCGGCAGTCCGACCGCGCCGGCCGCGCACAAGAGCGAGCTGGCGTACCTGTACGGCGAGCCCGCCGCCGCGGTGGCCAAGAAGGACGACCTCAAGGACGCGCTCGGCATCTGGTTCACCGACAGGTACGTGGTGAAGAACGAGGTCGGCCAGGTCGTCGGCTACGACATCGATACCGGCGCCAGGGCCTGGTCGATCGCCGCGCCCTCCGGGACCGAGTGCACAGCGGCCCGCGATCAGTACGACAACATGACCGCCATTCAGTACGGGGCCGACTGCGACAAGGTGATGGCGATCGACCTCGCCGCGGGCCGGGAGCTGTGGACGGAGGAACTGCCCAGCGGAGACCCCTCCCTGGAGTCCGCCTTCGACTTCTCCGAGATGGCGATCAGCGGCGACGCCGTCGGCGTCGACTGGACCGGCGGCTCGGTCGCCTACCGGCTCAGCGACCACAAGGAACTGTGGCGGTCGGGCGCGGGCCGGTGCGACGACGACGGGTACGCCGGCGGCGCCCAGTTCGTGGGCGTCGTCGAATGCGACCTGGACACCTACAAGGTGCAGGTGGTCGACCCGGCGAGGAACGGTGCCGCCAAGTGGTCGTGGACCGCGCCCAGTGGCCTCCAGGTGAGCGCGATCGTCTCCACCGACCCCGTGGTGGTGCTGCTCGGCACCGACGACAACCTGTACACGGACGTGGCGGTGCTCGACAACGGCCGCCTCCGCTCGCGGATCTCGCTGGGCAGGGACACGTACCTCGTCGACGCCGACGGCGCGGAGAAGCAGGCCGTGCACGACGTGCTCGTCGACAAGGACACCGTCTACCTGGCCCTCGACGGCCGGAGCGACAGCGGTGGCAAGACGGTCGGCGGCGTCGCGGCCTTCGACCTCGGCGACGGCAAGCCGAAGTGGGTGGCCAGGACCACCGGCGGCTACGGCGTCGACGGGATCGGCTTCCAGGACGGCAGGCCGCTGGCCTACGAGGCGCCGGACTACGGCAGGCCGGGCCGGCTGGTCACCCTCGATCCCGCGACGGGCTCCGTCACCCCCTACGCCACGCTCGGGCAGGACGCCTTCGACAAGCTGGATAACGGCGGACTGCACAACTACTACGTGTGGCACGGCGGCCGGCTGTACTTTGTGTCCAAGACGATCTACTCGGACGAGAGCGGCCAGACCTACTTCCTGGTCTACGGCTGACCCCCTTGGGCGCGCGCCGGCCCGGCGCGTGCCCGCCGCCGTACGTGTCCTCCGTGTCCGCCGAACCGACCGATCGGCGGCCACGGAGGCGGCAAGCCCGGAATGCTCCGGATCACCCCGGAGGGCTCCGGCCGCGATACGCGCTCCCCGCCGAGGGGGCGCGTCCGCGCCCGGAACCGGGTACTTTCGCCGCGAGCGCGCGGGTCCTCGTCCGCGGGCACGGTTGGGACCGGCCCGGCCGCGGTAGGGAGTGCGGACCTGGACCGGCCGCCCGCCGGACACCGGGGGATGGGGGGAGACCCGACATGGGTGTACGGCTCGTCGTGGTCGACGACCACCGGCTGCTCGCCGAGGCGCTGGCCTCGGCCCTGAGGCTGCGCGGGCACCGCGTGCTGGCCGCGACCGCGCCGTCCGGCGGGGCCGCCGAGGTGGTGCTGAACCGCTCGCCGGAGGTGTGCCTGTTCGGCACCGCCGCGCCCGCGGAGCCGGGGGCGTTCGAGCCGGTGGCCCGCATCCGCCGGGAGCGGCCCGGAGTGGCCGTGGTGGTGCTCGGCCCGGTGCCGGACCCGCGCGGCATCGCCGCCGCCTTCGCGTCCGGTGCCTCCGGCTACGTACGCCACGACGAGCGGATAGAGGGCGTCGAGCGGGCCATGGCCAAGGCCAGGGCCGGCGAGGTCGCGGTCGCCCAGCCGCTGCTCCAGGGCGCGTTCGCCGAACTGCTCAACCCCGCCCGGCAGCCCGACGACGAGGGCGCCCGACTGCTCGACATCCTCACCCCGCGCGAGGTCGAGGTCCTGGTGCGGGTGGCGGAGGGCGAGGACACGCGGGTGATCGCCGCGGGGATGCGGATCGCGCCCAGCACCGCCCGCACCCATGTGCAGCGGGTGCTGATGAAGCTGGGCGTCGGGTCCCGGCTGGAGGCCGCCGCCCTCGCCGCCCGCACCGGGCTGCTGGAGCGCGCCGCGGGCGGCCCGCTGCGCCTCGGCTAGCCCCGGGCACCCGCCGGCCCCGCGCACCCGCTCACGCCCGTGCCGGGGCCTGCCTCGCCTTCCGTGCGGGCGGGCCGGTCCCCGTGCGCCCGCCGCCTTCCCTGCCGCCGTGCCCGCGGTCCGGCTCCGAGCCGCACCGCCGTGCCCGCGGTCCGGCTCCGAGCCGCCCACGGCCGCCGCCCCTTCATGGCCGCCGCCAGCTGCCGCCTGCCGCCTGCCGCCTGCCGCCTCACCCTGCCCGGCGCCCCTGACCCGGCCGCCGCGGGTCCTTCCGACCAACCACCGGGCCCGATGTGCGAACGGGGTGGGTGGCGCCCACGCCTCTGTTCGGCTCTGTTCGGTTGTGTGTCCGGGCGTGTTCTCCCGCTTGTCGGCGTCCGGACAGCCCGTTGCCCGTGCGGAAAACCGCGTTGACTCGACCTGCGCCGCGCATTGACTGTACTGTTGCGTTGTGATTCATTGTGTTCGGTTCTGTTGGTTGATTGTGGTGTGAGGTGCCGTAGGTGAAGAAGACGCCGACCCGGCTTGCGGACGGCCGCGAGCTGATCTACTACGACTCCACCGACTCCGTGGTCAGGGACGCGGTCGACCCGCGCCCGCTGGAGCGGGTGGCCACCACGTCCGAGACGCGCCGTGACCGGCTGCTCGGCGACACCGTCGCCATCGCCTCGCACCGGCAGGGCCGCACCTACCACCCGCCGGCCGACCAGTGCCCGCTGTGCCCGTCCCGGGGGGACCGGCACACCGAGATCCCCGCGCCCGACTACGAGGTGGCGGTCTTCGAGAACCGCTTTCCGTCGCTCGCCGGGGACAAGGGCCGCTGCGAGGTCGTCTGCTTCACCTCCGACCACGACGCGTCCTTCGCCGACCTCACGCCCGCCGCCGCCCGGCTGGTGCTGGACGCCTGGATCGACCGCACCCGCGAGCTGGCGCAACTGCCGTCGGTCGCACAGGTCTTCCCGTTCGAGAACCGCGGCGAGGAGATCGGCGTCACCCTCGGCCACCCGCACGGCCAGATCTACGCCTACCCCTTCACGACCCCCCGCACGGCACTGGTGCTCCGCTCGCTCGCCGAGCACCGCGCCGCCACCGGCCGCAACCTCTTCGACGACGTACTGGCCGACGAGCGGGCCGACGGCCGCCGCATCGTGCTGGAGGGCGAGCACTGGACGGCGTTCGTCCCGTTCGCCGCGCACTGGCCCTACGAGGTCCACCTCCACCCCAACCGCCGGGTGCCCGACCTGCTCGGGCTGGAGGAGGACGCCGCCGCCGAGTTCCCCGGGCTCTACCTGGAGCTGCTGCGCCGCTTCGACCGGATCTTCGGCGAGGACCAGCCGCCCACCCCGTACATCTCCGGCTGGCACCAGGCGCCGTTCGCCGCGCCCGGGCGCGAGGACTTCGCGCTGCACCTGGAGCTTTTCACCATCAGGCGAACGTCGGGCAAGCTGAAGTTCCTCGCGGGCTCCGAGTCGGGCATGGGCGCGTTCATCAACGACGTGCCGCCGGAGGCCGCTGCCGCACGACTGCGAGAGGTGGCCTCGAAATGACCGCATCCGATCCCGAGCGACCCAGGAAGCTGCTGGTCACCGGCGGTGCCGGCTACGTCGGTTCGGTGGTGGCCGCGCACCTGCTGGAGGCCGGCCACCAGGTGGTCGTCCTCGACGACCTCTCCACGGGCTTCCGGGCCGGCGTCCCCGAGGGTGCCGAGTTCGTGGAGGGCCGGGTGCACGAGGCCGCCAAGGTGCTCGACGGCTCCTTCGACGCGGTGCTGCACTTCGCCGCCTCCTCCCAGGTCGCCGAGTCCGTGGCCGACCCGGAGAAGTACTGGCGCAACAACGTCGTCGGCTCGCTCGAACTGCTGTCGGCCATGCGCGGCGCGGGGGTGCGCACCCTGGTGTTCTCCTCCACCGCCGCCACCTACGGCGAGCCGGTGTCCGTGCCGATCGCCGAGGACGCCGCCACCGCGCCGACCAACCCCTACGGCGCCACGAAGCTCGCCGTGGACCAGATGATCGCCTCCGAGTGCCACGCGCACGGCCTGGCCGCCGTCTCGCTGCGGTACTTCAACGTGGCCGGCGCCTACGGTCGCCAGGGCGAGCGGCACGACCCCGAGTCGCACCTGATCCCGCTGGTGCTCCAGGTGGCCCAGGGCCGCCGCGCCGAGGTGGCGGTCTTCGGCGAGGACTACCCCACGCCCGACGGCACCTGCGTGCGCGACTACATCCACGTCGCCGACCTCGCCGAGGCGCACCTGCTCGCCCTGGACAAGGCCGAGTCCGGCCGCCACCTGGTGTGCAACCTGGGCAACGGCAGCGGCTTCTCGGTGCGGGAGGTGATCGAGACGGTCCGCGCGGTCACCGGCCACCCGATCCCGGCGGTGACCCGCCCGCGCCGCCCCGGCGACCCTGCCTCCCTGGTCGCCTCGGCCGACCGGGCCCGCGGCGAGCTGGGCTGGCGGCCCCGCCGTACCGACCTCGCGGAGATCGTCCGCGACGCCTGGAACTTCACGCAATCGCTAGGGGAGGACGACGCACGATGACGGACACCAGGGG
The DNA here is from genome assembly GCF_000745345.1 of Actinacidiphila yeochonensis CN732. Taxonomy (NCBI): domain Bacteria; kingdom Bacillati; phylum Actinomycetota; class Actinomycetes; order Kitasatosporales; family Streptomycetaceae; genus Actinacidiphila; species Actinacidiphila yeochonensis. The sequence goes on along the minus strand of NZ_JQNR01000005.1, from coordinate 136,188 downwards.
CAGCGCCGCCACGGTGGAGGCGGGCACCGCGGACCCCGCGTTCGAGGCCGCCTTCAAGGACGCCTTCGGCCGCGCACCCGAGGGCGCCTGGGCGGCGCCCGGCCGGGTCAACCTGATCGGCGAGCACACCGACTACAACGACGGCTTCGTGATGCCGTTCGCGCTGCCGCAGGCCACCCGGGCGGCGGTCGCCCGCCGCGAGGACGGCCTCCTGCGGCTGCACTCCGCCGACATGGACGGCGGCGTCGTCGAACTGCGGATCGACGACCTGGCCCCCGGCGCCACCGAGGGCTGGGCCCGCTACCCGGCGGCCGTGCTGTGGACGCTGCGGCAGGCCGGCCACCCGGTGGGCGGCGCGGACATCCACTACGACAGCTCCGTGCCGGTCGGCGGCGGCCTGTCCTCCTCCGCGGCCCTCCAGGTGGTCACCGCCCTGGCGCTGACGGAGCTGTACGGGGTGGGCGGCCTCTCCCGGCAGGAGCTGGCGGTGCTCTGCCAGTCCTCGGAGAACACCTACGTCGGCGCGCCCGTCGGCGTGATGGACCAGACCGCCTCCGCCTGCTGCACCGAGGGCCACGCCCTCCACCTGGACGTGCGGGGCCTGGCCCAGCGCCAGGTGCCGCTGGACCTGGCGGCCGAGGGGCTGCGGCTGCTGGTGGTCGACACCCGCGTCAAGCACGCCCACGCCGACGGCGCCTACGGCGAGCGCCGGGCCGGGTGCGAGGAGGCGGCGGCGGTGCTGGGCGTACCGGCGCTGCGCGACATCGAGCCGGACGGTCTGGAGCAGGCACTCGCCGCCCTGCCCGACGACCGGCTGCGCCGGCTGACCCGCCACATCGTCACCGAGAACGCCCGGGTCGGGCAGGTGCTGGCGCTGTGCGAGGCCGGCCGCACCCGGGACATCGGCCCGGTGCTGACCGCCGGCCACGCCTCGCTGCGTGACGACTTCCAGGTCTCCTGTCCGGAGCTCGACCTGGTGGTCGACACCGCGCTGGCGGCCGGCGCGCTCGGCGCCCGGATGACCGGCGGCGGATTCGGCGGCTCGGCGATCGTCCTGGTCGACGCGGGCGACGAGGAGCGGATCGCGCGGACGGTGGCCGAGGCACTGCCGCAGGCGCGGCACTTCTCCACGACCCCGGCGGAGGGTGCGCGCCGCCTGTGGTGAGGTGAGACGGGGCCGCCCTGGAGCCACTCCGGGCGGCCCTGGCGCGTCTCCGGCCGCGTCCGCGCCGTGCGGCGCCCCGCGTGGGGCGGCGTCCCTCGGGCGGGCGTCCCGTGGCCCGGCGGGGGAGGAGGCGGTCAGCTCTTGCGGTGGCCGATCAGCCGCGGGTGCGGCTCCAGACCCGACAGGCCGTTCCAGGAGAGGTTCACCAGGTGCGCGGCCACCTCCGCCTTGCGCGGGCGGCGCGCGTCCAGCCACCACTGGCCGGTGAGCGCCACCATGCCCACCAGCGCCTGCGCGTACAGCGGGGCCAGCTTGGCGTCGAAGCCGCGGTGGGAGAACTCCTGGCCGAGGATGTCCTCCACCTGGGTGGCGATGTCGCTGATCAGCGACGCGAAGGTGCCGGTGGACTGGGCGACGGGCGAGTCGCGCACCAGCACCCGGAAGCCGTCGGTGTACTGCTCGATGTAGTCCAGCAGGGCGAACGCGGCCTGCTCCAGGAGTTCCCGCGGATGACCGCCGGTCAGCGCCCCGGTCACCATGTCCAGCAGCCGGCGCATCTCCCGGTCGACCACGACCGCGTACAGCCCTTCCTTGCCGCCGAAGTGCTCGTAGACGACCGGCTTGGACACCCCCGCCTTGTGGGCGATCTCCTCGACGGACGTGCCCTCGTAGCCGCGCTCGGCGAAGAGGACCCGCCCCACGTCCAGCAGTTGCTCGCGCCGCTCCTTGCCGGTCATCCGGACCCGGCGGGCCCGCCGGGCGGTCGGTCCGGCGGTGGCGGCCCCGCGGGACGGGGCGGGCCGGCCGGTCCGGCGGTGCGTGGCGGGCAGGGACTGGTCCGCCCGTCGCGTCGTCTCTGCCGTCGGTCACCCGATCATCATGCCGCTTCGCCGACGCCTTCCTTGGTCTTTTCCTGGCGGCGGGCGGCGATCCGCTCCGGGCTCGGCCAGCGCACGTCAGAGGCCCAGCCGGCGAGTTCGAACCAGCGGATCAGCCGGGCGCTGGAGTCGATCTGGCCGCGCAGCACCCCGTGGCGGGCGGACGTGGGGTCGGCGTGGTGGAGGTTGTGCCACGACTCGCCGCAGGACAGCACGGCCAGCCACCACACGTTGCCGGAGCGGTCGCGGGACTTGAAGGGGCGCTTGCCGACCGCGTGGCAGATGGAGTTGATGGACCACGTCACGTGGTGCAGCAAAGCCACCCGGACGAGTGATCCCCAGAAGAACGCGGTGAACGCGCCATACCACGACATGGTGGCGAGGCCGCCGATCAGCGGGGGCAGCAGCAGCGAGATGGCGGTCCACAGCCAGAAGTCGCGGGAGATGCGGCGGATGGCCGGGTCCTTGATCAGGTCGGGCGCGTACTTGTGCTGCGGGGTCTGCTCCTCGTCGAAGAGCCAGCCCATGTGCGCCCACCACAGGCCCTTCATCAGGGCCGGGACGGTCTCGCCGTACCGCCAGGGGCTGTGCGGGTCGCCCTCGGCGTCGCTGAACCTGTGGTGGCGGCGGTGGTCGGCCACCCAGCGCACGATCGGGCCCTCGACGGCCATCGAGCCGGCGATGGCCAGCAGGATCTTCAGCGGGCGTTTCGCCTTGAACGAGCTGTGGGTGAAGTGCCGATGGAAGCCGATGGTGATGCCGTGGCAGCCGAGGAAGTACATCGCCACCATGAGGCCGACGTCCAGCCAGCTCAGCCCGCGGCCCCAGGCCAGCGGGACGGCGGCGGCCAGCGCGACGAAGGGGATGCAGATGAACAGCAGCAGGGTGATCTGCTCGATGGAGCGCTTGCTCTCACCGCCCCGCGTCGCGCTGGGCAGCGGCTCCTGTCCGGAGGGTCCGGGCTCCCGGGCCCCTGAGATCACTTCCGTCTGTGTGGTCATGTGTTTCCCCTGGTCGGAGTGGGTGGGGGTGATGAGCCGCACAACCTACGGCTCCGTAAGTATTGCAGCGGCGCCCGGCCGACAACAGGACCAGCCGGGGTAGGAGTCGGCCCCGTGCCCCGTCTCCGGCCGCCCGGCGCGCCCAGGACGCCCCTCTCCGCCGGGGGTGCCGCGACCGCCTGTCCTGGGCGTTCCGGGTGGCGCCGGACGACCCCCCGGCGGCAACTCCCGCGCGGTGGAGGGGAGCTGGTCACGGGCCCGGAGCGGACGGGCGGTGCGGGCCGTACGGGCCGGGCCGGACGGTTCCGCTCGGCGGCGACCGCCGATCACCGTCGCGCCGGGAGGTGGTCGTACGGCATGATGGTGCCGACCGTCCCGGCCGGTTCACCGGCGGGCGGTGATGTCGGTCCGCCGTGGTGTAATTGGCAGCACTGGGGCTTTTGGTGCCTTAAGTCCGGGTTCGAGTCCTGGCGGCGGAGCGGACCGGGAGAAGTCCCGGCACCCTCGGTAAGCTGCGGACGTTCCCAGATCCGATGCCGAGGAGTCTCCGCGTGAGCCCGAACCGTCCGGCCGCCGTCGTCATCCTCGCTGCGGGCGAGGGCACCCGTATGAGGTCGGCGACGCCCAAGATCCTGCACGCCATCTGCGGCCGCACCCTGGTCGGCCACGCCGTGGCCGCCGCCCGCGCGCTGCGGCCCGAGCACCTGGTCGTGGTCGTCGGACACGCCCGCGAGCGCGTCACCGAGCACCTGGCCGGCGTGGACGCCGGGGTCGTCGCCGCCGTCCAGGACCGCCAGCTCGGCACCGGGCACGCCGTCCGTGCCGCCCTGGGCGAGCTGGCCCGCCGCGGCGCCGTCCCGGAGGGCACGGTCGTCGTCACCTACGGTGACGTGCCGCTGCTGACCGCCGGGACGCTGGAGGCCCTCACCGCCGCCCACCACGAGGCCGGCAACGCCATGACCGTGCTCACCGCCCAGGTGCCCGACCCGACCGGCTACGGCCGGATCGTGCGCGGCCCGGACGGCCAGGTCGACGCGATCGTCGAGCAGAAGGACGCCACCGAGGCGCTGCGCGCGGTCCGCGAGATCAACTCCGGCGTGTACGCCTACGACGGGCGGCTGCTGGCCGAGGCGCTCGGCAAGGTCACCGCGGACAACGCGCAGGGCGAGGAGTACCTGACCGACACCCTCGCCATCCTGCGCGAGGCCGGGCACCGGGTCGGCGCGTTCACCGCCGCCGACCACCGCGAGGTCGCCGGGGTCAACGACCGGGTGCAGCTCGCCGAGGCCCGGCGGGTGCTCAACACCCGCCTGCTGGAGCGCGCGATGCGCGACGGCGCCACCATCGTGGACCCGGCCAGCACCTGGGTGGACGTCGATGTCACCTTCGCGCCCGACTCGCTGGTCCACCCCAACACCCAGCTCCTGGGCGCCACCAGCCTCGCCGAGGGGGCCGAGGTCGGCCCCGGCTGCACTCTCACCGACACCTCCGTGGGCGCCGGCGCCCGGATCACCCACGCCGTCGCCGACCACGCCGAGGTCGGCCCCGGCGCGAGCGTCGGCCCCTACGCCTACCTGCGGCCGGGCACCCGGCTCGGCAAGGACGCCAAGGCCGGCACCTACGTCGAGATGAAGAACGCCCGGATCGGCGAGGGCACCAAGGTGCCGCACCTGAGCTACGTCGGCGACGCCACCATCGGCGACCACACCAACATCGGCGCCGCCACCGTCTTCGTCAACTACGACGGGGAGTCCAAGCACCACACCACCATCGGCAGCCACTGCAGGACCGGCGCGGACAACATGTTCGTCGCCCCGCGGGTGGTCGGCGACGGCGTGTACACCGCCGCCGGATCGGTGATCACCAAGGACGTGCCCTCCGGCTCGCTGGCCGTGGCCCGCGGGCAGCAGCGCAACATCGAGGGCTGGGTGGCCCGCAAGCGTCCGGGCAGCGCCGCCGCCCAGGCCGCCGAACGGGCCCGTGACCAGCAGGACTGACCACGTCCCGACCCGGAGTGAGGGTCGTCTCATCCCGCCCTCCTGAGGTGCACAGGTACACCGGATGGGGCGTACCGTGTGTGGTGCACACAATTCCGCCGGCCCGCCTGCCCTGGGACGGCGCTGCCTCGGACCAGCCCGCCTGACCTCAGCGCGGCGCTGCCTCGAACACCAGTCGAACCCCAAGGAGACGGTGCAGTGACCGGGATCAAGACGACCGGTGAGAAGAAGCTGATGCTCTTCTCCGGCCGCGCCCACCCCGATCTGGCGGAGGCGGTGGCAAGCGAACTCGGCGTCGAGCTGGTACCCACACGCGCTTTCGACTTCGCCAACGGCGAGATCTACGTGCGTTTCGAGGAGTCGGCCCGCGGCGCGGACTGCTTCCTCATGCAGAGCCACACCAGCCCGATCAACCAGTGGATCATGGAACAGCTGATCATGCTGGACGCTCTGAAGCGGGCCTCCGCGCGGAGCATCACCGTGATCGTGCCGTTCTACGGCTACGCCCGGCAGGACAAGAAGCACCGCGGCCGCGAGCCGATCTCTGCCCGCCTGGTGGCGGACCTGTTCAAGACCGCCGGCGCGGACCGCATCCTCACCGTCGATCTGCACACCGACCAGATCCAGGGCTTCTTCGACGGCCCGGTGGACCACCTCTTCGCGCTGCCGGTGCTGGCCGACTACGTGGGCTCCAAGGTCGACCGCTCCAAGCTCACCGTCGTCTCCCCGGACGCCGGGCGGGTGCGGGTCGCCGACCGCTGGTGCGACCGGCTGGGCGCGCCGCTGGCCATCGTCCACAAGCGCCGCGACCCCGACGTCGCCAACCAGGTCAAGGTCCACGAGGTGGTCGGTGACGTCAAGGGCCGCGTGTGCGTGCTCGTCGACGACATGATCGACACCGGCGGCACGATCTGCGCCGCCGCCGACGCGCTGTTCGCCAACGGGGCCGAGGACGTCATCGTCACCGCCACCCACGGCGTGCTGTCCGGCCCGGCCGCGGACCGGCTGAAGAACTCCAAGGTCAGCGAGTTCGTCTTCACCGACACGCTGCCCACTCCGGCGGAGCTCGAACTGGACAAGATCACCGTGCTGTCGATGGCGCCGACCATCGCCAACGCGGTGCGCGAGGTCTTCGAGGACGGCTCGGTCACCAGCCTCTTCGAGGGCGCGCACTGACGGCGGGCCCGCCCCGCGGCTGAGCAGAATCGGTACGGCGCCGGACCCCTCGCGGGTGCGGCGCCGTACCCGTGTCCGTACCCGTGTCCGGGCGCGGACGGTCCGGCTCCGGAGAGGGCCGATTTCGTCCACGGGCCGCACTCCGGTTACGCTGTCGGGCGTTGCTCGGCGAGGGAGGTCGCCGGAACGTGTTTCCGGTGATGCCTCCGTGATCGACGCGCTCCTCGTGTTCGGAACGTGGGAACGGCCCGTCGGGGTCGGGCGACCGTCCACCACCGTCCACACAGAGGAGTCGATCATGGCCGAGGTCAAGATCCCCGCCGAGATCCGTACCGAGTTCGGCAAGGGCGCCTCCCGCCGCGTGCGCCGCGCCAACCGCGTCCCCGCCGTCGTCTACGGCCACGGCGCCGACCCGAAGCACGTCACCATCCCGGGCCACGAGCTGCTGCTCGCGCTGCGCACCCCGAACGTGCTGATCTCCCTGGAGATCGACGGCGGCTCCGAGCTGGTCATCCCCAAGGCCGTGCAGCGCGACCCGCTGAAGGGCTTCCTGGAGCACGTCGACCTGCTGGCCGTCAAGCGCGGCGAGAAGGTCACCGTCGAGGTCCCCGTCCTCACCGAGGGCGAGCTGGCCCCCGGCGGCAACCTCCTGGAGCACCTGCTCACCGCCCTGCCGGTCGAGGCCGAGGCCACCCACATCCCCGAGTCCTTCACCGTGTCGGTCGAGGGCCTGGAGGCGGGCGCCGCGATCCTCGCCAAGGACATCGAGCTGCCGCGCGGCTCCGCTCTCGCCGTCGAGGGTGACACCGCCGTGATCCAGGTCGTCGCCGCCCAGATCGAGGTCGAGGAGGAGCCCGCCGAGGGCGAGGCCGAGGAGACCGCGGTCGCCGAGGCCGACGAGGCCACCGAGGCCGCCGAGGCCCCGGCCGAGGACTGATCCTCCGGGTCACTCCACCGCGACACCGTCCGGCGCCCGCCGGCCCTCTCCGGGAGGGTCGGCGGGCGCGGCGGTGCGCGGGGTCGGAGGGGCACGCGCCGAGGCCGCGCCGAGACCGCCGACGGGGGATCTGAGACCATCCGAGACGACCGCGGACGACAGGCGGACGACCGGCAGACGACCGCGGAGGACCGCGGGCGACCGCGGACGACCGCAGACGAGACGGAGACGCCGATGAGCGACAGCGCTGGACCGTGGATGGTCGTCGGCCTGGGCAACCCCGGGCCCGAGTACGCCGGCAACCGGCACAACATCGGCTTCATGGTGGCCGACCTGCTGGCCGAGCGGATCGGGGGCCGCTTCAAGCGGGCCCAGAAGGCGCAGGCACAGGTCGTCGAGGGCCGGCTCGGGCCGCCCGGACCGGCCGGCCGCCGGGTGGTGCTGGCCAAGCCGCAGTCGTTCATGAACCTCTCGGGCGGTCCCGTCAACGCGCTCCGGGACTTCTACAAGGTCCCGACCCACCAGATCGTCGCCGTCCACGACGAACTCGACCTCGACTACGCCGCCCTGCGGCTCAAGCTCGGCGGCGGCGACAACGGCCACAACGGGCTGAAGTCCCTCACCAAGTCCATGGGGCCGGACTACCTGCGGGTGCGTGCCGGGATCGGCCGCCCGCCGGGCCGGATGGACGTCGCTGCCTTCGTGCTCAAGGACTTCTCGACGAGCGAGCGCAAGGAGCTGGACTGGTTCGTCGACCGGGCCGCCGACGCGGTCGAGGCGCTGGTCACCGAGGGCCTGGAGCGCGCGCAGAACACGTTCAACGACTGATCCTCCGCCGTCGGAGCCGGACGCCCGCAGCGGCGAGCCGCGAGCCGCTGACTGAGCGCCGGGAGCCGTGGTCGGGTGCCGGGTGCGCCGCGGCCCGGCGGGTGTCACGCTCCGCAGGTTGACCTCACGGCAGGCCATGGCCAAAGATCACCGGCATGGCGAAGACGAGCCGGGGCCGCGCCGCGGGAGCGGCGCACGCCGCCCGGGTGGTGGCCGTGTCGGTGGTGGCGCTGTTCGTCCTGGCGTCCGGGGCGTGGGCGTCGTGGCGCACCGCGCAGTACGCGGTGCTCACCAAGGGCCGCGAGCAGGGCAGCGTGACGCTGGCGGCCTGCGGCGACACCACCTGCACCGGGCCGTTCGTGCCCAAGGGCACCGCCTCGGCCCGGCCCCGGGTGACGGTCAGCCTGCCGGTGCGCCACCGGGTGGGCGAGACGGTCGACGTGGTGCTCAGGCCCGGCACCGACACCGCGATCCGGTCCGGCGGCGGTGGCGTGCTGTACGCGTTCCTGCCGCTGGGCGGGGCGCTGCTGCTGGCCGCGGCGGTGGTCGGCCTGGGGCTGCGCGCGGCGCGGACGGTGTGGAGCCTGGCACTGGCGGGCGTGCTGCTGCTCGGCGGGGCCTACCTGACGCTGCCGTCGTGAGGTCGCGCGCCCCTGGCCCTGACGCCCTGACGCCCTGCGGCCTTCCGGCCTTCCGACCCGCTCGTGCCCCGGCCGCTCACCTCAGCTCGTGGGGCTCCAGGAACTCCAGCCGGTTGCCCACCGGGTCGTGGCAGTAGAAGCGGGTGTGGCCGGGGAGGTCGTAGTCCCACACCAGCTGGGTGCCCTCGGCCTGGAGCCGCTTGGCGAAGGCGTGGATGCCGGTGACACGCAGCCCCGGGTGCGCCTTACGGGCGGCCTGGAAGTCCTCCTCGACACCGAGGTGCAGTACGGCGCCGCCGGCGGCGAACCAGCAGCCGCCCCGGCCGGCCAGCACCGGCGGCTTGGCCAGCTCCGCCATGCCGAGCACGCCGGTGTAGAAGGCGCGCAACCGCGGCTCGCTGCCGGGCGGTGCGGCCAGTTGCACGTGGTCCAGGCCGGCGATCATCGGACAAGCACCTCCGAACGGTCGTACTGAGGTCGTGCGGCACGTCGTGTCAACGGTCGGGCCGAGCCCGTGTAAGCGGCGGGGCGGGCGCGGGGGGCGGGGCGGCTACGGCCGCTCCGGTGCCTTGGCCACGGCGAAGATCCGGCGGAATGGGAAGACCGTACCGTACGGCCTCGCCGGGTAGGCGGCGCGCAGGAGGTCGCGGTACTCCGCGGTGAACTCGGCCCGCGCGGCCGGATCGCCGTCCAGGAGGCTCAGCACCGGGCGCAGCGCCGTGCCCTTCGTCCAGTCCAGTACCGGGTCCGGGCCCTGGAGCAGCTGGGTGTAGGTGGTCTCCCAGACGTCGACGGCGGCGCATCCCAGGCCCACCAGCGCGTCGAGGTACCCGGCGGGCTCCATGACGTGGTCGTGGCGCAGCGGGTTCGGGCCGAGGCGGGCGCGCCAGCGCGGGCGGGCGCACACCTCGGCGAGCAGGGTGTGGCTGGGGGAACCGAAGTTGCCGGGCACCTGGAAGGCGAACGTGCCGCCCGGGTTCAGCCCCGCCAGCCAGTCCCCGAAGCGGTCGGTGTGGCCCGGCACCCACTGGAGCGCGGCGTTGGAGACGATCAGGTCGTACGACTCATCGGGCGTCCAGGTGCGCAGGTCGGCGGGGCGGAAGTCGAGGCTGCCGCCGCCGGGGGTGGGGCCGGCGTGGGCGGCGGCCGCTTCCAGCATCGGCGCGGAGTTGTCGTAGCCGGTGACGCGGGCGCCGGGCCAGCGCCCGGTGAGCACGGTGGTGGCGTTGCCCGGGCCACAGCCGAGGTCCGCGATCCGCGGTGCCCGGCCGCCCGGCAGGCCGGTGACCCGGGCGAGCAGATCGGCGAAGGGCCGGACGCGGTGGCCGGCGTGGCGCAGGTACTGGCCGGGGTCCCAGGCGGGGGACGGCTCAGGCCGCGGGCCGGGGTTCCGCTCTGCTGCGGGCATGGTGCTCCTCCTCGGCGGGCGGCGTGGGCACGGGCCGCCCTCCGGAGCCAGCCTCCCTCCACAAGTCTCTTGATGTCAAGAGACTTCACGTCGACAGACCTACTACACTGAGCGCATGGAGGACGAGGTCGACCGGCTGGTGGCTGCGTGGCGGCGGGAGCGCCCCGACCTCGACGTGGAGCCGCTGGAAGTGCTCAGCCGGGTCAGCAGGCTGGCCCGGCACCTGGACCGGGCGCGGCGGCTGGCCTTCGCCGAGCACAGCCTGGAGCCCTGGGAGTTCGACGTGCTCACGTCGCTGCGCCGGGCCGGGCCCCCGTACCAGCTCTCGCCGGGGCAACTGCTCACCCAGACGCTGGTCACCTCGGGCACCATGACCAACCGCATCGACCGCCTCGCCCACAAGGGCCTGGTCGAACGGCTGCCCGACCCGAGCGACCGGCGCGGGGTGCTCGTCCGCCTCACCGCCGAGGGCCGCGACCGGGCGGACCAGGCGCTGGCCGGGCTGCTCGCGCAGGAACGGGCCATCCTCGGCGAGCTGTCGCAGCGGCAGCGGGCCGAACTCGCCGCGCTGCTACGACAGCTGACCGCGCCGTTCGACAACGTCCCCGGCTGAGGGCACCAGTTCCACCGGACCCACCCCGGCCCGCCGGGCCAGGGCCACGGCCGCCAGCGTGGAGTGCACGCCCAGCTTGCCCAGCACGTTCTGCATGTGGGTGCGGACGGTGTGCGGGGACAGGAACAGCCGTTCGGCGACCGCCTTGCGCCCCAGCCCCGCCACCATGCAGCGCAGCACCTCCTGCTCACGCGGGGTCAGCGACTCCACCAGCCGTTCGCTCTCCGTACGGTGGCGGCGGGCCGCGGTGAGCTCGCGCAGCACCCCGGTCAGCAGCGCCGGCGGCAGGTGCGTCTCGTCCCGCAGCACCCCGCGGACCACCGCGAGCAGCCGGGACAGCGAGCAGTCCTTGGCCACCCACCCCCAGGCACCCGCCTGGAGGGCGCGCGCGGCCCGCGCCGGGTCGTCGCGTTCGGCCAGCACCACCGGCCGGGTGCCCGGGTACGCGGCCCGGACCCGCTCGACCAGCGCCAGCCCGTCCAGCACCGGGTCGCGCGGCTCCAGCGGCCGCGGCTGGGCGTGGGCGGTCACCGGGACGGCGGCCAGCGCCACCGGCGGAGGCGGGGCGACACCGAGATCGGCGTCGACCAGCAGGACGTCGTAGCGGCGGCCGTCGGCCGCCGCCCGGTCGAGGCAGCGCTGCGCGGCGGCCCCGCTGCCGGCCGCGGACACGTCCACGTCCGGTTCGGCCGCCAGCGCCGCGGCCAGCGACTCGGCGAAGATGCGGTGGTCGTCGACGACGAGGACCCGGATCCGACCCACGGACACCACTCCCCTTCAGGGCACTCCCCCAGTGGCGGTGGGGCGTGGTCGCGCGTGGAGCCCGGCGCCGGGAGCGCGGACCGCCGTCCCCGCTCCTGGGCGCCGGACCCCGTGCGTCTCGCCCCCTGATGAACGCCGGCCCCCACCGGCGTCGTGGGAAAAGAGTAGGGGCTGTACGCCGGAATGGCGCCGTCTTGGCGGAAGTTCCGCCCGGAAACCGGAACCGTGGCGGGTTCCGGTTTCCGGACGGGGCGCAGGGAACCGGAACCGCGGCGGGTTCCGGTTCCCGGCGGGGCTGCCGGCGCGGCGCGGACCCGGTACCGACCCGGTACCGGAACGGTGCCGGCGCGGCGCCGCGGGTGCGGCTGCCCTGCCGGCCCGGCCGGCTCAGCCGGTGTTGCGCAGGCCCGCGGCGACGCCGTTCACGGTCAGCAGCAGCGCCCGCGACAGCAGCGGGTCCGGCTCCTCGCCGCGCTCGGCCGCGGCCCGCTGCCGCGACAGCAGGCTGACCTGGAGGTAGGAGATCGGGTCCAGGTACTGGTCGCGGATGTGGAACGTCTGGGCCAGCACCGGGCTGCCGGCCAGCAGCTCGCTCTCGCCGGTGATGCGCAGAACCTCACGCACCGTCAGCTCGTGCTCGGCCTCGATCCGGGTGAAGACGTGCCGCAGGTTCTCCGGCACCAGCGTCTCCACGTAGTGGCGGGCGATCCGCAGGTCGGTCTTGGCCAGCGTCATCTCGACGTTGGACAGGAAGTTGCGGAAGAAGTGCCAGTTCCCGAAGGCCTCTTCGATCACCGACTCCAGGCCCGCCTCCCGGGCGGCCCGCAGACCGGAGCCGACCCCGTACCAGCCGGGGACGATCTGCCGGGACTGGGTCCAGCCGAACACCCACGGAATGGCCCGCAGGCCGTCCAGGCCGGCCCCGGAGTCCGGGCGGCGCGACGGGCGCGAGCCCAGGTGCAGCTCGCCCAGCTGGTCCACCGGGGTGGAGGCGAAGAAGTACCGCGGCAGGTCCGGGTCGTCCACCAGCTCGCGGTAGGCGCCGTTGGCCGCCTCCGAGACGATGTCCATCGCGGCGTCCCAGCGGGCCAGCGCCTCGTCCGACTGGCGCGGCGCCGTGTGCAGCGCCGAGGCCTGGAGGGTGGCCGCGACCGTCAGCTCCAGGTTCTCCCGGGCCAGCGACGGGATCAGGTACTTGTCCGAGATCACCTCGCCCTGCTCGGTCACCTTGATCTCGCCCTCCAGCGTGCCCCAGGGCTGGGCGAGGATCGCCGTGTGCGAGGGGCCGCCGCCGCGGCCGACGGTGCCGCCGCGGCCGTGGAAGAGCCGCAGCCGCACCCCGTGGCGGTGCGCGACGTCGCGCAGCCGGCGCTGGGCGCGGTGGATCTCCCACTGCGAGGTGGTGATGCCGCCGAACTTCGAGGAGTCGGAGTAGCCGAGCATGACCTCCTGCACGTCCCCGCGCAGCGACACCAGCCGCCGGTAGGAGGGGTCGGAGAGCATCTCGTCGAGCAGCCTGTCCGCGATCTTCAGCTCGTCGGTGGTCTCCAGCAGCGGCACGATACCGATCTTGGCGACACCCGCGTGCAGGTCGATCAGCCCGGCCTCGCGGGCCAGCAGCGCCGCGGCGAAGACGTCGTCGGAGCCCAGGCACATGGAGATGATGTACGACTCCACCACCTCGGGCCCGAACCGGTCGAACGCCTCGCGGATGGTGTGGAAGACGCCGAGGGTCTTCGCGCCGGCCGCGTCCAGCGGTGCCGGGGTGGGGGCCAGCGGGCGGCGCGAGCGCAGCTCCTTGGCCAGTACCTTGCGCCGCTGGTCGCGCGGCATGTCGGCGTACCGCCACGACTCCTCGCCGAGCCGGTCGAAGAGCTGCCCGAGCGCGTGGTGGTGCGCCTCCGCGTGCTCGCGCACGTCCATCGTGGCCAGTTGGAGGCCGAAGGCGGCCAGCGTGCGGATGGTGCGGTCCAGCCGGCCGTCGGCGATCAGGCCGCCGCGGTGGGCCCGCAGCGAGTCCTGGATCAGCTGGAGGTCGTGCACCAGCCCGGAGCTGCCCAGGTAGTCGCGGCCCGGCACGTGCGGGGTGCCGGCGGCCAGCCGCTCCCGGGTGTTGACCAGCTTCTGCCGGACGCAGGTCGCCTTGAGCCGGTAGGGCTCCTCGGCGTTGAGCCGCTTGTAGCGGGGGCTGATCTCCGGCAGGGCCACCAGGTCGTCGGAGAGCGAGTCCAGCAGCTCCTGGCTGGCGCCGGAGTTGCGGATCGAGTTCGACAGGGAGCCGCGCAGCAGGTCGACCTGCTCCAGGGCGTCGGTGATGCCGTGCTCGTGCTGGAGGATCAGCACCTCCCACGTCACCTCGGGGGTGACGTTCGGGTTGCCGTCCCGGTCGCCGCCGATCCAGGTGCCGAAGGTCAGCGGGCGGGTGCCGGCGGGCAGCGGCACGCCGACCCGGTCCAGCTCGTCCGCCAGGTCCTCCAGCACGTCGCCGGCGGCGGAGGCGTGCAGTTCGTCCAGGTAGTAGATCGCGTTGCGGGCCTCGTCGGCCGGCTCCGGGCGTACCACCCGCAGCTCGTCCGTCTGCCACAGCAGGTCGATGTTCTCCGCCAGCCGCAGGTCGGCGCGGCGCCGGTCGGCCGTGGTGTCCGGGATGGCGTCGAGCTGCTCCGCGATCCGGCGCAGCTTGTTCAGCACCGAGCGGCGGGCCGCCTCGGTGGGGTGCGCGGTGAAGACCGGGCGGACGTTGAGGTTCCGGACCGTCTCCCGCACGTGCTCGGCGTCGCCGTCCTTGAGCAGGTCGGCGGTCTGCGCCAGCAGACTGCCCTCCGAGGCCCGGCGGGCGCGCAGTTCCCGGCCGCGGTGCACCTGCTCGGTGACGTTGGCCAGGTGGAAGTAGATGGAGAAGGCACGTACCAGCTGCGCGGCGGTGGCGACGTCGGTCTCACTGAGCAGCCGGGCGGCGGCCTCGCCGTCGCTGCGGGTCAGGGCGCGGACCTTCTCGACCAGGTCCAGCAGGTCCTGGCCCTCCTGCCGGACCAGGGTGCCGCCGAGGAGTTCTCCGAGGCGGCGGATATCCGCGCGCAGAGCGCTGCTGCTGGCGGCGGCGGTGTCCGTACCGCCGCCGCTGTCGGTTGTGGTGGTGCGGGCCGTGCTGCTCGTCGAGGTGTCCGCCGGGGTTCCGGTGCGGTGCCCGGGGGGGTGTCGGCGCTGCTCACAGGTGCGGCTCCTTCGGCAGTGGGATGGGCGACGGCTGGAGGAACAAGGGCTCGCGGACCGCGCTGTCCGACCGGTCCAGGATAGGTCGCGCACGCCGCGCTGAGACGGTCGGCCCAGCAGGCGGACGCCGGGTGGCGGCACGCGGCGGCTGCCCGCGGCGCCCGGGCGAGGCGTGAGGGGTGCGGCCGCCGGCGGCGGCATACGGGGTGACGTGGGGCGACGTCCGGCGATGTGCGACGACCGTCCGCCGGTTGTCCGGTGGCGGGGACAGCCGGTGGAGGGTCCGGAGCGGCCGCGAGGGCGTCGCGGCGGCACCGGGGCGGCGGCGTGGCCGCCACCGCGGTGCGGGGCGGACGCGGCCCCCGCCAGGGCGGCGGGGACGGGCCGGTACCGCGCCGGAGCCACCGCCTACGCTGGACGCCATGAGTACGACGGGGGCGCGCGTACCAGGGGACGTGGCGGCGGTGACGGCGGGACGACGGCTCCCGTCCTGGTGGTGGTGGGCGCGGCGGCGCGGATTCCTGCTGGACGCCGCCCTGGCCGCGGTGTCGGCGGTCGAGGCGTCCTTCGAGGGCGCGACCTTCGCCGGCCGGGTCGGAGCCGCGACCTGGCTGGGCGCACTGCTCGGCATGCTGGTCGGCGCGGTACTGCTGCTGCGCAGGCGCTGGCCGATGGCCGTGGTGCTGGTCGGGGTGGCCGTCACCCCGGCACAGACCGGCTACCTGCTCTCGCTCGCGGGCCTGTACACGCTGGCGGCGTCGGAGGTACCGCGGCGGCTCACCTCGGCACTGGCGGGCGTGAGCGGTCTGGGCACGATGCTGGTGGCGTACGTCAACTTCGAGCACAGCCTGCGCCATTCGACCAGCGGCGGCCGGATGTCGCCGCCGCTGGTGCTGATCGTGTCGGTGCTGATGGCGCTCGGTCTCACCGGCCCGCCGGTCCTGCTCGGCCTGTACGTACGGGCCCGGCGGCGGCTGGTGGAGAGCCTGCGGGACCGTGCCGACGGCCTGGAGCGGGAGCTGGAGCTGCTGGCCGAGAAGGCGCTGGAGCGGGCGGAGCGGGCCCGGGCGGCGGAGCGGGCCCGGATCGCCCGCGAGATGCACGACGTCGTCGCCCACCGGGTGAGCCTGATGGTGGTGCACGCCGCGGCCCTGAAGGCGGTGGCCCTGAAGGACCCGCAGAAGGCGTCGGCCGGCGCGGAACTCGTCGGCGACATGGGGCGGCAGGCCCTGGCCGAACTGCGCCAGATGCTCGGGGTGCTGCGCAGCGAGGGCGGCACGGCGGGGGCGGCCGGGGACGGTCCGGCCCTCTCCGGCCCGGCGGACGGCGCCGGGGAGGACGGGCGGGACAGAGCGGACGGGGAGGGCACGGACGCCGGCGCGTACGATGCCGCGTCCCGCGCCGGGGGCTTCCGTGGAAACGCGGCGGGCTCCGGCACCGCACCGTCCGCCGTCGGCGCGACCGCGGCCGCGCCGGCGGCGGACGGGCTGCCCGGGGACGCGCGCGCGGATGGCCGGGGCGCGCCGCGGGCGGAGGTCCCGCCGGGGCCGTCGCTGGCCCAGCTCGGCCAGCTGGTACGGGAGTCGCAGCAGGCGGGGATGGGCGTCGAGCTGGCCGTCGAGGGGGACGAACGGCCCTGCGGGCAGCGCGTCGAGGCCACCGTGTACCGGGTGGTGCAGGAGGCGCTGACCAACGTCCGCAAGCACGCGGCGGGTGCGACGGCCCAGGTCAGGCTCGCCTACCGGGAGGCCGAGGTGGCCGTCCTCATCGTCAACGGGCCGGCTTGCCAGCAGGGGACCGCCCCCGCCGCGCTGCCCGGTGGCGGGCACGGACTGCTCGGCATGCGCGAGCGGGTCACCGCCCACGGCGGCGGCTTCGCCGCGGGGCCCACCCCCGACGGCGGCTTCCGCGTCTCGGCGATGGTTCCGCTCCGCGTGGTCTGAGCCCGGGGAAGGGCGGTCCCGCTGGACGCTGCGTCGGGCACTGCCGGCTGTCGGCGGGCATCGGCGGGTGTCACCGGGCATCGGCGGGCGCTGCCGGGCGGAGGCGCCGGGCACTGCCGGGCCGGGGAGCGGGGCGTGGGCGCGGCCGGGGGCGGGCACCGGGGTGGCCGGGCCGTGTCGGGCCGGGCTACTCGCGGCCGGTGAGCGAGGCGAGCGTCGCCCGGATGTGGGCGAGGTGCGCGCGGACCTGGTCGCGGTGCTCCTCGTGCTCGCGCAGCACCCGTTCGGCCTCGCGCCGTACCCGCTCCTCGTGCCCGCGGGCCGCGGCGATGAGCGCGTCGGCCCGGGCGTCCGCCTCCGCCTGCTGGAGCCGCAGCGCCTCCTCGGCCTCCGCCCGCTCGTGCTGCGCCTCCTCCAGGCGGCGCTCCGCCTCGGTCAGCAGGGCCGTCAGGCGGTTGTCGACCTCGGTCTGCCTCTCGGCCAGCTCCCGCTCCAGGGTCTGGAGGCGCCGCCGCTGCTCCGCGTCGACCGTCGCCACGTCGCGGACGGCCTGCTGCCGGGTGGCTTCGAGCGCGGCGGCGGCCTCACCGCGCACGGCGTCCGCCTCGGCCCGGGCGGCGCCGAGGAGTTGCGCCGCCTGCCCGCAGGCGTCGTCCAGTACCTGCTGCGCCTCGTCCTCGGCGGCGGCGACCCGGGCCGCCGCGGCGGCCCGGGTCTCGTCCTGAAGGGTGCGCCGGGCGGTGTCCGCCGCGTCCCGCGCGTACTGCGCCTCGACCTCGGCCCGTTCCCGGACGGCCGCCGCCTCCTCCTCGACGAGCTGGAGCAGCTCCTGCGCCCCGGGGCCGAGGGAGGTGAGGTCGACCGGCTCCAGCGCCTCGACCTGGCGGCGCAGCTCGGCGCACTCTGCCTCCAGCTCGCCGGCCAGCACCGTGAGGCGGGACGCCCGCTCCCAGGCCGCGTCACGGTCCTCGGACAGCTCGTCCAGGAAGCGGTCCACCTGGTCCGGCCGGTAGCCGCGCCCGCGACCCGAGGTGAACCGTCCCCGTGCGTCCGCCCCCGCCGATGCGGCCGTCCCACTGGTCATGACCACTGCCTCTCGCGCCGTCGAGCCGATCCCTACGTCCTATTTATGTCTTATGAGCGAATTGTACGAGTGTCGACACTCCGACCTCTCTCCTACCCAGGAAACGGCGGTGGGCGGGGTGGACGGGAGGCGAAGAAGGAAGGAACGAAGAGAACGAAGAGAACGAAGAAGACACGGAGGGGAGGAAGGGCGGGCTGCCGCCCGAGGCACCCGAGGCATCTTCACGGGGCGGCACGGTTCTACGGCGGCGGCCGGCTCCACGGGGCGACGCGGTGGAGGCATGGCGGCAGCGCCGCGGGCGGGCAGGCGGCGAGGGCGGCTGCTTCTGCGGGCGGCGTCCCTCGGCTGCCGGGCGGGTCGGGGCTGGGCGAGGGGGCGGAGGGGGAGGAAGGGAGGGGGCCCCGGGTGGTCCTCCACCCGATGTGCCCCGGCCGCGTCCCCCTGTCGGCGGGCGCGGCCGGGGCCGCGACTACAGCAGGCCGTCCCACATCTGCTCGACGAGCACGGACCACCAGTTGTCCGGCGAGGCGATGGCCGCCGGGTCCTGCGCGGCCAACTCGGCCTGGAAGTCGACCGTCCAGCGGCCGGCCTGCTCCGGGGTCAGCCCGATCCGCAGCCGCCACATCCGGCCGAGCAGCGCCAGGCAGCGGGCGAACTCCGGCAGGCTGGAGTTGACGAACTGCGGCGGCGCGGACTGTCCGCCCGGTCCGGCCTCCAGCGGCACGGCCACGATGTGCGCGGTGCCGTACTGCACGCACAGCTGCCGTCCGAAGTCGTTCCCCATCACCAGGTACGAGGCGGCGTCCGGAGCCGCCTGGACCCCGCGCTGCGCGGCGAGTTCGGCGAGCGTCGGCACCGGCTGGCCCGGCTGGGCCTGCGCCCAGAAGAACGGACCGAAGTCCAGCGGCAGCCCCGACCACACCAGGGTCTGCGCCACGATGTCGGGCACGCCCTGGCGCGAGACGGCCCGCTGGTCGAAGCGGACGACACCCTGGGGGCCGAACGCGCCCGCGAGCTCCTGGCCGATCACATCGAGGCCCACCGGCGGCACCCGCGGCACGCTGTGCGGGTCCGGCATCGGAACCCGCTGCGGCTGCGGCCGGGCCGGGGCACCCGCCACCTGGTGCAGCTCTCCCTGATGGGTGAGCAGGTGCTGCACACCCTGGCGGCGGCCGGCGTGGTCACGGCCGTAGGGGGCGGTGTGGCTGACGCGCACCTGCGGCCAGGTCTCCCGGATCATCCGGGCGCAGTAGCCGCCGGGCAGGTCGCAGGACTCCAGTTCGGTGTGGAGCTCCAGCACCTGCTCGGGCCGTACGCCCAGGGAGCGCAGCTCGTGCAGGACCTGCCACTCCGGGTGCGGGGTGCCGGGCGCCGAACGGCGGATGAGCTGCTGCTCGCTGCCGTCCTGGCCGCGGTAGCGGAGCACGGCCATGTAACCGGGGCCGACCGTGGGCACGTTGCCCTGCGGGTAGCCGTACGAGGCCGGCGGGGGCATCACGGGGCCGGTCGGCGGGGTGGGCGGGGCCGGGAACGGCGGTGGGGCGGTGCTCCGGCACCGGTGGGCGGTGTGCCCGGGGCGGCGGGCATGGCCGCGGCGTGGTGCGGGGCGGTCTGCCCGGGAGGCGGGGCGTGCCGACGCCGGGCGGTGGCGGCGGGACGCCCGGGCCCGACTGGGGAAGCGGGCCGCCAGGAGCGGGGGCATACGGCGGCGGCACCTGGCCGTGCGGGTGGCCGGGCGCACCCGGTGCGGCGGGCGCACCCAGGCCCGGAGGCGGCGGCAGGGGCACAGCCGGGCCCGCGGGCGGCGGGTAGGGCGACCCGCCCATGGTGTGCGGCACGCCCGGATGCGGCGGCGCGCTCGGCGGCTGGGCGCCGGACGGCAGGAGCACCTCGGGCAGGTCGGACCCGCTGATCGGGGGGGCGAACACGGTGGCCGGCACCGGCACGGACGGGCTCTCGCCGGAGTCGTTCACCGT
Source organism: Actinacidiphila yeochonensis CN732 (assembly GCF_000745345.1). Taxonomy (NCBI): domain Bacteria; kingdom Bacillati; phylum Actinomycetota; class Actinomycetes; order Kitasatosporales; family Streptomycetaceae; genus Actinacidiphila; species Actinacidiphila yeochonensis. Next base: position 116,566 of record NZ_JQNR01000005.1, on the reverse strand, counting down.
CTTGCCGGCCCAGCTGTCGTCGGCCGCGCGGGCGGCAGGCCGCCGGAAGTCGACGCCGGGCTTCGCGTTCGGAGCGGCCTGAGCGGCCTGCGGCGTCTGCGGCGTCTGCGGAAGAACCGGCTGCGGGGCCTGCGGGGGAACGGCCTGTGCGGGAACGGCCCGCTCCGGTGCGGACGCGGTCGGCGGAGCCTCGGCTGTCGCGGACGGAGCCGGGGCGGGGGCCGGGGCCGGGACCGGGGACGGGGCGGCGTCGCGGTGCCGCCGGTAGTCGATGCCGTCGGCCGGCGTTCCGCCGCTCGCGGCGGCCGGCGCCGCCGGTTCCGCGGGCCCCTCCTGCGGGGCGGGCTTCGCCGTGTCGGACGGGGCGGAGGACCGCTGGTCGGGGACACTCCTGCGGTCGGCCGCCTCCTGGAGCCACTGCGGCGGGCTCAGGAAGAAGGAGGTGGCCTCAAGGTCGACGCGCTGGGGTGGCCCGGGTGGCGCTTCCTCGGCCGCCTGACCGTACTTCTCCTCGTAGCGGCGGATGAGCTCGCCTATCGGCAGGCCCGGCCACAAGGTGGCCTCTCCGGTGTCGCGGGCGATGACGACCCGCATGGACCCCGCGTCGGAGGAGGGGCCGTCCTCCCGCTGCTCGGACCACACCACGAAGCCCAGGTCGAACTCGCGCACCCGGACCTCCCGGGCCGCGTACGCCTCGACATCGGTGTTGATCCAGCGCTCGGCGCGCTCCTGCGCCTGTGCGAAGGTGACCATCGGCCGCCTCACCCCTCCACCGGGACGGCGGCGGCGAAGCCGCCGTCCACCATCAGGTTCGCCACCGTCTCCAGCTCGGGCGGGCTGCCGGCCAGGCGGAGCAGGAACGCGTCGAACGACTCGCCGCACGGCAGCAGCAGTTCCGCCACCCGGTCGGCGGGTGTCGCCCGGCGGTCGTCGTCGCGGACGTCGTCGTAGGCGCAGAACCAGACCGAACCCCGCTCCGGCCCGCGGGCCTTGACCGCGAGGAGACCGCCCTGCACGTAGCCGATCGCGAGGTAGTCCTTGGTGAGGTGGTCGCGCAGGCACTTGTTGACGTACACGAGGTCGTTGACCGCGGCGTCCTCGCGGACGGTGAAGAAGGGCTGGTCGACCAGCAGCCCCAACCGGGGGTCGAGCGCGACGCCCTTGGGCGCGCAGCCGCCCGCCGCCTTGAGGAAGGTGCGGTAGGAGTCCGGCAGCCGGTAGCCCAGCTCCTCCTCCACCTCCTGCACCTGGCGCTCGGTGACGGCCACCGGGTCCTTGGGCAGGCCGAAGTGGACCGGGTGGGTCTCCTGGAGGGGGCGGGTGCCGCGCTTGGCGTGGTCGGCGCTGGAGGTGGCGAGGCCGCCGTGGTGCCGCAGCAGCGCCTTCACCTCGACCGGGATCAGCTCCAGCCGGCGTCCGCCGCGCACGTGGTGCCAGGTCCAGCCGTGCGGGGTGGCCACCGGCGGCAGGCTCCCCCACAACTCGTGGCCGGAGGCGTGCAGGGCGGCGTTCGCCGACACGTAGTCCGTCAGCCGCAGCTCGTCCACCCCGAAGCCCTCGGGGGGATCGGCGATCTCCGCCGCCGCGCGGGCGTACGGGGAGAAGTCGGGGTAGCCGTCCTCGTCCACCCACACGCCGCGGGGATGGCGGGCGGCGCGCACCGGGTCGGGGAAGTGCACGACCTGTCCGGCGTAGGCGGCGTTGGGCGGCACGGGATGCCCCGAGGCCGCGGGTCCCGGAGGTGCTCCCAACCCCTGCGGGCCTGTCGTCATGGCGGTTGCCCCCTGCTGCGTGCGAGCTGACGAACCACAGCCTAGGGGGTCCGGCACGGCTCAAGAACGGCCCGGTCCGACCCTGTGGACAACCCGTGCGCACCCGTCGCGGTCCCGGCCGGGCGGGGGGCCTCGGGGCCGCCCGGATGGCGACGGTTCGTCAGCGCGACTCCTGCTCGCGCAGCTTCGCGCTCTGCTTCAACGGGATCGCGGGACGCAGCACGGCGGTCCTGTGGTCGGCGCGCACCGTCTCGTACGCGGCGGTGCTGTCGCCGACCCTCACCACCGTGACCAGCACCGTGCCCTGGGCGCCCAGCGCCGGGTCGGTGACGGAGTACGACACCTGCTGGTCGCCCAGCGGCGCGCCGGACGCCGGGTGCGCGACGACGGTGAAGTGGGTGGTGGTGCCGTTGCGTACCGTCGTGTAGCCGTGGCAGGCGCGCAGCGCCGAGGTGAGGGCGTCGAGCACCTGGCGGGCCTCGCCGGGCTTGTAGGTGGCCAGGACCTCCAGGGTGATCTCCTTGGCGTTGGGGTCCGTCGCCGCGGTGTCGGTGAGGACGCCGCCTGTGTAGACCTGCGGGGTGTGGCGGGACGGTTTGGTGCTCCACTGGTCGGCCATCGGCTGGCACTCGGCCTTGTCGGCCTTCTGCGCGTCGCCGAGCAACTGGTTGGAGGCGGTGGAGGGGACCGCCTTCACCTGCGGCACGTCCTTGGAGCCCAGCATCGCGTGGACCAGCCGCTGGGCCGGGGTGTCCGGCTTCTTGGCGCCGCAGGCCGCGGTCAGCGCCAGGGCCGGCAGCAGGACCAGGGACGTGGCCAACGCTCCCCGGTTACCGGCGAGTAGGCGGCTGCCTGCACGTATCCGCATCTGTACGCACCCCTGTTGTCCGTGAGCGGGCCCGGCCCGGCGGACGTCCGGCGCCTGTCGGGCCGCTCCTGACGCGGCGCGGCCCGTACGGCCCACGCGGACGGCCGCCCGTTGCCGCGCGACTCTACGGCACCCGTGGGGCGGTGGGGCCCGGTCCGCCTCCTGCGGCGCACCGCGCACAGGACCGGTCCCGCGCCGCGCCGTCCGTGGCGGGCGGCCGTCCGGGCCACCCCGGCCCGGTACGTCGTCGCCGGTGACCAGGGCCCTGGGGCCGGTTGAAGCCGTCGTCCTTGCGGGGCTCCCGACCACCGGTGCCTCTGCCGGTGCCTTCCGGTGCCTCCTCCTGTGCCCCTTCTCCTGTGCCCCTTCCGGCCGAACGCCGGTCCCCAGGAGGCGCCGTCCGGTGCTTGGCGCCCCGCCCCCGGCAGCCGGTGCGTGGCCGGAACCGTTCTACCGGAGTGCGTACACCTGTGCGCTCAGCGTGTCCATGTGTACGTCTGGCCGTCACAGGACGGTGACAAGGCCCACACACAGGGCCCGCCGCGCCGCGTCCCGCTTCCCCATCCGACGCCGGGTTTGGCAATCTGATCCGGCATGACGGGGGAGTGACCGCCGGCCTCGGCGGACGGAGGGACGATCAGGAGAGATGACAACTCACCTACAGAGGGCGGGCGCCTCGGACCCGCGCCTGAGCTGGAGCGCGGTCGCCGACCCGCTCGGGCCACCGGTGCTGCGCCACCGCAGGGACGGCATCCTGCCCGCGGTGGCCGCCGCCCTGTCCGTCCGTGACGAGGTGCTCACCTGCACGGGTGCCAAGGGCGAGCAACCGCCCGTCCTGCACGCCATCGTCCAGGAGTTCCTGGACGCGCTCCCGGTGGGCCAGCGCGAGCGGTTCGCCGGGCGCTGTCCGGAACCGGTTCTGCTCTCGCGCCACCTGGCCGCGGTGGAGGCGACGCGCGGCAAGCGCGCCTCCCGCCGGCCGCTCACCCAGAGCGAGGCCCGCAAGGCGCTGCGCGGGGCCAGGCTGACCGCCCGGCGGATACGCGAGGACGGCGACCCCGCGCACGGCTCCTACGCGCCGCCCTGCCGCTCCTGCGCCTCACTGCTCGCGCACTTCGGGGTGCGTCCGTTCGACCCGGGCACGGAGCGCGCGTGAGCGCGGGGATGGCGGCGAGCACACGGTTCCCCGCCGGTGTCGACGCGGCCCTGCGGGAGGCCGGCTGGCGGCCCGGCCGCTGGGACATCAAGCTGGCCGAGGAGTGGGCGGACGGGCTGCGCGCCCATGTCTCGCCCGGTGGCCACCGGCACGCGGTGTTCCCCGCGGCGGTCGAGGCGTGGGCGGAGTTCGGCGGCCTGGAGATCCCGCCGGCCACCGGGCCGGGGCGGCTGGTCGCCCCCGGCGGGGTGGTGGTCGATCCGCTGCGCGGTCTGCATCTGGCGCGCACGTTCGGCGACCTGGGGCGCGCCCTGGAGACCGAGATCAGCCCGCTGGGTGAGGAGCCCGGCACCGGGGCGCTGCTCGCCATCGACGCCGAGGGCCGCGTCTACGCCGTCGACCACACCGGCGACTGGTACGCCGGCTCGGACATCGACCACGCCCTGACGGTCCTGGTCGGCGGCGGCCGGATGGTGCGGCTCACCCTCGGCTGAGACCACGGCGCCCGGGTGTGCCGACCTCGACTCCCTCTGCGGCCCCTCGCGCCCGCGGGCCCCGGGCCGACGGCCCCTGAGGTCTCGGTGACGGCCCCTCAGGGGCCCGTGAAGGCCCCGGTGCCGCAGCCGGCCGCTGCCGTGAAGACCCCAGCGCAGCCGGTGGCCCGGCGGGCCAGGGGCGCCGGATCCAGGCCGACCGACGTGTCGATCCTTCTCCGGCCCGGGCGGTCGACCCGCCTGGAGGCCGCCCTCGACGCCGGTGTCGCCGTCCTGCGGTCCCGCGCCTGACGGGCTGTCGGCGGCGGGTCGCCCCGCCGCCCCCCTACGCCGTCCGGACGACCCGGCGCCGATCCCTCCACGGCAGCCGCGCGCTCCCCCGAGTACGCCCCTGACGTGTGGCTCCGCCCGGCCTCACGGACCCCTAAGGGGCGCCACCCACTTTCGTCATGCCCCGGTTCGTACCGGCGGATGACGTTCGGTCGCCGCGCCGAACCTACGGTCGTGTGGTGGGACAGGCGTCACGTCGGAGGGTGGGGAAAACCCCCCTCGAAGACGGAGAACGCCCCCATCGTCCGGCAGCCGCCGGACCGGCAGGCTGATGAGCACGCAGGCAGGCCGGCACGGCACGCGGGCCCGCACCGAAGCGCCGCAGGGCGCGCCAGCACTGACACGACCACTGACACCACCACAACGGGAGACGAAGTGACGACGGCTATGACGGTTCCCACAGCCGGGGGCAGCGGAGAACGTTCGGCCGTAGCCGCAGCCGGCCGCTCGGTGACCAAGGCGTACGGCGCCGGCGAGACGCGGGTGGTCGCGCTCGACGCGGTGGACGTCGACATCGTCCGCGGCCGGTTCACCGCGATCATGGGCCCCTCGGGGTCCGGCAAGTCCACGCTGATGCACTGCCTGGCAGGGCTCGACACCGTCACCGAGGGCTCCATCTGGATCGGCGGGACAATGATCACCGGGCTGAAGGAGAAGAGGCTGACCCGGTTGCGCCGGGACAAGATCGGCTTCATCTTCCAGTCCTTCAACCTGCTCCCGACGCTCAACGCGGCGGAGAACATCACGCTGCCCATGGACATCGCCGGCCGGAGGGTCGACCGGGACTGGATGGACCGGGTGGTGGAGACCGTCGGCCTCGGCGGCCGGCTCAAGCACCGTCCCAGCCAGCTCTCCGGCGGCCAGCAGCAGCGGGTGGCCGTCGCCCGGGCGCTGGCCGCCCGGCCCGAGATCATCTTCGGCGACGAGCCGACCGGCAACCTCGACTCGCGGGCCGGCGCCGAGGTGCTGGGCTTCCTGCGCCGCTCGGTGGACGAACTCGGCCAGACCATCGTCATGGTCACCCACGACCCGGTCGCCGCCTCCTACGCGGACCGCGTGCTGTACCTCGCCGACGGCCGGATCGTCGACGACATGGCCGACCCCACGGCCGCGACCGTCCTGGAGCGCATGAAGTCCTTCGACGGCCGCGGGAGGACCTCGTGACCGTCCTCAGGACCTCGGTGCGCAACTTCTTCGCGCACAAGGGCCGCATGGCCCTGTCGGGCGTCGCCGTCCTGCTGTCCGTCGGCTTCATCTGCGGCACCCTGGTGTTCACCGACACCATGACCTCGACCTTCGACCGGCTCTTCGGCTCCACCGCCTCCGACGTGACGGTGAGCGCCAAGGAGGTCAAGGACCGCCAGGCCACCGGTCTGCCGCAGACCGTGCCGGCCTCGCTCCAGCACCGGCTGGCCCGGGTCGGCGACGTCGCCGCCTCGGTGCCGGACGTCACCAGCGAGGACGTCACCGTCGCCGACGCGCACAACGACAGCATCGGCGCCTCCACGGGCGCGCCGACCATCGTCAGCAACTGGGACTCCACGGAGACCAAGGCGGTGCGCCTGTCCTCCGGCCACCTGCCGCAGGGGCCCGCCGACGCGGTCGTCGACGCCGACACCGCCAAGGCCAAGCACCTCAGGATCGGCGACACGCTGCGGGTCATCGCGGAGCCGGGCGACTTCCGGGTCACCCTCACCGGCATCGTCACCTTCAGGTCCACCAACCCCGGCGCGGCCGTCGTCTACATCGACACGACCACCGCGCAGCGCCGGCTGCTGGGCACCACCGACGCCTACACCGGCTACGGCCTGACCGCCGCCAAGGGGGTGACGGACCGGCAGCTCAAGGAGAACGTCACGGCGGCCGTCGGCCACGGCTACACCGTGGACACGGCGGCCGAGACCACCAAGAAGGACAAGGACGAGGTCGGCTTCCTCGGCTTCCTGAAGTACGCGATGCTCGGCTTCGCGGGGATCGCCGTCCTGGTGGGCGTCTTCCTGATCGTCAACACCTTCTCCATGCTGGTCGCCCAGCGCACCCGGGAGATCGGCCTGATGCGGGCGCTGGGCGCCAGCCGCCGCCAGGTCAACCGCTCGGTGCTGATCGAGGCGGTCATGCTCGGCACGGTCGGCTCGGTCGCCGGCATCGGCGGCGGCATCGGACTGGCCGTCGGCCTGATGAAGCTCATGGGCAAGGCCGGCATGCACCTGGACGCCTCCCAGCTGACCGTCAAGGCGACCACCCCGGTGGTCGGTCTGGCCGTCGGCGTGCTGGTCACCGTCCTGTCGGCCTACATCCCCGCCCGGCGGGCCGGGAGGATCTCCCCGATGGCCGCGCTGCGCGACGCCGGCACCACCGCCGACGGCCGCACGGGCCTGGTCCGCACCGTGCTGGGCGTACTGGTCTGCGCCGCCGGCGCGGCGGCGCTGGTGGGCGCCGCCCAGGCGGACCGGGCGTCCTCGGGCGGCAGCCTGCTGGGCCTGGGCGTCCTGCTCACCCTGGTCGGCTTCGTGATCGTCGGCCCGCTGCTGGCGAGGGTGGTGGTCCGCGCGGTCAGCGCGGTCAGCCTGCGGTTCTTCGGGCCGATGGGCCGGCTCGCCGAGCGCAACGCCCTGCGCAACCCCCGCCGGACCGGTGCGACCGCCTCCGCGCTGATGATCGGACTGGCGCTGGTGGCCGGTATGTCGGTGGTCGGCTCGTCCATGGTGGCCTCCGCCAGCGACCAGCTCGACAAGTCCGTCGGCGCCGACTTCATCATCCAGACCGGCAGCAGCGGGAGCATGCCGCTCACCCCGGCCGCGGAGAAGGCCGTCAAGTCCGCCAAGGACATCGCCCACTTCACCGACTACACGATCGTCAACACGGTCATCACCACCCCGTCCGGCAAGCAGGTCAAGGACGACATCAGCGCCGCCCAGGCCACCTACGCCGACGACGTGCGGCTGGACACCACCGCCGGCAAGCTGTCGGACGCCTACGGCAGGGACGCGATGTCCGTGCCGCAGAAGTTCGCCGAGGACAACCACCTGAAGCTCGGCGACCGGCTCAAGGTCGCGTTCGTCGGCGGCCGTACGGCCTCGCTGCGGCTCGCCGCGATCACCAGCGACGACTCCACCATCGAGAACGGCACCCTGTTCACCGACATCGACACGGCCCGCCGCTACCTGCCCGCCACGGCGATGCCGCACGACTTCATGGTCTTCGGCGTCGCCGTCCACGGCAAGGAGAAGGAGGCGTACGCCTCCCTCAAGGCGGTCACCCACGACTACCCGCAGATCGACGTCCGCGACCAGGCCGACTACAAGAGCCTGATCAAGGGCGAGGTCGACCAGCTGCTCTACATGATCTACGCGCTGCTGGCGCTGGCGATCATCGTGGCGGTGCTCGGCGTGGTCAACACCCTGGCGCTGTCGGTGGTCGAGCGGACCCGGGAGATCGGCCTGATGCGGGCCATCGGCACCTCCCGCCGCCAGATGCGCCGGATGATCCGGCTGGAGTCGGTGGTCATCGCCCTCTTCGGCGCGCTGGTCGGCCTGGGGCTCGGCCTGAGCTGGGGCTCCACCGCCCAGCACGTGCTGGCCTCCTCGGGCCTGGGCATCCTGCGCATACCGTGGACGACGATCGCCACCGTCTTCGTCGCCTCCGCCGTGGTGGGCCTGCTGGCCGCCGTCCTGCCGGCCTTCCGGGCGGCACGGATGAACGTCCTCAACGCGATCGCCACGGACTGACAGCCCGGACACGGTGTCCGCGCACAGCGAAGGCGCCCGGCCGGTTCCCCGGCCGGGCGCCTTCGTGCCCGCTTCCCTGAGCGCGTCCCCGCCTGGCCTCCCTAGGACGCCAGGCGGGAACGTGCTCTATAGGTCGGGCGGGAACAGGCCCCTATAGGTCAGGCGGTGTAGTACCCCGTGATGTCAGCCAGCAGGTTGACGCTCGTCGCCGAGTTGTAGAACGCCACCGACCCGTCCACCACCGGGACCACCACCAGGTTCGGGATGGTCTGCTTGGCCGGGAAGTTGAGGTTCGAGGTGTTCGGGCGCGTGGTGCCGTCCGGGTAGACGATCACGTAGCCGCCCGTCGTCGGACCGACGGCGGTGACGTTCATGACCACGGCCGTCACCCCGCTCGCGGGCAGGCCGCCGTGCCCGGCCACCTTCAGGGTGACGGTCTTCCCCGCGGCCACGGCGCCCTTGAGGCCGCCGGTGCCGTTGCGGGTGTCCATGATCCGGGTCGGGCCGGTGGAGTGGAACACCGAGCCGGTGGCCGCGTAGTAGCCGGTGACGTCGGCGAGCACGTCGACGCTGCCGGCGGAGTTGTAGAAGTCCACCTTGCCGTCGACGACCGGCACCACGACGAGGTTCGGGATCGTGGTGCCCGACACGAAGTTGATGCTGGAGGTGGCGGGACGGGCGCTGCCGTCCGGGTAGACGGACAGGTAGCCGCCCGTGGTCGGCCGGACCGCGGTGACGTTCATGACCACGGCCTTCACCCCGCTCGCGGGGATGCCGGTGCTGCCGCCGGTGACCTGGAGCGCCACCGACGTGCCCGCGCGCACCGGTGCCTTGGCGACGCCGGTGCCGTTGCGGGTGTCCATGATCCGGGTCGGGCCGACCGGGTCGAACCTCGACCCCGCGTCCGACGCGGTGTAGTAGCCGACCACGTCCGCGAGCAGGTTGACGCTGCCGAGCGCGTTGCGCAGGTCCACCTTGCCGTCGGTGACCGGGACGACCACCAGGTTGGCGATGGTGCGCCCGGCCGGGAAGTTGAGGTTCGAGGTGATCGGGGCGGGCGAGCCGTCCGGGTAGACGTCCACGTGGCCGGCGGCCGTCGGGCCGACCGCGGTGACGTTCATGACGACGCCGGTGACCCCGCTGGACGGCACGCCGCCCTTGCCGGCGACCTGGAGCACGACCGACTTGCCCGCGCCCACCGCCGCCTTGGCGACGCCGGTGCCGTTGCGGGTATCCATGATGCGCGTGGGGCCGACCGGGGTGAACGTGCCCGCCGGCGGTACCGCCGCGCTGCCCACCGTCACGTCAGCGGCCTTGACGAAGCCGAGCCGGTGGTTGTACCGGATCGGGTAGTAGACGGTGGTGCCCACCACCCGGGTCTGGTCGCCCGGGGCGCTCTGGTCGATGTTCTTCGCGTAGTAGTAGTCCGAGGTCACCGGGTCGTCGGCGACGTAGGACTGGCCGGCCGGGATGGTGTAGCCCAGGGGCGCCACCACCTGGGTGTCCTCGGTGGCCACGTCGGCGATCACCGACGGGTAGGCCGAGGCCTCCGGGTAGGCCCGCCCGTACACCTGTACCGCGCTGCCGCCGGCCGGGGTGACGACGTGGCGCGCGGTGTTGCCGTTGGCCACCGCGTTGACGCCGCCCGGGTTGTAGAACCAGGCCTTCTGCCCGCCGTACCAGATCGCCGTCCAGTCACCCTGGACGCCGGCCACGACGAAGCTCTCCCCGGCGACCGCCTTGTCGGTGACGTCAGCGGCCTGCGTACTGCCGTTGGCGACCTTCAGCCCGGCCATCACCGAGTCCCCGATCAGCGCCGCCGTGGCGGACGGGGACGTGCGCAGGTAGACGAAGCTGGCCGGCTGCGCCGAGCAGGTGCCGCTGGAGCAGCCGGTGAGGGCCGGCTCGTTGGCGGAGGTGAACGGCGGGTCGATGGTGACCTCGCCGCCGACGATCGGGGTGCCCCCGCCACCCGGCGTGGCGCCGAGCAGGTCCATGTAGTGCGACCAGTTCCAGAACGGCCCCGGGTCCCAGTGCATCGCGGTCAGCTGCGCGGTCTGCGGCGACGGCACGTCGTCGTGGCCGATGATGTGCTGCCGGTCCAGCGGCACGTTGAACTTCGCCGCCAGGTAGCGGACCAGCGCGGCCGAGGACTCGTACATCGACTCGCTGTACCAGGACGCCCCGTCCACGGCGACGCCCTCGTGCTCGATGCCGATCGAGTGGGCGTTGACGTAGTAGTTCCCCGCGTGCCAGGCCACGTTCTTGGTCTGCACGAGCTGGGTGACCAGCCCGTCGGAGGAGCGCACGATGTAGTGCGGGGTGGCCAGCTTCGTCGGGTCCTGGAACAGCGCGAGCGAGCCGCTGTAGCTGCCCTCGGTGTCGTGGATGACGATGTACTTGATCGCGTCGCCGTCGGCCGGCCGGTTCGCGATGTCGTAGTTCCCGTACTTCGACTTGTCGGTGGCGCTGTTCTGCTTGTACGCGGCCGGAACGAAGTTGCAGGTCAGGCCGGACGGGCACTCCGGGGCCGGGGTGGCCGCCGGGGTGGCGGCGGTGCCGCCCGCCGCGGTCTCCGCCTGCGCCTCGGCCGTAGCCGAGGGCAGCTTCAGCTCCTCGACGGTGGCGGTCTGCGGCACCACCGCCGGCTCGGCGGCCAGGGTGACCTGCTGGCCGTCGTCCGTGACGCGGGCGGCGCCCGCCTTCAGGGTGGCGTACACCCGGTCGGCGTACTGCGCGGCGCCCTGCGCGTCCGTGGACTGGCTGAAGCGGGCCACCGCCGCGTACCAGGCACCGGGGTCGGCCGGCAGGGAGCCGGCGAGCTGCTTCTCGTAGCGCGCCAGGAGCGCCGCCCCGCCGCGCACACTCTGCGCGGCGTCGCCGCGCAACTGCGCCTGCGAGCGGCCAATGAGCTCGGCGGCGGCGTCCAGGGTGCGGTAGGCGGCCGTGTCGCCGGTGCCCCCGGTGCTCGTGCTCCCGGCCTTGGCGGCCCTGGCGGCGGTGCCCGTGGAGGTGCCGCCCAGGCCCCGCTCGTCGGTCTCGGGGGCGGCCGCGGCCAGGGCCGCCGCGTCCACGTGGGTCAGGCCCATCACGTTGTAGTTGCCGGTCGTGCTCGGCTTCCCGCCGTGGGTGTCCCACAGCGACTGGTGGTACGCCACCGCCAGCAGCACGCCCTCGGGCACGTGGAACTCCTTCGCGGCCGCCGCGAAGTCCTGCTGGAGCGCCTGGTGGGCGTCCGCTCCGCTCTCCGCCCGGCCGGCGGCTCCGCCGCCCCCGGCAGGCGCCGCCTGCGCGACACCGCCCAGGGACAGCGCCCCCGCCGCGACCGCGGCCACCGCGGCCGCCCACCTCCGGTGGGTTCCCGCGTGCTCCGGGACTCTTCGCCTGCTGTGCAATGCCCCTCCCCGCTCTTCAGTTGCTCTTCGGTTGGTCTTCAGTTGCTCTTCGGTTGGTCTTCGGTTGGTCTTCGGCTGTTTTTCGGTTCGACCGATGTTCTTCGGTTCGACACAGTGCCGTTCCGTTTCTGTCATCGACACGTTCCGGCTCCCGCCCGCGGTTCCACGTGCCGGCCGACAGGATCCGGGCAGCCCGACAGCCACGGCGCGCCCCGCCGGGCCCGCGTGCCCGTCCGGGCGGTGCCTGTCACCGCCACGTCGTAGGCTGGGTGAACCCGGCCCGTTCCACGTGTCGGGTGGTCCGCGTTCGCCCCCGAGGGCGCGCGACCGGGCGGGTCCGGCCCGGCTCCGGCGCTGTTCGGGGCGGGGTGGCGGAAGGCTCCGGCCAGGTGCCTTCGCCGTGCGGCCCGGTCCGTGCCCGCGTGCCGTCCTGCCGGCATCCGTCCCCGTCCGCGTCCCCGTCTCCTGTCCGCCCGTCCCCGTCCACTCACTCCGCACCGCCTGCCCCTTCCTCCCGGACGCTCCCGGTCGGAAAACCTGAGGAATCTGATGAGCCTGAACGGTCTGGTCGACATCGTCGTCGAGGATGCCGCCCTCGCCGAGGCGGTCGAGGCGGCCGCCTCCGGTGCCCGCCCCCACGTGGATCTGGTCGGGCCGCCGGCCGCCCGCCCGCTCGCCATCGCCGCGCTCGCCGCCCGCGCCGGGCGGACCGTCCTCGCGGTGACCGCGACCGGCCGGGAGGCCGAGGACCTGGCCGCCGCGCTGCGTACCCTGCTGGAGCCGGACTCGGTGGCGGAGTTCCCGTCGTGGGAGACGCTGCCGCACGAACGGCTCTCCCCGCGCAGCGACACCGTCGGCCGCCGCCTGGCGGTGCTGCGGCGGCTGGCCCACCCCTCCGCCGGCGATGTCGCGGCCGGTCCTGTGCGGGTCGTCGTGGCGCCGGTGCGCTCGGTGCTCCAGCCGCAGGTCAAGGGGCTGGGCGACCTGGAGCCGGTGGCCCTGGCCGGCGGCCAGAGCGCCGACCTGGGGGAGGTCGTCGAGAAGCTGGCGGCCGCCGCGTACGCGCGGGTCGAGCTGGTGGAGAAGCGCGGCGAGTTCGCGGTGCGCGGCGGCATCCTCGACGTGTTCCCGCCCACCGAGGAGCACCCGCTGCGGATCGAGTTCTGGGGCGACGAGGTCGAGGAGATCAGGTACTTCAAGGTCGCCGACCAGCGCTCCCTCGAAGTCGCCGAGCACGGCCTGTGGGCGCCGCCCTGCCGCGAGCTGCTGCTGACCCCCGACGTCCGGGCGCGCGCCGCGGAGCTGGCCGCCGCCCACCCGGAGCTGGACGAGCTGCTCGGCAAGATCGCCGAGGGCATCGCCGTCGAGGGCATGGAGTCCCTGGCGCCGGTGCTGGTCGACGAGATGGAGCTGCTGCTCGACGTACTGCCGGCCGGCGCCATGGCGGTCGTCTGCGACCCGGAGCGGGTACGCACCCGGGCCGCCGACCTGGTGGCCACCTCGCGGGAGTTCCTCGAGGCGTCCTGGGCCGCCTCCGCCGACGGCGGCCAGGCCCCCGTCGACCTCGGCGCCGCCAGCCTGCGCTCCATCGCCGAGGTGCGCGACCACGCCCGCGAGCTGGGCCTGCCGTGGTGGTCGGTGAGCCCGTTCGCCGCCGACGAGGCGGCCGGTGCCCCGGACCGGTCGCCCGGCCCGGAGCTGGAGTTCGGCGACACGCTGCGCCTGGGCATGCGCTCCCCGGAGCTCTACCGCGGCGACACCGCCCGCGCCCTGGCCGACACCAAGGGCTGGCTGGCCGAGGGCTGGCGCGCCGTCTACGTCACCGAGGGCCACGGGCCGGCCTCCCGGCTGGTGGAGGTGCTGGGTACCGAGGGCATTCCGGCCCGGGCGGCCGTGGACCTGCCGGCGGGGGAGCCGCTGGCGCCGTCGGTGGTCCACGTGGCCACCGGGTCGATCGAGCACGGCTTCACCGACCCCGTGCTGCGCGTCGTGGTGCTCACCGAGACCGACCTGTCCGGGCAGCGGTCCACCGCCAAGGACATGGGCCGCATGCCCTCCCGGCGCCGCAAGACCATCGACCCGCTCACCCTCGCCGGCGGCGACTACATCGTCCACGAGCAGCACGGCGTCGGCCGGTACGTGGAGATGGTGCAGCGCACCGTACAGGGCGCCACCCGCGAGTACCTGGTGGTGGAGTACGCCCCGGCCAAGCGCGGCCAGCCCGGCGACCGCCTCTTCGTGCCCACCGACCAGCTGGAGCAGGTCACCAAGTACGTCGGCGGCGAGGCCCCCTCGCTGCACCGGCTCGGCGGCGCGGACTGGACCAAGACCAAGGCGCGGGCCAAGAAGGCGGTCAAGGAGATCGCCGCCGACCTGATCCGGCTCTACTCGGCGCGGATGGCCGCGCCCGGATACGCCTTCGGGTCCGACACGCCGTGGCAGCGCGAGCTGGAGGACGCCTTCCCGTACGCGGAGACGCCCGACCAGCTCACCACCATCGGCGAGGTCAAGGCGGACATGGAGAAGTCCGTGCCGATGGACCGCCTGGTGTGCGGCGACGTCGGCTACGGCAAGACCGAGATCGCGGTGCGCGCCGCCTTCAAGGCCGTCCAGGACGGCAAGCAGGTCGCGGTGCTGGTGCCCACCACGCTGCTGGTGCAGCAGCACTTCGGCACGTTCTCCGAGCGGTACGCGCAGTTCCCGGTGAACGTCCGCGCGCTGTCCCGGTTCCAGACCGACACCGAGGCCAAGGCCGTACTCGAAGGGCTGCGCGACGGGTCGGTCGACGTCGTCATCGGCACCCACCGGCTCTTCGCGTCCGAGACCCGCTTCAAGGACCTCGGCCTGGTGATCGTCGACGAGGAACAGCGGTTCGGCGTCGAGCACAAGGAGCAGCTGAAGAAGCTGCGGGCCAACGTGGACGTGCTCACCATGTCCGCCACCCCCATCCCGCGCACCCTGGAGATGGCGGTGACGGGCATCCGGGAGATGTCCACCATCACCACCCCGCCCGAGGAGCGCCACCCGGTGCTCACGTTCGTCGGACCGTACGAGGAGAAGCAGATCGGAGCGGCGATCCGCCGCGAACTGCTGCGCGAGGGCCAGGTCTTCTACATCCACAACCGGGTGGAGTCCATCGACCGGGCCGCGTCCCGGCTGCGCGCCATCGTCCCCGAGGCGCGGATCGTCACCGCGCACGGGCAGATGGGGGAGTCCCAGCTGGAACAGGTCGTCGTCGACTTCTGGGAGAAGAAGGCCGACGTGCTGGTGTCCACCACCATCGTGGAGTCCGGCATCGACATCTCGAACGCCAACACCCTCATCGTGGAGCGCGGCGACACCTTCGGCCTGTCCCAGCTGCACCAGCTGCGCGGCCGGGTCGGCCGCTCCCGCGAGCGCGGCTACGCCTACTTCCTGTACCCGCCGGAGAAGCCGCTCACCGAGACCGCGCACGAGCGGCTGGCCACCATCGCCCAGCACACCGAGATGGGCGCCGGCATGTACGTGGCGATGAAGGACCTGGAGATCCGCGGCGCCGGCAACCTGCTGGGCGGCGAGCAGTCCGGCCACATCGCCGGGGTCGGCTTCGACCTGTACATGCGGATGGTCGGCGAGGCGGTGGCGGACTACCGCGCCTCGCTGGAGGGCGGCGGCGAGCCGGAGGAGGAGCTGCTGGAGGTGAAGATCGAGCTGCCGGTGGACGCCCACGTCCCGCACGACTACGCGCCCGGCGAGCGGCTGCGGCTCCAGGCCTACCGCGCGATCGCGGCGGCCGGCTCCGAGGAGGACATCGCCGCCGTCCGCGAGGAGCTGGCCGACCGCTACGGCAAGCTGCCGGAGCCGGTCGAGAACCTGCTCCTGGTGGCCGGGCTGCGCATCCTGGCCCGCAGGGTCGGCGTCGCCGACATCACCCTCCAGGGCTCCAACGTGCGCTTCGGGCCGGTGGAGCTGCGCGAGTCGCAGGAGCTGCGGCTCCAGCGGATCTACCCGCGCTCCGTCCTCAAGCCGGCGACCCGGCAGCTGATGGTGCCCCGCCCGGCCACGGCGCGGATCGGCGGCAAGCCGGTGGTGGGGCGTGAACTGCTCCAGTGGACGGCGGAGTTCCTGACGACGGTGCTCGGCGGCTGAGCCGGCGAGGGCGGGTGGCGACCTCCGGCGGGCGGCCTCCGGGGCGCTCCCCGGCCCGGGCGCCGGTCCGCCCCCCGTCGGCCGACTCCCTTCCGTCCTTGGGCCGGCGCGTTAGTGTGCCGGTGTGACGATCACCGGAACCGGGACGAACATTCGGCCGCTCGCCCCCGGCCAACGCGCCAGGCTGCTGGTCGCCGACATCGACGGCGGGGAGCCGCGGGTGGTCCACGAGACCGCCGGCACCGCCCTGGAGGCCCCCAACTGGTCCCCGGACGGCCGCTGGCTGCTCTACAACCACGACGGTCTGCTCTTCCGGATACCCGCCGACCCGGCCCCCGGGGACGGCGCCGGGCCCGAGCTGATCGACGCCGGCGGCATCACCGACGCCAACAACGACCACGTGATCTCGCCCGACGGCGCCACCATCTACCTGTCGGCCGGCGACGGCCACATCCACGCCGTCCCCTTCGGGGGCGGTGCCGCCCGCCGGGTCACCAACGACCACCGGCCCGGGCCCTTCCGGCACTTCCTGCACGGTGTCTCGCCCGACGGCGGCACCCTCGCCTACGTGGGAGTGGAGCCCTGGAACGGGGACGAGTGGGGCTACCGCAACATCTTCACCGTGCCGGCCGCGGGCGGCCCCGACACCCGCCTCACCGACACCCCGGCGCCCGCCGACGGGCCGGAGTTCAGCCCCGACGGCGAGTGGCTGTACTTCAACTCCGAGCACGGCGCCGCCGCCCCCGGACACGCCCAGCTGTTCCGGATGCGCCCCGACGGCTCCGAACCGACCCGCCTCACGGGCGACGAGCGCGTCAACTGGTTCCCGCACCCCTCGCCCGACGGCCGGCACCTGCTCTACATCAGCTTCCCGCCGGGCACCCTGGGGCACCCGGCCGACCAGGACGTCCTGCTCCGGCTCACCACCCCGGACGGCGGCGGCCACCGCGACCTGCTGGCGTTCAACGGCGGCCAGGGAAGCCTCAACGTCAACAGCTGGGCACCGGACGGCCGCCGCTTCGCGTACGTCGACTATCCGACGAGCTGACCGTCCGGCCGGCCGTCCTGAGGAGCTGACGTCCTTGTGCGCCCGGACACCGGGCGCGGTCAGCCGGTGCGCTTGAGGACGACGTAGCCCTGGACGGAGGCGACCTGGCTGTACGCCGCCGTCGGGTGCAGCTGCTTGGCGTACGTCACCGGGTCGCCGGCCCAGCCCGAGATGTTGTCGATCGCGATGTACTGCGGGACGACCGTCTTGGTGTCGCCCACCCAGTACACCGTGGTGCGGTCCACCAGGTGGCTGATCGGCCCGACGTTCGCCTCCACGGTGGCGCCGTCGGGGATCTGGGCGAGGGCGTGCTCGATCGCCCTGGTCCGGGCGTCGACGGTGTAGGTGCCGGAGTGCGCCAGCGCGGCCAGCGGCATGGTGAGCGTCAGCGCGAGCGCGGCGCCGGCCACCGCCGCGGGCACCCCGGAGGCGTACGACCGCAGCCAGGCGCGGGGGCTGGTGCGGCAGGAGGCCGCCGCGTCCACCATGGCCAGCACCACCACCGGCATCAGGACGGCGCTGTAGTGCCAGTCGGTGCCCCAGTAGTGGTCGTCGTGGGAGACGAACCGCCAGCCCAGGGTGGGCAGTGCGGCGACGATCAGCGGCGAGCGCAGCGCCAGCAGGCCGCTGGTCGGCAGCAGCACCCACAGCAGGGTGTGCACGGCCGTCCACAACGGGATGTGGCCCGGCATGGGGGCGCCGTCGCCGCTGAGCTTGTTCCAGTAGTCGTAGCCGCCCGTCGAGTTGAACGCCGGGATGATCACACCGAAGGCCAGCGCCGACATGGCGACACCGAAACCGGCCAGGCCGATCGCCCAGGGGCCGTAGCGCAGCGCGTCGGTGAGCCGTTCGCGTGCCGGGGAGGTCGGGCCGTCCGAGGCCCCGCCGTCTTCCGGGTCCTTCTCGTGCCCGTCCTCGGAGGCGGCGTCCGGGCCCGCCTCCACCGCCTCCGCGGCGGCGTCCCGTTCCTCGCGGGTGCGCCACCACACGATCGCGCCGATCGCCGCGGCCGTGACGCCCATGTCCTCCTTGACGAAGACCAGCGGCACCGCCCACCACATCGCCGGTGCCCACCGCCGGCGCAGCACCGCCTCCAGCGAGAAGGCCAGCAGCGGCATCGCGAAGGCGATCTCGTGGAAGTCGAACTGGACCGCCCGCTGCACCCCCCACGACAGCGCGTACGCCACCCCGACGGCGAGCCCGCGGCCCCGCCCCAGCAGCAGCCCGGACACCCTGGTCACGGGGATGACGGACACCGCGAACAGCACGGCCTGGGCGACCAGCAGCGTCACCGGCGTCGGGAAGACCCGGTAGAAGGGCGCGATCAGCGCCGTGACCGGACTGAAGTGGTCGCCCAGGATGTTGAACCCGGGGCCCTTCAGGTCCGCCACCGGGGCGTGCAGGTGGGCGTAGGACTTCACGGCCTGCTCGAAGATCCCGAGGTCCCAGGACATCGTGAGCAGCTGCCGGTAACGGGTCACGGACAGTGCCGTGTAGGCGGCGAGGAAGACCAGCGCCAGGAGATAGGGGTCCAGTCGGGCGCCCGGCATCCGCAGCCTGGAGAGGGCGCCTCCGGCCTGCTGCCGGGCGTCGGCTCCGCCCTCGGCGGTCCTGGACTCCTGCGCCGGGAAGACCGCCTCGGCCTTCTCCATCGTCGTCCTCCAGTGGCAGCCGGGTCGGGGTCTGCCGGAAAAGATACGGGACGAGGCTGTCGTGGTGGGACCCGTGAGACCGCGCGGCGGCACTCGGGCGGCAGCGGAGGGTGGGCCGCCGGGCGGTACGTGCGCGGGCGCTCCGCCCCGAGGGGCGCGGGGCGGGCGCCGCCGGGCCGGTCCGCGCGGGCTCCGCGGCGGCCCGCGCGGACCGCGGGCGAAGTTGTCCACAGGCTGTGCGGGATGGCGGGTGCGGACCCCCGCCGGGCCGCTAGGCTCGCCGTGCGTCGTGACGGTGGCCGCTCGGGAGGGCCGTCTGCGCGCCGCCGCGGCCCGTCCGGTTCCTCCTCCGGGAGTCGGCTTCCGGACGGCCGCTGATCCGTCCGCCCAAACCCGCGACGCGTTCACGACGCACTGCCCCGGAACCCGGCTGAACCGTCCGAACCGGCTCGACCGCCGTCCGCAGCCCAGATGATCTCGCCTGACTCGTATGATCGTATGGCTCATCTGACTCGTCCGACTCGGTCCGGCACTCCGTCGGGGACGCGGCGCCGCATCGGCCATGTCCCGCTGTCGACGGGGGAGCGGGCCGCCGTCCGGCAGATTCCGGTCCCGCTGGTGTCCGACGCGGAGCGCGTGCACGGGCCGCACCACCCGTTCACCTCCGAACTCCGCCGTACTCTCGCCTGGTTGGGGCAGGTTCAGAGTCAGTGACACCGAAGGGACGGGGCGCGACACCCGCGCCCCGCAGACAGATCCGAGGTGCGGTGATGGACAGGCTGACACCGACAACCCCCGCGCGTCCGGCGGCACTCGCGGCACTCGCGGCGCCCGCGGCGCCCGCCGGGACCGCCGGGACCGACGCGGCCACGACCGGACGTCCGCGCGTCCGGTACCGCCGGAAGGAGGCGGCCGGCGCCGGCCGCGGCCGCCGCGGCCCGGTGCCCCGGCCGCTCGTCCTCGCGACCACCGCGATGCTCGGTGCCTCGCTCCTGCTGACCGGGTGCAAGGACGTCCACGTGCGCGTCAGCGGCGCGCCCTCCGAGTCGGCCGTCCAAGCCGCGCCCGACGGCCACGCCGTGAGCCCGCTGGACGATCCCGACGGGACGAAGGCCGGGCTCGCGGCGATCACCTCGTCCGCGGACCAGGCCAGGGCCCGGTCGCTGATCCAGAAGGTGGCCACGAAGGGACGCGGCCCGAAGACCGGCTACACCCGCGACGAGTTCGGCTACGCGTGGATGGACTCGGCACCGGGCGACATCCCGTTCGCGCACAACGGCTGCGACACGCGGAACGACCTGCTCAAACGGGACGGGCTGGACGTCCACTACCGCAGCGGCTCGAACTGCGTCGTGTCCACCATGACGCTCCACGACCCCTACACCGGCAAGACGATCGACTGGAGCAAGACCCACGCCACCACCGTCCAGATCGACCACGTGATGCCGCTCTCCTACGACTGGCAGCTGGGTGCCGCGCACTGGACGAAGGGCAAGCGGGAGGACATCGCCAACGACCCGCTCAACCTGATCCCGGTCGACGGCTCGATGAACGAGTCCAAGAGCGACTCGGGCCCCGCGACCTGGCTGCCCCCCAACAAGCAGATCCGCTGCTCCTACGCGGTGCGCGTCGCCCAGGTGTCGCTGAAGTACGACCTCCCGGTGACGGCGGCCGACAAGCAGGCGATGCTCGGGCAGTGCGGCGGGTGACGCCGGCCGCCGGCGGAGTCCGGCCGGCGGACGAGAACCGGCCCGCCGGCCCGGCACCAGGCCCGGCGTCGGATACCGGGCCTGAGCGGTCGGCCCCAGCAGGGGCGCGGAGCCGGCCCGGGCACCGCCCGCCGGGCCGCGCGGCACCCTTCGGGCGTCACCCGGGAGGATTCGGCACGTGCCGAGTGCTGGATCTCCGCGGGTCGGGGTCAATATCCTCGTGACGGCTCGTCCACCGTCAGCACGCGAGGCTAGTTTTCCCCGCCGGGAGGCACCATGGTCCGCCGTCGCACCGCCGCCGTCTCGATCGCCGCAGCCGCGCTGCTGCTGGCGTCCCCCGCACTGACCGCGTGCGGCTCGGGGCCGGAGCGCTCCGGGGCGGCGGCCGTCGTGGGCGACCACCGCATCACCATCTCCACCCTCCAGACGCAGGTGGGCGACCTGCGGTCGGCGGCGAAGTCCGACCCGCAGGTGGCGCAGGCGATGGACAGCACCTCGCAGCTGCCCTCCCACGTGCTCAGCAGCCTGGTGCAGGACGAGGTGTTCGCCAGGGCCGCGGCCGACGCCGGCGTGACCGTCACCGCCGGCGAGGTGGACCAGGAGCGGAACGCGGTCTACCAGCAGTTCGGCGGCCGGCAGCAGTTCGAGCAGCAGATGCTGGGCCAGGGCATCGCGCCCGGCCGGCTGGACACCGTCCTGCGCGACCAGGTCGTCTTCGCCAAGCTCGCCACCGCCCTGGGCTACCAGCCCGGCAGTGACGGTGCCGAGGCCGCCGTCGACAAGGCCCTGGACAAGACCGCGGGCGGCCTGCACGTGCGGATCAACCCCCGCTACGGCACCTGGAACGCGAAGACCGCCTCCGTCGGCCCGGACAAGCAGCCGTGGCTGGTCACCAAGACGCAGGTCGCCGCGGCGGGCGACGGCAGCGGCGCGGCCGCCACCGGGATCGCCTGACCGGCGCGCCACCCGGTCGGGGTACGTTCGAGGGGTGAACCACGAGGACGACGCGCACGACGCGCACGCGGCAGCCCCCGGACGCCTGGTGCTGCTCACCACGAGCCACCGGGTGGCTCCCGGCCTGCTGTCCTTCGCGGCCTGGCAGGTGCTGCGGGAGGCCGACCGGGTGCTGTGCCCCGACCCCGGCCACCCGCAGCTGCCGTACCTCGCCGAGGCCGGCGTCACGGTGGAGGCGGCCGACCCCACCGGGCAGGAGCTGGTGGACGCCACCGCCGGCGGCCGCACGGTCGTCTACCTCCCGCCGGACGGCGGCGCCGACCGCGCCGTCACCGACGAGCTGTCCCGGCTCGGTGGCTCCGGCCGGGTCGCCATGCCCGACCTGGAGCTGCTGCCCGGCTCCTACGACGTGCCGGGGGCGCACCTGCTCGACGCCGTCGAGGTGATGCGGACCATCCGCGACGCCTGCCCGTGGAGCAGCCGGCGCACCCACGAGGACCTCGCCCCGTACGCCGTCGAGGAGGTGTACGAGCTGCTGGAGGCGATCGAGGCGGGCGACCGCGCCGAGGTCCGGGAGGAGTTGGGCGACGTGCTCTTCCAGGTCCTCTTCCACGCCGTCGTCGCCGAGGACGACCCGGAGGCGCCGTACGGCATCGACGACGTCGCCGCCGGGCTCGTCGCCAAGCTCGTCCACCGCCACCCGCACGTCTACGGCGACGAGGTGGCCGAGACCCCCGAGCAGGTCCAGGAGAACTGGCTGCGGCTGAAGGCCGAGGAGAAGGCGCGCGACTCCGTCACCGACGGGGTGCCGGCCGCTCTCCCGGCGCTCGCACTCGCCGCGAAGCTGGCCGGCCGCGCCCGCACCGCCGGCCTGCCCCTGCCCGCCGCCCCGGCCGCTTCGACGGAACCGGCCGCTTCGACGGAACCGGCCGCTTCGACGGAACCGGCCGCTCCGGCCGCCGTGTCCGGTCTCGCCGGCGAGGACGCTCTCGGCGACCACCTGCTCGCCGAGGCCGCCGCCGCCCAGTCGGCCGGCCTCGATCCGGAGCGCGCCCTGCGCGACGCCGCCCGCCGCTACCGCGCCGCCCTGCGCGCGGCCGAGGCTGCGGCCAGGACCGCCAGCACTGCCAGCACCGCCGGGACCGCCGACGCGGACGCCGCTCCGGAGGACGGCCCGGACCGCGACGGCCCGGACCGCGACGGGCGGGACGGCTGACCCCGTGCGCGTCGACGTACCCCACGCCTGGCCGCGGGACGAGGGCGAGGCCCTGGCACTCCAGGACCGGCTGCGCCCGCTGGCCGACCACCGCGGTCCCGGGCCGGCCGCCCCGCGCCTGGTCGCCGGGCTCGACGTCGCCTACGCCGGCGACGGCCGGGGCACGGGCGACCGGGTGGCGGCCGCCGTTGTCGTCGTGGACACCGCGGAGCTGCGCGTGGTGGAGCGGACCACCGCCACCGCGGCCACCGGCTTCCCCTACGTACCGGGGCTGTTCGCCTTCCGCGAGCTGCCGGTGCTGGTGGAGGCGCTGCGCCGGCTGGAGGCCGTCCCCGACCTGCTGCTGTGCGACGGCCACGGGCTGGCCCACCCGCGCCGCTTCGGCCTCGCCTGCCACCTGGGCGTGCTCACCGGGCTGCCCACGGCGGGCGTGGCCAAGACGCCGTTCATCGGTTCGTACGACCCCGACGCCCTGGGCCCGGGCCGCGGCAGCCACGCCGACCTCGTCGACGGCGGCGAGACCGTGGGCCGCGCCCTGCGCACGCAGGACGGTGTCAAGCCCGTCTACGTCTCCACCGGCCACCTCGTGGACCTCGACACGGCCTGCGCGCACGTCCTCGCCCTCGCGCCGCGCTTCCGCCTCCCCGAGACCACCCGCGAGGCCGACCGGCTCAGCCGCACCGTCCTGGCCGCCGCCGGGGCCTGACCCCCGGTCACGCGCCGGCCCGCCCTTCCGCCCGCCCCTCGACGGCACCCCGCTGGGCGCCGGGGGCGCGGCGGCCCGCTTCCGCGAGGTCGACGGCCACGGGGAAGGGCACGCTCACCCTCAGCTCGCCGTGGTGGACGCCCGCGACGGCGTAGGACCCGGTGCCGGGGTCGAGTTCGTGGACGTAGACGACGGGGGAGCCGGCGTCGTCCTCCACCCGCCAGAAGTGCCGGATGCCGGCCCTCGCGTACTTCCGCGGCTTGATGGCGCGGTCGCGGTGCTCGGACTCCGCCGACACCACCTCCACCGCGAGCAGCACGTCCCCCGGCGCGTACGTCGTCTGCCGGGTGCCGGTACGGGCGTCGGGGGAGACGACCATGAGGTCCGGCTCCGGGCGGTCGCGCGGCCCGAGGGTGACGGCCCGCTCCCGGACGACGCGGAGTTCCGACGGGGCGTGCCCCACCAGCGCGTGCTCCAGCAGCCGCAGCACCGCCATGTGGGCGTACGTCTGCGGGCCGGAGAAGAAGAGCCCTCCGTCGAGCATCTCGGTGTGCGCCGGGAGGCCCGGAAGGTGGTCCAGGTCCGGCGCCGTCCACCCACCGGGCGGCGGTTTCGGCCACGTGTGGCCCGCTGGGTGCCCGCTCCCGGCCGTGCTGATCCTCGGCGCTTCCATGGTCCGGATTGTCCCCGCCGCCAGAGCCGCGCTCGGGCGAAAGTCCGAGCAGGTCCATCGAACGGGTGAAGGGCGGCCGGGCGGACCGGGGGCGGCGACGCGGGGGTGAGCCGGGCGGCCCGGGTGAGGGGGTGCGGGGCGAGCGGGCGCGGCGGATACGGTCGTCGGGTGAGGCAGAGCGCGGGCAGCGGGGAGAGCGGCGGTACGGGCGGCGGGGCGGCGGCTGCCCGGCGGGCGGCGGCGGGGCGGCGGGAGGGCCCGGGGAGCCGGCCCGCGTGCGGGACGGGGGCCCGGCGGGATGCCGGAGCTGTTCTCCTGGGAGTTCGCCACCGACCCCTACCCCGCCTACGCCTGGCTGCGCGAGCACGCGCCGGTGCGCTGGACCCGGCTGCCCAGCGGCGTCGAGGCCTGGCTGGTGACCCGGTACGCCGACGCCCGCGAGGCGCTGGCCGACCAGCGGCTGAGCAAGAACCCGGTGCACCACGCGGGTGAGCCGGGCGCGCGCGGGCGCACCGGCATCCCCGGCGAGCGGGGCGCCGACCTGATGACGCATCTGCTCAACATCGACCCGCCGGACCACACGCGGCTGCGCCGACTGGTGTCCAAGGCGTTCACCCCGCGCACGGTGGCCCGCTTCGAGCCGCGCGTGCGGGAGCTGACGGACCGCTTCGTGGACGGCTTCGCCGCCGAGGGGCGCGCCGACCTGATCCACGACATCGCCTTCCCCCTGCCCATCCACGCCATCTGCGACCTGCTCGGGGTACCCGCCGAGGACCAGGACGACTTCCGGGACTGGGCCGGGATGATGATCCGCCACCAGGGCGGCCCGCGCGGCGGCGTCGCCCGTGCCGTCAAGCGCATCCGCGCCTACCTGGTGGAGCTGATCCACCGCAAGCGCGGCGACCTCGGCGACGACCTGATCTCCGCGCTGATCCGGGCGAGCGACCACGGCGAGCACCTGACGGAGAACGAGGCGGCGGCGATGGCGTTCATCCTGCTCTTCGCCGGGTTCGAGACGACCGTGAACCTGATCGGCAACGGCATGCACACGCTGCTGCGCCACCCGGCCGAGCGGGCCCGGCTGCAGGAGTCGCTGGCCCGGGGGGAGACGGCGCTGCTGGAGACCGGAGTGGAGGAACTGCTGCGCTACGACGGGCCGGTGGAGCTGGCCACCTGGCGGTACGCCACCCGCGCGCTGACCCTGGGCGGACAGCCCGTGGCGGCCGGCGACCCGGTGCTGGTGGTGCTCGCGGCGGCCGACCGCGACCCGGCCCGGTTCGCCGCCCCCGACACCCTCGACCTCTCCCGCGCGGACAACCCGCATCTGGGGTACGGACACGGCATCCACTACTGCCTGGGCGCGCCGCTGGCGCGGCTGGAGGCGCGCACCGCCATCGCCGCCCTGCTGACCCGGCTGCCGGACCTGCGGCCGGCCGTCGAGCCGGCCGAACTGCGCTGGCGCGGCGGCCTGATCATGCGCGGCCTGCGGAGCCTGCCGGTGGAGTTCACCCCCGTTCCCGGCAAAGGACGGTGACGGCACGTCAGGGGCGTGATCACCACGTGATCCGTGCTACACCGACTTGTGACACGCCCGTCAACCCCGCTACGTTCTGCGGTCAACGCGAGGCACACACGCTCGCGGGACGCGCCGCGCCGCAACCGGGGCGGCGGCCCGGTCGAGGAGTACCCGGGCCGCGCCGGCGGGTCCGGCGGGCGCGTACGGCCAGAACGAAAGGCGACCGCATGCTCTCGTCCGGTACCGGACGGCACCGACGCCCACGGCAGGCCCCCGCGGCCGTGGTGACCGTGGCGACCGCCGCCGCGACAGGTGTCGGCATCGCACTCCCCCTCATAGCCTCCGGCTCCGCGCAGGCCGCGTCGGTCGGAACCTGGGACCGGGTGGCCGTCTGCGAGACCGGCGCCCAGTGGGGCGCGAACACCGGAGACGGCTTCTTCGGCGGCCTGGCGATGACCCAGGACACCTGGAACCAGTACGGCGGCGGCGCCTACGCCGAGCGGCCCGACCTGGCCACCAAGGACCAGCAGATAGCCGTCGCCCAGAAGGTCCTCGCCGACCTCGGGGCGGGCGCCTGGCCCGGGTGCGAGGTGGCGACCGGACTGATCGTGGACCACCGCACCCCGAGCATCGACACCGACGCCACCCCGGTACCCGACCCCTCGGGCCCGACCGGCATCCAGCCCAGCGGGACCCCCGCGCCGACCTCCTCGCCGACGGCCTCCCCGAGCCCGACGGCCACCGCGACCGGCAGCGGCACCCCGGCCGACGGCGGCACCTCGGCCGCCAGCGGCACCTCGACCGGCGGAGGTACCCCGTCGGCGGCCCCCACCGCGCCCGGGGCGACCGCGACCGACACGCCGGCCCCCGTCGTCCCGCCCGGCCAGATCGACGGCGCACCCGTCACGGGTACCTCGCAGGCCACCCCCTCGCCGTCCGGCTCCGGCAGCCCCGGCGCCCGGCCCGGTACGCCGTCCACCGGCTCCGGCCGCCACGGCAAGCCGTACGACCCGACGCGGGAGGAGCTCGCCGCTCAGGACCAGGAGACCCGGACCGAGGTCTTCTCGACCACCGGATCGGACGCGACGGTCAATCCGGTCAATCCGACCAATACGTCTACTGTGGACAAGAGCGGCGTATCCGGCTCTTCCGGCACCTCGGACTCTTCGGGCTCCGCGTCCAGTTCGTCTGATATCGGCACACAAGAGGGCGTTGACACCTATACCGTGGGGGCCGGCGACTCGCTCTCCGGGATCGCGTCCGCCCGTCACGTCGACGGCGGCTGGCGCCAGCTCTACGCCGCCAACCGCCAGTTGGTCGGCGACGACCCGAACCTCATCAAACCCGGACAGATCATCAGCCTGGGCTGAACGGGCGGCGCGCGACGGCTCGGAGACAAACCGGACGTATCAACTCCCGGCCGTCGCCGCCGATGTGACAAGCATCTCCGGGTCCCCTGTGACCGTCCGGGCGCGGAGCGCTCAGAGGCCCCCTTCCGACCTGCGCCGATGTCCGGCCGTCGAACCGGCGCCCGTGGTCGGTGCCCGAAAGGGGCATGTTTGAACAACCCCAGCCGGTGTGCTTAACGTCTTAGCGCTCGCCACAGCGGGCCCCGTCGGAGCGGAACGCCGAGTCCTGCCGCCGCCTCACGGGAACAGTCGACGCGAAAGCGCCGTAGGCAGGAGCGGGGGACCCAAGGTCTTTCCGCCGGACCGGCAGTACACCGCGCAGCGCAGGACAGCGAACGCCGCGCACCGTACGGCCCCCAGGTCCGGCTCGGGGTGAAGCCGAACGCCGCCGACGCGGCCCGGCCGGGCATCTCACGTCCGAACCCGACAGCTGACCTCGCAGGCGTCGGTGAGGGCTTGAAACTCATGGGTAAGCACAGTCGTGTCTCGAAGAGGTTTGTCCGCATCGCCACGCTGGCCGGTGTCGCCGGCACCGCGATCGCGGTTCCGCTGATCGCCTCGACCTCCGCCTCCGCCGCGTCCGTCGCCACCTGGGACGCGGTCGCCCAGTGCGAGTCGGGCGGCAACTGGCACATCAACACCGGCAACGGCTACTACGGCGGCCTGCAGTTCTCGCAGTCCAGCTGGGAGGCGGCCGGCGGCCTGCAGTACGCGCAGCGCGCCGACCTCGCCACCAAGGACCAGCAGATCGCGATCGCCGAGAAGCTGCTCGCCCTGCAGGGCCCCAGCGCCTGGTCCTGCGCCGCCGCCGGCGGCCTGACCGCGGGCGGCCCCGCCCCGGACATCAACCCGTCCGGCACCTCCTCCTCCACGGCCTCCACCGCGTCGTCGGCCTCGACGTCCTCCTCGGCCTCGACGTCGTCCACGACCACGTCCTCGTCCTCCTCCACGACCTCCGCCGCGTCGTCGTCCTCGGCGAAGACCGCCGCCACCCCGGCGCACAACAGCACCGCGATCCGCTGGGGCCACGGCAAGTACACCGTCAAGCACGGCGACACGCTCTCCAGCATCGCCGCCAAGCACCACGTGGCCGGCGGTTGGAAGAAGCTCTTCCAGCTCAACCACGACATCGTGAAGAAGGCCGACCTGATCTACCCGGGTCAGCACCTGCGCCTGAGCTGACCCCGCCCGGCCCGTGCCGCGGACCCACCCCTCCGGGCCCGCGGCACGGCGCCGGAAGGCGTCCCCCTCCGCCTGACCAGCGGCCGGGGCCGCCACCACGGGGCATCGCCCCGAACACCCCCACCCCCCGGCCGGGCGCGCGTGTCCTCGCGCGCCCGGCCGGCGTGTCTTGCGGGACCGGCCGCAGGCGGGGTCCACCCGCACCGGCGGGGCCGGGAAACGGCTCCGCGGGGGCCGGGGACACGGCTCCGCTGGGCCGGGAAACCGCCCCGCCGGGCCGGGAAGTGTCCCGCCGGGCCCGGAAACCGCCGCGCGGCCTGCTCCGGGCGGGCGGACCCGCACCGCCGTGCGGCGCAATCCGTCTCAGGGGCCGGGCCGCCGCCCGACCCTGACACCGATGCCGGTTAGGCTCATCCTGATACAAGGATGAAGACCGAGATGCCATCTCTGATGGACCTGAAGGAGACAACGTGCCGTCGATCGACGTCGTCGTAGCCCGGGAAATCCTCGACTCGCGAGGCAACCCCACCGTCGAGGTCGAGGTCGGCCTCGACGACGGCAGCACCGGGCGTGCGGCCGTTCCGTCCGGCGCCTCCACCGGCGCCTTCGAAGCCCTCGAACTCCGTGACGGCGACAAGAACCGCTACCAGGGCAAGGGCGTGGAGAAGGCCGTCCTGGCCGTCATCGAGCAGATCGGCCCGGAGCTGGTCGGCTACGACGCGACCGAGCAGCGCCTGATCGACCAGGCGATGTTCGACCTGGACGCCACCTCGGACAAGTCCTCGCTCGGCGCCAACGCCATCCTCGGCGTCTCGCTGGCCGTGGCGCACGCCGCCTCCGAGGCCTCCGACCTGCCGCTCTTCCGCTACATCGGCGGCCCGAACGCGCACGTGCTGCCGGTGCCGATGATGAACATCCTCAACGGCGGCTCGCACGCGGACTCCAACGTCGACATCCAGGAGTTCATGATCGCTCCGATCGGCGCCGAGTCCTTCTCCGAGGCGGTGCGCTGGGGCGCGGAGGTCTACCACACCCTCAAGGCGGTGCTGAAGTCCCGCGGCCTGTCCACCGGCCTGGGCGACGAGGGCGGTTTCGCGCCGAACCTCGGCTCCAACCGCGAGGCGCTCGACCTCATCATCGAGGCCATCAAGCAGGCCGGCTACACCCCCGGCCAGGACGTGGCGCTGGCCCTGGACGTGGCCGCGTCCGAGTTCTACAAGGACGGCCTCTACCAGTTCGAGGGCGAGAGCCGTACCGCCGAGCAGATGACCGACTACTACGCCGAGCTGGTCGAGGCGTACCCGCTGGTCTCCATCGAGGACCCGCTGTACGAGGACGACTGGGACGGCTGGAAGACCATCACCGACAAGCTCGGCACGAAGGTCCAGCTGGTCGGCGACGACCTGTTCGTCACCAACCCGGAGCGGCTGCAGAAGGGCATCGACAACGCCACCGCCAACGCGCTGCTGGTCAAGGTGAACCAGATCGGCTCGCTCACCGAGACGCTGGACGCCGTCGAGCTGGCGCAGCGCAACGGCTACAAGTGCATGATGTCGCACCGCTCCGGCGAGACCGAGGACGTCACCATCGCCGACCTGGCCGTCGCCACCAACTGCGGCCAGATCAAGACCGGCGCCCCGGCCCGCTCCGAGCGCGTCGCGAAGTACAACCAGCTGCTGCGCATCGAGGAGATCCTCGACGACGCCGCTGTCTACGCCGGTCGCAGCGCCTTCCCGCGCTTCAAGGGCTGACCCACCGCGCGGTTGACGTGTCAGAGCTGGGCGCGTCGCAGGCCGGGCCCGTCCCGGGCCGACACGTGACGGCTGACCCTTCGAGGGCCGGCGCCTGAGGAGCCGAGGCTCCAGGGCCCGGCCCTTCGCGGGCTGACGCCTGACCGCCTGGCTCCAGGCACGGGGACCCGCTCGTGGAGCGGCCTCCTCACGGAGCGGCCTCCTCACGGAGCGGCCTCCTCACGGAGCGGCCTCCTCACGGAGCGGCCTCCCCGCGAGCCGGGGCCTTCCGGTGGCCCGGTCTCGCCGCCGGCCCTGGGGGTCTTCGCGGGCCTCGGGGGCCACCCGCTCGTACGCCGCCAGGGCCGCGTCCGGACACCCGTCCAGGCCGACCCGGGCGGCGTCGCGCGCGCTGCGGCCCTCCGCGCCCGCGGTCCCGTACCGTGGGCGGGGACGTTCCGGCGCCGGGGCTGCCCTGCCCCGCGTCCGGGTTCCGGCGCGGCCGGACACCCGCCGGCCGGGCGGCAGAGGCGTACGGTACGGCGTACGTACGGCGTACGGTACGGCCACGAGTTGACGGCGGCGGGCCACGGCGGTGCGCCGGCACGGCGAGGGGAGCAGGCGCGTGGGGTCGGATCGCTTCTCCACCGCGGCCCGGCTGAAGGCCATCGGGCAGGAGGCGCAGGCGCGGGTCTACCGGGCCGCGGCCCGGCGGCCGATGCGCCGCAACCGGCTGACCGGGCGGGCCGCGCTGCTCGCGCTGGTGCTGTGCTCGCTCGTCGTCGTCCTGGCCTACCCGACCCGGCAGTACATCGCGCAGCGCTCCGCCATCGCCGACCAGCGCCGCCAGGCCGAGCAGGCCGAGCAGCGGGTGAAGCAGCTGCGCGAGGAGAAGGCCCGCTGGCAGGACCCCGCCTACGTGGAGGCCCAGGCCCGTACCTACCTGCACTACGTGCGGCCCGGCGAGACCGGGTTCACCCTGGTCGGCACCGCGGCCTCCGGCAGCCTCGACCCGGCGGCCGAGAACGGTGCCGCGGACAAGGCGGCGGCCAACCGGCCCTGGTACGCCAACCTGTGGGACGGTGTGGACCACGCCGACACGGCGGCGGAACCGCACCACTGACGGGCCGTCGCGGGCGGGCGCGGGTCGGCGCAGGCCGGCCTGGGGGCACGTCGCCGTGCGCGTCCGCCCGGCCCGCGCCGCCCGGTCCGCGCCCGCCCCGTCTGCCGCGTACCTCCCGCACACCCCTCAGTACCCGAAGCACCAGACGTACCCGAAGTACCCGAAGTACCCGAAGCGCCCGAAGCACCAGACGTACCCGACGCAAGAACGGCTCATGGACACCTCCCCGGAACACACCCCGCTCACCGAGGCCGACGTCGCCGCGGTCCGCGCCCAGCTGGGCCGCCCGCCGCGCGGCCTGCGGGCGGTCGCCCACCGCTGCGCCTGCGGCAACCCCGACGTCGTCGAGACCTCGCCCCGGCTGGAGGACGGCACGCCCTTCCCCACGCTCTACTACCTCACCTGCCCGCGCGCGGCCTCCGCGATCGGCACCCTGGAGGCGGACGGCGTGATGAAGCAGATGACCGCCCGGCTCGCCGAGGACTCGGAGCTCGCCGCGGGCTACCGCGCCGCCCACGAGGACTACCTGGCCCGGCGCGACGCGATCGGCGTGCTGGAGGGGTTCCCCAGCGCCGGCGGGATGCCCGACCGGGTCAAGTGCCTGCACGTGCTCGCCGCCCACGCGCTGGCCGCGGGGCCGGGCGTGAACCCGCTCGGCGACGAGACGCTCGCGATGCTGCCCGACTGGTGGGCCAAGGGCCCCTGCGTGGCCGCAGCCGCCGACCCCCTCCCGGACACGGGCAGGGACACGGACTCCGACACCGGTATCGGCACCGGCACCGGTACCGGTACCGGCACGGAAACGGACAACGTCGTCAGGGACACGGGCGCCGAGGCGGGTACGGACGCCGGCAGGGACCAGGGGGAGGACGCGTGAGCGAGCTGACCGGGCCGGTCGCGGCCATCGACTGCGGGACCAACTCCATCCGGCTCCTGATCGCCGAACCCGATCCGGTGACCGGGCTGCTGGCCGACCTCGACCGACGGATGCTCATCGTGCGGCTGGGCCAGGGGGTGGACCGCACCGGGCGGCTCGCCCCCGAGGCGCTGGAGCGCACCTTCGCCGCCTGCCGCGAGTACGCCGAGGCGATCCGGGCCCACGGTGTTCCGCCCGAGCGGATCGTCTTCACCGCCACCTCGGCCACCCGCGACGCCGTGAACCGGGACGAGTTCACCCGGGGCGTCCTGGACATCCTCGGGGTGGAGCCGCAGGTCGTCAGCGGGGACGAGGAGGCGCGGCTGTCGTTCACCGGGGCAACCAGCGAACTCACCGACGCGCACGGCCTGCACGCGCCCTACCTGGTGGTGGACATCGGCGGCGGCTCCACCGAGTTCGTGCTCGGCTCCACCGAGGTGGCCGCCGCCCGCTCGGTGGACATCGGCTGCGTGCGGCTGACCGAACGCCACCTGGTGGCCGACGGAAAGGTCGTCGACCCGCCCACCGCCGAGCGGATCGCGGCGATCAACCGGGACATCGACGCGGCCCTCGACCAGGCCGCCGCCCACGTCGGGCTGGACCAGGCCCGCACCCTCGTGGGGCTGGCCGGCACGGTCACCACGGTGGCGGCTATCGCCCAGGACCTGCCCCGCTACGACTCCGCCGCGATCCACCACTCCCGGATCTCCCTGGAGCAGGTCCGCTCGATCACCGCCCGTCTGGTGGCGGCCGACCACGCGGAGCGGGCCGCGATCCCGTCGATGCACGAGGGCCGGGTGGACGTGATCGTGGCGGGCGCGCTGATCCTGCTGCGGATCATGGAACGGACCGGGGCGGCGGAGGTCGTCGTCAGCGAGCACGACATCCTCGACGGCATCGCTCTCTCTGCGGCACTCGCCTCCGAGTGACCTGCTGATCCGCTGATCCGCTGATCCGCTGATCCGCTGGGTGAGCGGGCGGCCCGGGCACATCGTGTCCGGGCCGCCCGCGTTTCAGATGCCGCGGCAGCCGTCGCGCCGATCGCCGACTCTCGCCGGCTCTCGACGACGAGGATGACGGGGACGAGCTCGCCGCTTTCGACCTGGCAAGCGACGGGATGGTTGCCGACCCGGAGCCGGTAGCGGCCCGAGGGGCCGGCGGGTTCCTGACGTCGGCGTCCTCGCGGCTCGGACCGTCCCCGAGAGCCGTCAGCGCGGCCACCTCCCCGCTGGGGCAGGGGCCGGGGCGGTCGTCAGGGTGGTCGGTACGGGACGCGTAGGACGGCGGGCCGGTCCATCGCGCGCGGCTGCCGATAGGCCGTGGCCGGTAAGCGAAAGGTGGTCACCGCCGGCGTTCCCGTCGGGCGAGGTCGATGTGATCGGCCGGGCGGGTGCGGTATCCCTGGACCTGCGCACCGCGGTCTGCCGCCCATAGGGATGTACGTACCCCGCGTGTACAGGTACCCGGGCGCGCGGGCCCGGTTCACGTGTCCGGGTGGGCGTGCGCAGCCGGGAATTGGGTAAGCAAGCGCTCGGAAAGTAGCCCGCGTCACAGGGTGTGGCGGGTGACGCGCGGTGAAACCAGCGGGTAACTTCCAAGGGTTCGCCGGGCTCCTGGAGCCGGGTACGGCACGCGTCCCGTGTCGCCCCCGCCGTCCGCGGCCCGCCGTCCGCCCGTCCGCCGCCTCGACGAGGAGTGTCGCGATGCCCGAAGCCGTCATCGTCTCCACCGCCCGTTCGCCCATCGGGCGCGCGTTCAAGGGCTCGCTGAAGGACCTGCGCCCCGACGACCTGGCCGCCACGGTGATCCGTACCGCCCTGGACAAGGTGCCGCAGCTCGACCCGCGCGAGATCGACGACCTGATGCTCGGCTGCGGCCTGCCCGGCGGCGAGCAGGGCTTCAACCTGGCCCGGATCGTCGCCGTGCGGATGGGCATGGACCACCTGCCGGGCTGTACGGTCACCCGCTACTGCTCGTCCTCGCTGCAGACCACACGGATGGCGCTGCACGCGATCCGGGCCGGCGAGGGCGACGTCTTCGTCTCGGCCGGCGTGGAGATGGTCTCCCGCTTCACCAAGGGCAACTCCGACACCCTGCCCGACACGATGAACCCCGTCTTCGACGAGGCGCGGGCCCGCACCGAGCTGCGCGCCGCCGAGGGCGGCGGCACCTGGCACGACCCGCGGGAGGACGGGCTGGTGCCCGACGCCTACATCGCCATGGGGCAGACCGCGGAGAACCTCGCCGCCCTGAAGGGGATCACCCGCCAGGAGCAGGACGAGTTCGGCGTCCGGTCGCAGAACCTCGCCGAGCGGGCGCTCGCGGGAGGCTTCTGGGCCCGCGAGATCACCCCGGTCACGCTCCCCGACGGCACGGTCGTCAGCAAGGACGACGGGCCTCGGCCGGGCGTCACCATGGAGGGGGTCTCGGGGCTGAAGCCGGTCTTCCGGCCCGACGGCACCGTGACCGCCGGCAACTGCTGCCCGCTCAACGACGGCGCCGCCGCCCTGGTCGTCATGGCCGACACCAAGGCGCGGGAGCTGGGCATCACCCCGCTCGCCCGGGTGGTGTCCACCGGAGTCTCCGCGCTCTCCCCGGAGATCATGGGCTACGGCCCGGTCGAGGCGTCAAGGCAGGCGCTGCGCCGGGCCGGGATGTCCGTCGGGGACATCGACCTGGTGGAGATCAACGAGGCGTTCGCCGCGCAGGTCATCCCCTCCTACCGCGACCTCGGCGTCGACCT
The DNA here is from genome assembly GCF_000745345.1 of Actinacidiphila yeochonensis CN732. Classification (NCBI taxonomy): domain Bacteria; kingdom Bacillati; phylum Actinomycetota; class Actinomycetes; order Kitasatosporales; family Streptomycetaceae; genus Actinacidiphila; species Actinacidiphila yeochonensis. Next base: position 82,118 of record NZ_JQNR01000005.1, on the reverse strand, counting down.
CGACCGGCTGAACGTCAACGGCGGCGCCATCGCCGTCGGCCACCCCTTCGGCATGACCGGAGCCCGGATCACCGGCACGCTGATCAACAGCCTCCAGTTCCACGACAAGCAGTTCGGACTGGAGACGATGTGCGTGGGCGGCGGCCAGGGCATGGCCATGGTCCTCGAACGGCTCTCGTAGCGGCCCTTCCGCGTGATTCCGCATATTCGGAACATTCCGTACATGCCGCGTGATGTCCGGGTGGTTCCACGCGGTCGGCGTGCTCGGGCGCACCGGCGCCCTGCCGGACCCGGTGGCCCCCGCGCGCCGGGGGCGGCCGCCGCGCGGGTGTTCGTCACCCGGTGTGGTGGTGCGACTCCGCGGTGAACGGAGTGTGACGCACATCGCAACGACGGCGCCGCTGGGCGGCGATTTCCCCGCGGGTGCCCTTGTTTGCCCAGGTCACGACGGGTTGTCGGGAAGCGGGTGCGGCGACGGGAAGGGTGGGTGGGCGGATCACCCATGACCTTCCGCACTGCGAAGGCCAAGGGTTTACCTGCAAAGTGATGTGAGGGGATGGTTTCGCCCGCCACTCTGGTGGGCAATGCTCGGTCGCATCCGTCGGGAGTACGTCAGTGAGTGCCAACTTCACCGTCCTGCTGGTCGCCGCGGGCCTGGCCGCGGCTTCGGGTACCGCCGCCCTCTTCACCGTCCGCGCCACCCGCCAGGAGCTGTCCGCCCTGCGGCGAGAGGTCGCCGGGCTCGGCGGGGACCTGGCCGCGGGCCGGGAGGACACCGCCGGGCTGCCCGGCCCCCGCGCCGCGGTGGCCGACATCCGCAGTGCCGTCGCCGAGGCGCTCGCCGACGAGCGGGAGCGCGAGCTCGCCGAGGCCCGCGCCTTCTGGGCCGAGCAGGAGGCCCGCGAGGAGGGCGACGGCCTGCCGCGCGGCCTGTACGGCGGCACGGGCGCGGCCGGCGCGTTCGGCGACTACGAGGTGCCGCCCGTGCTGCCCTACCTGCCCCGCCAGGCGGACTTCGCCGGTCTCGAACCGGGCGTCGAGGCCGCGGGCGCGGCGGCCGACCCGGAGGCGTTCGAGGTGACGCTGCCCGTGCCCGGCGCCATCCCGCACCCTTCCGGCCCTGACTTCGCCCCCGCTCCGGTGGTCGCCTCCCCGGACCAGACGGCGGACCGGCTCTCCGACCTCGCCGATGCCCGCATTCCCCTCAGCGACGTCCGTCCGGGCCCGCTCGGCACCTTGGACGTCTACGTGTTCGCCGACGGTACGACGCTGTGCATGACACCCGGTCACCGCGAGACCGCGCGCAAGCTCACCCAGGCGCTCGACCGGGGCGAGACGCCCTTCCTGCGGGGCGGGTCGGCCATATCCGGCGCCTACGCGCTGACCTTCGCCTACGGCGACGAGAGCGTCTACGTCCTCGCCGACCGCGTCGTCGCCTCCCTGTAGCCGGTACCGGCTGCCGCGCGGGGCGGTGCCTGGGCTGCCCGCGCCCGCGGTCGGAACAGCCGCCCGCGGTCGGAGAAAGCCCGCGGTCGGAACAGCCGCCCGCGGTCGGAGAAAGCCCGCGGTCGGAACAACTAGCGCGGTCCGCCAGTCAGTGCAGTCAACGCGGTCGGCCGGTCAGCACGGTCGGAGCAGTCGGAGCAGCCGGAGGCTTCGAGGCCCGGGCTGGGACCGGCTCCCGGGGCACGCCCCTCAGTGCCGAACGGCGCCTGTCCCGCCGGAGTTGGTCCCGCTCCGCCCGATCTCGTCCTTCCGCCGCCGGACTTGACCTGCTCGGGCCCGCCGGGACCCGAGCGCGGGTCCGGACCGGAGGCCCCCGACCCTGCCGCGCCCTCCCGGCCGGGCGGAGGCCGGAAGTTCACTCCCTGGCTCGTTGCCCTGGGGGAGTCGGGGCCGACGGGCTCGCCTTCGATCGGGACCGCGGCCGGAACCGCCGTACCCGATCCACCCGCTTCCCGCCGGGCAGCACCTCGCCCGGCGGCTGCGGTGCCGCGAACCGGCGCCGCGCGGGCGCCGATCCCGTCCAACTGTCCAACCGGCCCTGTCGGCCGACCCCGCTCAGCCGGGTGCTGTCCCGGTCAGCCGATCGCGCGGGCCGTCCGGCTCACCCGGTCGAGCGCCTCGCCGACCGTGTCCGCCGCGGCCGCGGAGCCCACCGCGTCGAGTGCGGCGGCCAAGTCGTGCCCGGCGACGGCCAGTTGGTCGCCCACGGTGAACGGCCCGTCGTCCGGCATCTCGTGGGGCACCGCCCCGGGAGACTCCAACTCCTGCGCCCGCCGGGCCAGCCAGTCGGCCAGCTCCCGACCCTGTGCGGCGGCGCCGGCGGACAGCCGTCGCTGAGGCAGTGAACGGAGCCGTCCGGCGAGGCGGTCCACGGCGTCGGTGAGCGCGGTGCTTTCGGCCATGACCGAGACCCTACCCGCGCCCGCTTCACACCTCGCACCCATATCCGACACAGCGGCATGGTTGCCAACAGGCCAACGCTCGGGCACGGTGGGATGACCGGACCGCACTTCGGAGGCGCCGATGTACCAACCGCACCACTCCGACGAGACCCACCGGAACCTGCTCGACCGCATCCCCCACCGCACAGGCCGCCAGATCGACGACTGGCTGCACGACCTCGCCGAAGGGCCCTCCTTCCTCCGGTTCGACGAGAAGGTCAGCTGGCTCCGCAGCGAGCACGACCTCTCCTACGGACACGCCAAGGCCCTCGTGCACGAGTACGACCTGCGGCGCGCCGCCCGCAACCTCCTCTGACCGCCCCGCCGGCCGCGTCGCCGCGGCGGGTTCAGCCGCGGCGGCGCCACACCGGCCGGCCGACCACGACGCCGGAACCCAGCACCTGATCCGGCCGGGCGCAGCGCCCCTGCCCGGCACCCTCGTGGGTGCCGCCCGTATCTCCCGGCCGGCCTCGGGCCCTGGTTGCCGGGGCACATGCTCCCGGCCGGCCGCCCGGCACCCGCGGCGGTCGGGTCCCGCGACCGCGGAGCGCCTTCCACTCCCACCCGTGGGGTGCCCGCGCCCGAGAGGGCCCGTGCGGCTTCCCCGCTCATCGCGCGTCTCGTTCACGGCATGTCCTCTCCCGGCCTCGCCCGCGCGCGGGACGGTGTTCATCCGGCGCGCGGCCGCCGGCCGACCGCGCCGTACCGCCGGGAGCGAGGCCCCTGCCGGCCGGGCGATCGTCCGCTAACGGCGGGCCGGCCGCTTCCCGGCCCACCTGCCGCACGGATGCGTGCGGTACGGCGCACGCGTTCCGTCTTCTCCTTGATGCCGTCCACGGCGCTCTCCGTTCTCTCTCCTCGCCTATTCCGCCTCGTCCGGTGCCTCGCCTCGCCCACCGGACCGCCCGTCCCTCCGGACCGCCCGTCCACCGGACCGTCCGTCCCGCCGTCCCTCCGGACCGCCCGTCCACCGGACCGTCCGTCCCGCCGTCCCTCCGGACCGCCTGTCCGTCCGCCCGACCCGCGCCGGCGACAGCTCGGCCCGCGCACGGCCCCCCGGGACCCGCCCGCCCGTGGGCATCCCGTTCGTCCACCGCACGCGCGCCCCGCGCATCGCCCGCACCGACACGACTGACCGTAGCGCCACCGGCACACACCGCGTTCCTGGCCTGTGGATAACTTCGTCCGTCGCAGGTCAGCGCCCTGATCGGCTGGATCGCGCAGGCCGCGCCCACGGGTTTCGGTGATTCGCGGTGGACGCGGGGGTCGCGGCGGAGTATCACTGAACCGTGCAGACGAACACACGTTCGACAAGCAGGGAGCAGGCGATGCCACGCCCCGACCACACCCGCGCCCTGCACGCCGCGCTGGTCACCGCCGCGCGCGGGCTGCCCGTCTTCCCGCTGTCGCGTACCAAGCTGCCCGCGGTCCGCTCCCCGCACCGCGACGAGCCGCGCCCGACCGAGTGCCGCGGGGCGTGCGGACGGCCGGGTCACGGCGTGTACGACGCGAGCACGGACCCGGCCCGGGTGCGCGCCCTGTTCGCCGTGGCCCCCTGGGCGACGGGGTACGGCGTGGCCTGCGGGGTCGGCCCGCTGTTCCTGCTCGGCCTCGACCTCGACGTGAAGCACGGGGCCGACGGGGTGGCCGCGCTGGCGGCCCTCGCCGGAGTGCACGGCTTCGCCCTCCCGCCGACGGTGACCGTGCTGACCCCCAGCGGCGGCCGCCACCTGTGGCTCACCGCCCCCGCTCCGGTGTCCAACTCCGTGGGGCGGCTGGCCCCGGGGATAGACGTGCGCGGCGGTGGCGGTTACGTCGTCGGGCCCGGTTCCCGTACCGTCGCGGGCCGTTACTCCCTCGCGCCCGGCGCCCCCGCCGAGGTGCTCGCCCCGGCCCCACCCGAACTCCTTCGGCTGGCGGCCCCGCCGCCACCGCACCGCCCGCCCCGGGCCGAGCCCCGCCATCCGGCCGAGAAGCGGGCGGCGGCGCTGGTGCGCTTCGTGCTGGACTCCCGGGAGGGGGAGCGCAACGGCCGGCTCTTCTGGGCCGCCTGCCGTGCGTACGACGCGGGGTTCGGCGAAGCCCTCGCGCCGGCTCTGGTCACGGCGGCCGTCCACGCCGGCCTGAGTGAACGCGAGGCCGCCGCCACGGTCGCCTCGGCGGGTCGGCTCCACGCCTCCGCGGAGCGCTCCTCCTGACGCGCCCGGAGCACTCCTCCTGACGCGCCTCCGCCGATGCGCTCCTCTGGCTCATGGCCCGTCCGCCCCGGCGCGCGGGGCCGTTGGCGCGCGGGCTCCATGCGCTCCGGCGGCCTCCGAGGTCGTACCGCCCGAGTGTGCACATGCACGTGCACGAGGCCGCTGGGGTGGTGGTGCGGGGTGGCGGGCGGTTCGGGAGGGCGGCGCGGGGCGCGGCACGGCCTGTCGGATCGGCCCCGGAAGGGCGCACACGCGGCGGGGAAGCGGCCGGGCGGGGCTCGCGCGTGGTGGAAGGACGGGCGGCGGGGTCCCGTGCGGCGCTGGGGGCGGCCGCGCCGGTTCCCGGCGGGCGCGGCCGTGCCCGGCTCGGGGTCCCGAGCCCCGCTCTGACGCCTGACCTGGGACTTTCCGCGCGGTGCGGGCGGCTCCAGAGAGGGGGCGGCCCCTGGCGGGGGAGGGGGCGGCCGGGACGGTAGGAGGGAGGCACTCCGTCCCGGCGTCGCTGATGGGGCGGCACGTCCGCCCCGTCAGCCGAGTCGTCTTCGCGGTTCAGGCCCCTCGGGGGGCGAAGTCCCCGGAGCCGGACTTGAACCGGCACGCCCCCGAGGGGCAGCGAGGTTTAAGCTCGCCGTGTCTGCGTTCCACCATCCGGGGCGGCGGGGCGCAGTGAAAAGCGTAACCGTGTTGGGGGTCGTCAACAGGACGGCGAACTAGTCATCTTGTCTTATTTTAAGGGTTACTGAAGAGGCGTCATTTTCGCCCGGTGCCCGTCCGGTGCCCGCCCGGTGTCCGCCGCGGTATTCCGGCCCAGGACCCCGCGACCGCGAGCGGCGGGCTTTCCGGGCAAGGGGAATGACAGCGTTCTCCGCGACCGCCCCGCGGGCCGCCCGGGGACACCCTTTCGGGGTCCGCCCGGCGGCCCGGAGACAGCGGCGGCGGTCCGGTCAGGACAACCACGTGGTGCGGGTGGGCGGCAGCCCGGCCGCGCCGCCCGGCTCCGTGCGCACCGCCAGCACCTGGTTGACGCCGATCCGGTTGCGCTCGAAGGCCAGCGCCGAGGCGGCCATGTAGAGGCGCCACACCCGGGCGCGACCCGGGCTGGTGGCCGCCACCGCGTCCGGCCACCGGGCTTCCAGGTTGGCCACCCAGGCGCGCAGGGTGCGGCCGTAGTGCTCCCGCAGCGCCTCCACGTCGCGCACCTCGAACCCGGCCTCCTCCAGCCGGGCCACCGTGGTACCGATCGGGGAGAGCTCGCCGTCGGGGAAGACGTACCGGTCGATGAACTCGTCGATGGTGTAGGCGTCCTCGTCGGCCAGCGGGCGCCGGGCGATCTGGTGGTTCAGCAGCCGGCCGCCGGGCCGCAGCAGCGCGTACAGGTCGCCGGCGTACTCCAGGTAGCGCTCGCTGCCGACGTGCTCGGCCATGCCGATGGACGAGATGGCGTCGTAGGGGCCGTCGGTGACGTCGCGGTAGTCCTGCACCCGGATCTCGATCCGCTCGGTGAGGCCGGCGTCCGCCACCCGCTTGCGCGCGTACGCGGCCTGCTCGGTGGAGAGGGTGACACCGGTCGCGCGCACCCCGTAGTGCTCGGCCGCGTGCAGCACCATGGAGCCCCAGCCGCAGCCCACGTCGAGCAGCCGCTGTCCCGCCGAGAGCCCCAGCTTGCGGCAGACCAGGTCGAGTTTGGCGGCCTGCGCCTCCTCCAGGGTGGTGTCCGGCTTCTCCCAGACGGCGCACGAGTAGACCATCGACGGGCCGAGCACCATCTCGTAGAAGGCGTTGCCCACGTCGTAGTGGTGGGAGATCGCGGCCCGGTCGCGGCCCCTGGTGTGCGCCGTCCCGCCGCGCCGGCGGGCCTCCTCCACCGGTGCGGCCGGCGGGAGCCCCGGGCCGGCCAGCCGTGCGGCGTCGCGCAGCAGCCGGTAGGTGTCCGGATCGCGCAGCAGGGCCGCGGTACGGCGGGCGCCGGCGGCGAGACCGCCCGGACTCTCCCCGGGATCCCGCTCCCACAGCAGCCCGGCGAGCGAGTCCAGGGCGGTGTAGAGGTCGCCCTCCACGTCCAGGTCCCCCGCCACCCAGGCCCGCGCGAGGCCCAGTTCGCCGGGCCGCCACAGCAGCCGGCGCAGGGCCCTGCGCCGGCGCAAGACGAGTACGGGAGCGCCGGACGGACCGGCCTCGCTGCCGTCCCAGGCGCGCACGCGCAATGGGAACGGTGTGGCGAGGGCCTGTTCGGCGAGGTCGATGGTGCGTTGTGCCGCGTCAGCCATGCCCTTGAGCGTACGTCCGGAACCCCTCCCCGGAGCCGCTGGCGCGTAAATATACGTTGCGGATACACGCAGTTGGGGGCTGCCAGGAGCGGACGGCAAACGGAAGGCATGGGACAGCGACGGACGGGTGGACGGCACGGGACGGGAGCGGACGGCGGTGCGCGGGGTGGACGGCGGTGCGCGGGGGTGGAGGCGGCGGCCGGCATGGGGCGGCCGGCCGCGGCCGGCGACGGGAACGCCGAAGGGCGCCCGCACCACGGATGGCGGGCGCCCTTCGGCGTCGTCTGCGTGACGGCGGAGCCGGTCGCCGGAGGGTCCTCGCGGACCGGTCCGGCGCGGCGTCCGACCGTCAGCCGGTCGGGCCGGCCGTCAGGAGGCGACCTTCGCGGTCTCCGGGCTGCCGTCGGCCTTCTTCTCCGCGGCCGGGGCCGGGGCGGGCCGGGCGGCCTCGTAGAACTCCTCGCGGGGGTTCTCGATCGCGCCGAGCGAGACGACCTCGCGCTTGAGGAACATGCCGAGCGTCCAGTCGGCGAAGACCCGGATCTTGCGGTTCCAGGTCGGCACGGCCAGGCCGTGGTAGCCGCGGTGCATGTACCAGGCGAGACGGCCCTTGAGCTTGATCTTCCGTCCGCCGAGGACGATCATCGCCACGCCCTTGTGCAGGCCCAGGCCCGCCACGGCGCCCTTGTTGGCGTGCTTGTAGTCGCCCTGCGGGAAGCCGCGCATCCCGGACACCACGTTGTCGCCGAGCACCTTGGCCTGCCGCAGCGCGTGCTGCGCGTTCGGCGGGCACCAGGCACCCTCGCCGGCGGCGAGGTCGGGGACCTGCGCGTTGTCGCCGGCGGCCCAGATGTAGTCCGTGCCCTGGACCTGGAGGGTGGTCGCGGTGTCCACGTGGCCGCGCGGGCCCAGCGGCAGGCCGAAGCGGGCCAGCGCCGGGTTGGGCTTGACGCCCGCGGTCCAGACGATGGTGGACGCGTCGACCTCGAGCCCGTTGGCGAGCACCACGTGCTTGTCGACACAGGACTTCATGGACGTACCGAGGTAGATCTCGATACCGCGCTCCTGGAGGTGCTCCAGGCCCCAGCGGCCCAGCTGCGGGCCGACCTCGGGGAGGATCTTGTCCGCGGCGTCGACGAGGATGAAGCGCATGTCCTCGCGCTTGACGTTCGGGTAGTACTTGGCGGCGTCGCGGGCCATGTCCTCGACCTCGCCGACGGTCTCCGCACCGGCGAAGCCGCCGCCGACGAAGACGAAGGTGAGCGCCTTGCGGCGGATCTCCTCGTCGGTGGTGGAGTCGGCCTTGTCCAGCTGCTCCAGGATGTGGTTGCGCAGGCCGATCGCCTCCTCCACACCCTTCATGCCGATGCCGTTCTCGGCCAGGCCGGGGATCGGGAAGGTGCGGGAGACGGCGCCGAGCGCGATCACCAGGTAGTCGAAGGGGAGCTCGTAGGAGTCGCCCACGAGCGGCTCGACCACGGCGACCTTGCGGTCCTGGTCGATGCTGGAGACGCGGCCGGTGAGCACCTCGGCCCCGGGGAGGACGCGTCGCAGCGGGACGACGACATGCCGCGGGGAGATGCTTCCTGCTGCGGTTTCGGGAAGGAAGGGCTGGTACGTCATGTACGAGCGCGGGTCGACGACCGTGACAGTCGCCTCGCCGTACCGCATCTTCTTCATGATGCGACGCGCCGCGTACAGGCCGACGTAACCGCCGCCTACGACGAGAATCCGTGGACGCTCCGTGGTGCTCATGCTTTGAGTATCCAGTACGTCCGAGGGGGTACCTCGTGAGCCCCTTCACAAGGATGGGGGTGCCCCCTGGTATAATGCCCAGCTTCAATCGAAGGGGCACCGGGGTGCGAACGGGGCGTTAACGGCCTCTGGTGGTTATACACGGCGCTGAGCAGCGCCGATCGCGACGGGGGCGGCGCGGGTGCCGTCCGCCGCAATCTGGCCGAAACAGTGACCGGCCAAGGAATCCAGGGGGTTTGAGGGCTCGAACCTTGGAAATCCGGGTCCATCGGCGGCGAGTTCATGTGAAGAGTTTCACAAAGGTTCTTCGTCCGCCACCGCCGCGGCGCCCCGGAAGGCGCCCGAAACCCGCTCAGCAGCGTACCCCCGGCGCTCGCTTGAGCGAACCAGAGGGCCGCCGGAGGGCCCTCGGAGGGCTCTGCGGGGCCCTCCCAGAGCACCCCTGGAGGTCACCGCAGGGGGCCGGCGGGTACCTCTCGCGAGGCGCCCGCCACCCCGTCCGCCACCCGGTCGGAGCAGCGTCCGCCGCCTTCTTCCGCGGGGCCTTGCCCCGTGGCGGGCGGCGCCCGGCCCGCCGTCCGTCACTCAGCGCGTTCGGCCGCCGGCTCCCGCTGCGGGTGCTCCTGCTCCAGCAGCCTCCGCCGGCGCCGCTTCAGCAGCGCCCAGCGACCCCAGCGGCCGGAGGCGTCCGGCAGCGCCGCGGCCACCTCCGTGCCGCCCTCGGACGCCGCCTCCGCCGCCGCCTCCGCGACCGGCAGGAAGCCCTCGCCGCGCCGCGCGTCCGGCCGTTCGTCCGCCTCCGGCCACAGGCCCAGCGCGGCGCACAGGGTCGGCAGCACGGCCATCGCGGCGGTGGCGTACCCCTCGGCCGACGGGTGGAAGTTGTCCGGGCCGAACAGCTCGCGCGGCCGGGCCTCGAACTCCGGGCCGAGCAGGTCGCCGAGGGAGACCGTCCGCGCGCCCAGCCCCACCGCCGCGATCGTCTGGGCCGCCGCCAGCTGGCGCGAGGCGCGGCGGGCCAGCCAGCGCAGCGGCTGGTAGACCGGCTCCACCGAGCCCAGGTCGGGGCAGGTGCCCACCACCACCTCGCAGCCCGCCGCGCGCAGCCGCCGCACCGCCTCCGACAGCAGCCGTACCGACTCGGCCAGCGGCATCCGGTGGGTGACGTCGTTGGCGCCGATCATCACCACCACGACCTCCGGCGGCGGCACCACCGCGTCCAGCAGCAGCGTCACCTGCCGCTCCAGGTCGGTGGACCGGGCCCCCGGCAGGGCCACGTTCACCAGGCTCACCGGCCGCTCGGCGACCGCGGCGAGCCCCGAGGCCAGCAGCGCCCCCGGGGTCTCCCGGGCCCGCCGCACCCCCTGGCCCGCGGCGGTCGAGTCGCCGAGGAAGCCCAGCCGCAGCGGCGGCTCCTCGCTGAGCCCGGCGAAGGCCGCGCCGTACCGGCCGTTGGCCCGCGGCGGGATGTCCCCCGAGCCGCCGACCACCCGCTTGGCCAGCCGCACCTCCGTCAGCAGCAGGCCGACGGCCGCCCCGCCCAGCAGGCTGACGCCACCGCCGCCGACCGCCGCCGCGGTCGCGATCCGCCGCGCCACCCTCGCCCTCGTCGACATCGTCCGGCCACCTCCGTCTGGTCCCGACTGTCCGGCCCGTACGCGGACACCGCCCGCGGATCACCTCTACCCACGTCAACGCCGCCACCCGCACGCGTTCCCAGCCGCCCGCGCTCCCGGTGCGGGGCGGACTGCGCCGGCTTCCCTCCCCGCCCGGCCCGCAGCCCCTAACCTGGGGGCCACCATCTCGGAGAACCCGGAGACCACACGGTGCAGTATCACGACTCGATGATCAGCCTCGTCGGCAACACTCCGCTGGTGAGGCTCAACAGCGTGACCGAGGGCATCACCGCGACCGTTCTCGCGAAGGTCGAGTACTTCAACCCCGGCGGGTCGGTGAAGGACCGTATCGCCCTGCGGATGATCGAAGCCGCCGAGAAGAGCGGGGAGCTGCGGCCCGGCGGCACGATCGTCGAGCCCACCTCCGGGAACACCGGGGTCGGACTGGCGCTGGTCGCCCAGCGCAAGGGCTACCGCTGCGTGTTCGTCTGCCCGGACAAGGTGTCCACGGACAAGATCAACGTGCTGCGCGCGTACGGCGCCGAGGTCGTGGTCTGCCCGACCGCGGTGGACCCCGAGCACCCCGACTCCTACTACAACGTCTCCGACCGCCTGGTGCGGGAGACCCCCGGTGCCTGGAAGCCCGACCAGTACAGCAACCCCCACAACCCGCTGTCCCACTACCACTCCACCGGCCCGGAGCTGTGGCGGCAGACCGAAGGCCGGATCACCCACTTCGTGGCCGGCGTCGGCACCGGCGGCACCATCTCGGGCACCGGCCGCTACCTCAAGGACGCCTCCGAGGGCAGGGTGCGGGTGGTCGGGGCGGACCCCGAGGGCTCCGTCTACAGCGGCGGCTCGGGCCGGCCGTACCTCGTGGAAGGGGTGGGCGAGGACTTCTGGCCCACCGCGTACGACCGCGACGTCGCCGACGAGATCGTCGCCGTCTCGGACAAGGACTCCTTCCAGATGACGCGTCGGCTGGCCCGCGAGGAGGGGCTGCTGGTCGGCGGCTCCTGCGGCATGGCGGTGGTCGCCGCGCTGCGGGTCGCGGAGCGGCTCGGCCCGCAGGACGTGGTGGTGGTCCTGCTGCCGGACAGCGGGCGCGGCTACCTGTCGAAGATCTTCAGCGACGAGTGGATGGGCTCCCACGGCTTCCTCGACGAGGGCGAGGGCGAGCCCCGGGTGGCCGACGTGCTCGCCCAGCGGGGCGGCGGACTGCCCAACCTCGTCCACATGCACCCCGAGGAGACGGTCGGCCAGGCCATCGAGGTGCTGCGCGAGTACGGCGTCTCGCAGATGCCGGTGGTCAAGCCGGGCGCCGGGCACCCCGACGTGATGGCGGCGGAGGTGATCGGCTCGGTGGTGGAGCGCGACCTGCTGGACGCGCTCTTCAGCGGCCGCGCCACCCTGGAGGACCCGCTGGAGCGGCACCTGTGCCCGCCGCTGCCGCAGGTCGGCTCCGGCGAGCGGATCGGCGACCTGATGGCGGTGCTGGAGGGCGCCGACGCGGCGGTGGTCCTGGTCGAGGGCAAGCCGACGAACGTGGTCAGCCGCCAGGACCTGCTGGGCTTCCTCGCCGGCGGCTCCTGACGGCGGTCCCTGACGGCGGCTCCTCATGGTGGCTCTTCATGGCGGCGCGCGGCGCCCGCGTGGCTGGGCGGGCCCCGTGTACCCCTGGAAGCCCCGTATGCCCACGGAACTGGTACACCCGCGTCACGTCCACGCAGCACGGGCTTAACACGCGTCCGGCACCTTTAAGGGGTCGCAAGGCGGACGGTTCACCCGGACGCGCGACACCTGAATGGCGCCAAGGCTTCCGGAGCGGCTCCCGGACTCCATGGTGACCCGGACGTGCAGGCCCGGCCCTGACCCGGCCCCGCGTCCCGGCGGGGACCGCCGTCGTCCCGCCCCCCGGGCACTCGCCCCGGGGGTGCGGCGGGCCCCGCCCCATTCTCTTTCCCGGCCTGCCGCGCGGCCGCGGCCCGCCCGCCGCTCGCGGTCCCCGTCCAGCGGCCGCCGAGCCCCCGCCCGAGCCCGCCGAGCCCCGCTCAGTCGTCGTCCCGGCCCGCCGGGTGGTCGCGGCCGAGCCAGGAGGTCAGGGTCTGGGCGAGGTTGACGCCCACGATGCCCGCCCAGCAGATGAACAGGCCCGCCGCGCCGGCCTGGGCCGCGGCGATCGCGGACAGCGGGATCGCCGCGACCAGCGTGAAGGCCAGGACGCCGTAGCGGGCGAAGCCGGGGTGGGGGCCGGGCCCGGCGGGACGGCGGCCCGCGCGGGCCGCCGCCGTCTGCTGCTGGGCCAGCTCGCGTCGCACCCGCTGCTCGACCCGGCTGTCGAGCCGGTGGGCGACTGTGTCCATGAACGAGTCGACGAGCTCCGACTCGTACTCCTCCCCGAGGTCCTTGCGCGCCTGGAGGGTCGCGGAGAGTTCCTTCTTCAGCTCAGCGTCGCGGGCGTCCATGGCGCAACGGTAGGGGCCGCGCCGGTGGGTGACACTGGGGCTATCCCCCGGTTTCCTCCGGGGGCCCGCCCTGACGGAGGACGCCCATGACCGCACCGCCGCTGCTCACCGCGCTCCACGGGGACGCCGACCGCCCGGACGCGCTGCGGGTGGACGGCCGCGCGTGCGGCTACGAGGAACTGCTGGGCGCGGCCGGGGCGGTGGCCCGGCGGGCGTCCGGGCTCCGGGCGTTCGCGGTGGAGGCCACGCCCTCGCTGGAGACGGTGGCGGCGGTGGTCGGCGGGCTGCTCGCGGGGGTGCCCGTGGTGCCCGTCGCGCCGGACGCCGGGCCGGCCGAGCGCGAGCACCTGCTGCGCGACTCCGGCGCCGAACTCCTGCCGGTGGACTTCGCCGAACGCGCCGACTTCGCCGGGCAGCCCGCCGACGGACCCGCGCTGATCCTCTACACCTCGGGCACCACCGGGGCGCCCAAGGGCGTGGTCCTCTCGCGCGCGGCCGTCGCCGCCGACCTCGACGCGCTCGCGGGGGCGTGGCAGTGGACCGCGGAGGACACCCTGGTGCACGGCCTGCCGCTGTTCCACGTGCACGGCCTGGTGCTCGGCGTGCTGGGCGCGCTGCGGACGGGCAGCGCGCTGGTGCACACCGGGCGGCCCACCCCGGCGGCCTACGCGGCGGCCGGCGGCACCCTCTACTTCGGCGTGCCGACCGTGTGGCACCGGGTGGTGCGCGACGAGGCCGCGGCCCGGGCGCTCGCCCCGGCCCGGCTGCTGGTCTCGGGCTCCGCGCCGCTGCCCGCGCCGGTCTTCGAGGGCCTGCGCGCGCTGTCCGGGCACGAGCCGGTGGAGCGGTACGGGATGACGGAGTCGCTGATCACCGTCAGCGCCCGCGCGGACGGCCCCCGCCGGCCGGGCGCGGTCGGCACCCCGCTGCCGGGGATCACCACGCGGATCGCCGACCCGGTCGACGGCGTCGGCGAACTCCAGCTGACCGGCCCCACGCTCTTCGACGGCTACCTCGGCCGCCCGGCGGCCACCGCCGAGGCGTTCACCGGCGACGGCTGGTTCCGCACCGGGGACATCGCCGCCATCGACCCCGACGGCACCCACCGGATCGTCGGCCGCGCCTCCACCGACCTCATCAAGTCCGGCGGCTACCGGATCGGCGCCGGCGAGGTGGAGAACGCCCTGCTCGCCCACCCGGCGGTGCGCGAGGCCGCGGTGGTGGGGGCGCCGCATCCCGACCTCGGCCAGCAGGTGGTGGCCTACGTGGTCGCCGACGGGGTGGCCGAGGGCGAGCTCACCGAGTTCGTGGCGACCCGGCTGTCGGCGCACAAGCGCCCCCGGGCGGTGCGGTTCCTGTCCGAGCTGCCGCGCAACGCGATGGGGAAGCCGCAGAAGCGGCTGCTGCCCCCGCTGTGACGGCGGCGGAAGTGGCCGCTGCCGCCGCTGTGACGACGTACGTTGCCGCGACGTAACGGTGCGATGGCGTGATGGTGTGACGGTGTGCCCGGCTCGGGGTCGCCGTTTGTCGCTAGCCGGGCGGCAAGTAAGATCTGGGGCGACAACCCACCTATATGTAAACCTCCGGTCGGCGCTCCCCGCGCCGTCCGAGTCGCCGATGCCCGGGTTCCGCTCCGAAGGGCGGCGGTGATACGTCCCTGCCATGGAGGCAGCACCGCATGTTCCACCGCATCGGACGCGTCGTCGTCCGCCATCCCGTCTGGACGATCGTCGCGTGGGTGGTCGCCGCCGTCGCGATCGCCGCCACGGCGCCGAGCCTGCCGTCGAACTCCGACGAGAGCAGCTTCCTGCCCAAGAGCTACCAGTCCATCAAGGCGATGGACCTCCAGGAGAAGGCGTTCCCGCAGGCGTTCAGCCCGGCCGCGATCGTGCTCTACCAGCGCGAGGACGGCGGCAAGCTGACCGCCGCTGACAAGACCGACATCCAGCAGATCACCTCGAAGCTGGGCGCCAAGAAGATCGACCAGGTCCAGCGGGTGATCCCCGGTACCCCGTCGAAGGACGGCAAGTACACCGACGCCCTGGTCCAGATGGACAAGAACTCGGCCGGCCAGCCCAAGCAGGCCGACGCGGCGAAGACGCTGCGCGCCGACGCCAAGGACCTCGCCAAGGGCACCGACCTGAAGGTGCTGCTGGGTGGTCAGGCCGCCCAGGGCCTGGACCAGCAGGACGCCAGCGGCAACTCGTCGAAGGTCGCCTTCCTCGGCTCCGTGCTGATCATCATCATCACGCTGCTGCTGATCTTCCGTTCGCCGATCATCGCGTTCCTGCCGCTGATCGTGCTGACCGCCGTGGTCTACCTGACCGCCAACGGACTGATCGCCGACGCCACCAAGGTGTTCGACCTCAAGGCCAACAGCTCGCTGTCCTCGCTGCTGGTCGTGGTGGTCCTCGGCGTGGGCACCGACTACTTCCTGTTCCTGATGTTCCGGTACCGGGAACGGCTGCGGGCGGGTGACGAACCCAAGCAGGCCATGGTCAACGCGGTCGCGAAGGTCGGTGAGGCCATCGCCTCGGCGGCCGGCGTGGTCATCGCCTCGTTCCTCGCGCTCTCGCTGTCCACGCTCGGCTTCCTCACCCAGCTCGGCCCGGCCCTGGCCATCCTGGTCGCGGTCACCCTGCTGGCCGGTCTGACCCTCTTCCCGGCGATCTGCTCGCTCATCCCGCCGAAGGCGCTGTTCTGGCCCGGCAAGAAGTGGCAGCAGGAGCCGGCCAACGCGCGCTTCGCCGCCATCGGCCGCGCCGTCGGCCGCCGTCCGGGCATCGCCGCCCTGGTCTCCGGCGTGGTGCTTCTGGCGCTGACCGCGGGCGCCCTGGGCTTCAAGGCCAACTTCGACCTGGCCTCCACCTCCATCCCCAAGACCGCCGAGTCCATGGTCGTCCAGGACAGCATGGTCAAGGCGTACTCGGCCGGCGCCGCCGACCCGACGTCCGTCTACCTCGTCCGCTCCGACGGCAAGTCGCTGGACGGTGTGGACTTCAACGCCTTCAAGGACAAGCTGGCCGGCGCGCCGGGCGTGGCCACCGCGGCCTTCGACCCGACGACCGGGCTGAGCAAGGACCACACCACCGCCCTGTTCAACCTGACGCTCAAGTACAGCGGCGCCAGCGACAAGGCGATCTCGGCCGTCGGCGACCTGCGGACCCTGGCCAAGGCCGACGCCCCGTCCGGCACCGAGGCGGTGGTCGGCGGCACCTCCGCGATCTACCGGGACATCAACGCGGCCGTCAACCACGACTACCGCACGGTCTTCCCGGTGGCCGCGATCCTGATCCTGCTGATCCTGTGCCTGCTGCTGCGCAGCCTCGTCGCGCCGTGGTTCCTGATCATCTCCGTGGCCCTCGGCTTCGGCGCCACGCTGGGCACGACGGTGCTGCTCTTCGGCCGCGGCGACGGCCTGATGTTCATGCTGCCGATCATCATGTATTTGTTCGTGGTGGCGATCGGCACGGACTACAACATCCTGATGGTCGCCCGGCTCCGGGAGGAGGCGCAGGAGGGCCGCGAGCCGCGTGAGGCGGCCGCGGAGGCGCTCAAGCACGCCGGTCCGACGATCGCCTCGGCCGGCTTCATCCTGGCCGCGACCTTCGCCACGCTGACGCTCGGCGGCAACTCCTTCCTGACCCAGATGGGCTTCGCCATCGCCTTCGGCATCGTGGTCGCCGCGTTCGTCATGGCGATGTTCTTCACGCCCGCTCTGACCGCGCTGATCGGCCACGCGGCCTGGTGGCCCGGCCACGCGGACCGTGCGAAGACGCCGGGCGCCGTCGCTTCCGCCGGCCCCGAGGCGGAGGGCCTGCCGGAGCTGGACGAGACCGGGCGGCGCTGACCGCGCGGGACCGACCGTACGAACGACGGACGCGGGCGCCGGCCGCCCGCGTCCACCGGCCCGGGGCCGGGCAGGCACACCGCCTGCCCGGCCCCGGGCCGTTTCCGCTTCTGTCTCCCGGCCGTGCGCGGCGTCCGAACGGGGCTGCCCGGCCGCACGTTCTCACGCGGAACCGGTACGGGTGGAGGGCGCCGCTGCCCCCCCGCACCGGGGGCGGCGCGGCGCGAGTCGGGTCAGGCGCCGGCGGTACGGCCCCGGCGGACCCGGGAGAGCGCGAAGGCGGCCCCGCCGAAGGCCAGCGCCGCGGCGCCGAGCCAGGCCAGCAGGGCGCTGCCCTTGCCGCCGGTCGAGGCGAGGGAGCCCGGCCCGCCGGAGGACGAACCGCCGCCGGAGCCGTCCGGCGGGGTGGGCGCCGCCGACGAGGGCGCGGCCGGGGTGCGGCCGGCGGCCGAGGACCCGCCGGTGCGGGCCGTCGTGCCGACGGCGGTCGCGGCGGGGGCGGAGACGTCCACCGTGAACCGGCCGGTGCTGTCGGAGGCGTCGGTGTCGTACGCGGGCAGGCCGCCGTCGGCGAGCAGCGGCCGGACGTCGCCGGTCGTCGTGGCGGGGGCGTCGGCGTCCACCGTGACGGTGAACGACACCTTCTCGCTGTGGCCGGAGTCGAAGGGCTGGTCCAGGGCGCAGAGGTACTGCGACGCGCCCGGCACCGGCTCGCCGCCGCTGCCGCCGCCGGCCCACCGCCCGCAGCCGGCGGGCACGGTGGTGGCCGTGGTGCCCTTCGGGATGTCGACGAGCAGGCTGAGCCGGTCGTCGCGGGTCAGGGGGGCGACCGAGGCCGGGCCGTGGTTCGTGACCGTGGCGGTGAGGGCGGCCGTGCCGCCGGGAGCGGCCGTCACGGTGGCGCCGGTGACCGCGAGGTCGGCGGTGTTGGCGGCGTTCACCACCCACTCGGCGTGCGTCCGGCCGCCGGCGGGCGCGCTGCCGTCGGCGACCAGCCCGAGCCGTGTCCCGGACGCCCCGGTGGTCGGAGCCGGCGTGTCCGAGGAGGTGGACACCGCCTGGTAGCTGAGGAACTCGAAGAGCGCCGACCTCCCGACCTTCAGCTTCAACGGGGTGGACAGCGCGTACCTCCTCCCCGGCGCCACCGGCGTGGTGAAGTGGCAGGTGGCCAGCTCGACCGTCCGGCCCGCGCTGTCGTCGGCCGGGCCGGTGCCGGTGCTGTAGTCGCAGTTGGCGAACTTCTGGGCGAAGGACAGGCCCGGCGAGACCGCGAACGTCCAGTCCGTCGCGGTGGAGGCCAGCGAGCCGTTGTCGGCGATGGTCAGCGGCGCGCTGATCGTACTGCCGGGGACGGCGCCGGCCACGGTGGCGGGGCTGCCGCCCACCACCAGGCCGACGCTGCCGCCGCTTTCGGCACCGCCGACGGTGACCTGGACGGTGTAGCCGCTGATCGTCGCGTCGGCGGCGGTCGCGGTGACCACGGCCGTGCCGGTGCTGCCGGGCGCCGCGTCCGGCGCCGCCCGCAGGTCCAGCACTCCGTCGGCGCCGTCCGCGTCGGCCTCGCCCCGGTCCCAGGCGCACAGGTCCGCCGAGCAGTTGCCGTCCGGCGAGGCGGCGAAGCCGGCGACGCCCGTGAGGTCCACGGTGACGTGCAGGTCGTGGACGGTGCCGCCCTGGGTGTCCAGGTCCCAGTCGAGCCGGCCGCCGTCGTCCGGCGGCAGGCTCAGCCCGACGGAGGCGGCGCCGGAAAGGTGGAGCACCGGGCCGTCGTCGGCACGGGCCGGGCCGGCCAGCGCCGCGGCCGTGGCGGTCACGGCGGTCAGGGCGGCCGCCAGCGCGGCGCCTCCGGCGCGCCGGTGGCTGATGTTCACAGTGCGGTCCCCCATCGTCGTCAACGATCCCTCCCTGGAACACTCAACACGACACGTGAGCCCGGCCGAAGGTTGCGCCGCGCGCGGAGATCCGCGTCGCCTGATTCCGGGAGCCTTCCCGCCTCCCGGCTCTCTCACCGAAATCTGAGATTGGCGAAGTACTCTCCGTCCCCAGCGTGCTCCGTCCGGTGCCGCCGCCTGCTGCGCGGGGTCCTGGGCGGGGCCGGACGGTGGACGACGGGATGACCCGGGGTGGACCGGGGCAAACCGGACGATCCGGATGACTCGGGGCGAGCCCGGACGAACCGGGACGGACCGGGGAAGGAGAGCTGAGACGTGGTGCGCGGGGCCTACACGCTGGCACGGGTGGCGGTGACGGTACGCGCCGCCGGGACATGGCTGTGGTGGGCGGGTGTGGTCGCGGCCCTGCCGGGCACGGCGGTCACCTTCAGCCCGACCGGACGGCGGATCGGAGTGCTCGCCGGGGCGGCGCTGTTCCTGCTCGCGGCGGTCGTGGTGCTGCTGGTGCGCGGCCGCCGGCACGGGGAGCGGGCCAACGCGGCCTCCCGGGCGGCGAAGACCGCCTTCCTCCAGGACCGCCGGGTCACCGCGCGTGCCTGGATACGCCGTCGGCGCTGGTGGCTGCTGGCCGCTTTCCTGGTGGCCGCGGCGACCAACCTGGTGCTGCCGTGCGCGGCCGGGATGCTCCTGGGCGGCGCCGGCGCGGGCCTGTGGCTGCGCTCCCGCCGGGTGGCGCGGATCGAGCGCTCGCGGGAGGCGCTGCTGTGGGTGCGGCCCGACGGCGCCCCCGGGCTCTACCAGCTCACCGGGATCGCCGCGGGCGACGCGGCCCCGGGTGGCGGCCCCCGCCGCGGCTGACGGGAACCCCCGAGAGCGGCGCGCCGGGTGCGGAAGGGCGCGGACCGGGACAGGGCACGGACCGGGGCGCGGGCGGGCCGGATGCCGACCGGGTCCGCCCGCGCCCCCTTCACCCGTCACATCCCGAGGGCCAACGGCCCGAGGACGACGGCCCGAGGACGACGGCTACGCGCCCGCGCGGCGCAGCGGCGGCAGGCCGCCGCCGCTCTCCGCCACGACCTCCGCCTGCGTCTGCGCCTCGCGCACCGGCGCGAAGTCCACGCCGCCGTCCGGACGCACGGTGTAGCCGTACACGGCCGGCCGGGGCAGCGAGTTGTAGGCGAAGTGGTTGGAGAAGTAGTACGCCCCGGTGTCCAGCAGCGCCACGTGGTCGCCGGACTCCAGCAGCGGCAGCTCGCGGCCCCTGGCCACCAGGTCGCCGGCGAAGCAGCACGGCCCGGCGACGTCCTGGACGACCGGCTCGCCGGTCTTCTCCGAGCCCTTCGCGTCCAGTGCCAGCACCCGGATCGGCCACGCGTCGGGGACGAACACCGTGCGGGTGGCGACCTGGGCGCCGGCGTGGGTGACCGCGATCGGCCGGCCGCCCGAGGACTTGGCGTACTCCACCCGGGCCAGCACCGTGCCGTTCTTGGCCAGCACAGAGCGGCCGAACTCGGTCACCAGCGCGTACCGGCCGTCGAAGAGCCCCGGCACCTCGGCCCGCAGCACGTCCGCGTAGTCGGAGAAGGAGGGGGTGACCTCGTCGGAGCCGAAGTTGACCGGCAGGCCGCCGCCGATGTCGAGGGTCTCGACCTGCTGCCGGCCGGCCGCCTCGTTGATCCGCTCGGCCAGCTCGTAGGCGGCCAGCACCCCCGCGGCCATCAGCTCCAGCGGCACCCCCTGCGAACCGGTGTGCGTGTGCAGCCGGTTCAGCCAGGGCCGGTCGGCGTAGGCGGCCAGCACCCACTCCAGCGCCCCCGGGTCGCGCAGTGCCACACCGAACTTGGACGTCGCGGTGGCGGTGCTCATCGCGCCGATGCTGCCGCTGCCGACCTGCGGGTTGACCCGCAGCCCGACCGGCGAGGCGGACGGCCGGCCGGCCCGCGCCGACTCCTCCCGCAGGGCGTCGATCCGGGCCAGCTCCTCCGGGTTGTCGGCGTTGACCGCGATGCCCAGCTCCAGGGCCTCGCGCAGCTCCTCGACGGTCTTGGCGGGGGAGTCCAGCACGATCCGGTCGGCCGGCACGCCCGCGGCCCGGGCCAGCGCCAGCTCACCCGGGCTCGCCACCTCCGCGCCCATCCCGCACTCGGCGAGCAGCGCCAGCACCGGCACCAGCGACGCGGCCTTCACCGCGAACGTGTGCGTGACCTCGACCCCCGGGGTCGAGAAGGCGGCCCGCAGCTCCGCCACCGAGTGCTCGACGCCCGCGACGTCCAGCAGCCCCACCACCGGGTCGGCCGTACCGGCCAGTCCCCGCTCAACCGCGGCCCGCAGCGCGTGCCCCCGACGTATACCCAGATCGTGCACCATGGCGGTCATCCCATCACCTTCGTGGTGGTCGATGCCAGCCGGGCCCTGTTCGCTGGTGGTATCCACCAGTCAGGGTGTGTGCGTGAGTCCCGTCAGCGGGATCACGGCGGGATCGCGGGGGACCACAGCGGGACGGCGGCTCGTCCGCCACGACGAGGAGGCCGTGTTGACGACGGGTCCGATGAACGAGTCCTCTGGCGGTACGACGGCGGGGCCGGCCCACACGCCGGCCCGCACGCCGGCGGACGCACGGACGGCAGGGGCGGCCGGCGCGGACGCGGGAGGCTCCGGGTCCGCGTCGCGGCCGGCGGGCTGGCGGACCGGGGACGGCTTCCACCGGATGTGGCGCGACCTCGCCCCGGTGGGGCGCCACGCCGCGTCCGGCGGCTACCGGCGCTTCGCCTGGACGGGTGCCGACGCCGACTGCCGCGCCTGGTTCCGCGCGCAGGCGCTGGCCCGGGGCCTGCGGTACGAGGTGGACCGCAACGGCAACCAGTGGGCGTGGCTGGGCGGCCCCCACCCCGGCGCCGCCGCCGGACCGGGGGAGCGGGCCGTGGCGACCGGTTCGCACCTGGACTCCGTCCCGGACGGCGGCGCCTTCGACGGCCCGCTCGGCGTCGTCTCCGCCTTCGCCGCCCTGGACGAGCTGCACGGCCGCGGCGCCGTGCCCCGCCGTCCGATCGCCGTGGCCGCCTTCGCCGACGAGGAGGGCGCCCGCTTCGGCCTGGCCTGCGTCGGCTCCCGCCTCACCGCCGGGCAGCTCGACCCGGAGCACGCCCGCGCCCTGCGCGACGCCGACGGGACCACCCTCGCCCAGGCCATGGAGCGGGCCGGCCACGACCCGGAAGCCATCGGCCCGGACCCGGAACGCCTCGCCGGCCTGGCGGCGTTCGTGGAACTGCACATCGAGCAGGGCCGGGCCCTGGAGCCGGCGGGCAGCCCACTGGGCGCCGCCTCCGCGATCTGGCCGCACGGCCGTTGGCGCTTCGACTTCCGCGGCCGGGCCGACCACGCCGGCACCACCGCCCTGGCCGACCGGCACGACCCGATGCTCACCTACGCCACCACCGTGCTGGCCGCCCGGAAGAAGGCCCGGCTGGCCGGCGCGCTGGCCACCTTCGGGAAGGTCGCGGTGGAGCCCGGCGGCGTCAACGCCATCGCCGCCCTGGTGCGCGGCTGGCTCGACTCCCGCGCCCCCGACGAGGAGACCCTCGCCGGACTCGTCGCCGCCGTCGAGCACGCCGCCCGGGAGCGCGCCGCCCGCGACGGCACCACCGTGGAGGTCGTCCGCGAGTCCGCCACCCCCCGGGTGGACTTCGCGGCGGAGCTGCGCGACCGGGTGGCCGCCCTGGCCGGCGGCGGCACCCCGGTCCCCGTGCTGCCCACGGGAGCGGGACACGACGCCGGAATCCTCGCGGCGGCCGTGCCGACCGCCATGCTGTTCGTGCGCAACCCCACCGGGGTCTCGCACTCCCCGGCGGAGCACGCCGCCGAGGAGGACTGCGCCGCGGGGGTCAGCGCGCTCGCCGACGTTCTGGAGGGTCTCGCGTGCCGGTGACGTACTGGCTGGAGCATGCCTGGCTCGATCCCGCGGTCGAGTCCGGGGTGCTGCTCACCGCCGCCGACGGCCGCGTCACCGAGGTGCGCGCCGGCGTCCCCGCGCCGCCGCCCGGCGCCGAGGTCCTGCGCGGGCTGACCCTGCCCGGCCTGGCCAACGCGCACAGCCACGCCTTCCACCGGGCCCTGCGCGGCACCGCCCAGACCGGCGGCGGCACCTTCTGGACCTGGCGCGAGGCGATGTACGGCGCCGCCCACCGCCTCGACCCGGACAGCTACTACGCCCTGGCCCGCGCGGTCTACGCCGAGATGGCGCTGGCCGGGATCACCTGTGTCGGCGAGTTCCACTACCTGCACCACCAGGCCGGCGGCCGCCCCTACGACGACCCCAACGCCATGGGGAAGGCACTGATCGCCGCGGCGGAGGCCGCCGGGGTGCGGATCACCCTGCTGGACACCGCCTACCTGCGCGGCGGCCTGGACCACGTCGGCCACCGCCCGCTGGAGGGCGTCCAGCGGCGCTTCGGCGACGGCACCGCGGACGCCTGGTACGACCGCTGGTCGCAGCTCCGGGACAGCGGCAACGCCAGGATCGGCGCCGCCGTGCACTCCGTACGGGCCTTCGCCGAGGAGGACGGGTACGCCGCCTTCGCCGAACGCACCCGGGAGGTGCCGCTCCACGTCCACCTCTCCGAGCAGCCCGCGGAGAACGCCGCCTGCCTCGCCGTCCACGGCCGTACCCCCGCCCGGCTGCTGGCCGACCACGGATTCTGGGGGCCGCGCGCCACCGCCGTGCACGCCACCCACCTCACCGCGGAGGACATCGACCTCCTGGGCGGGTACGGCGCCACCGTCTGCATGTGCCCCACCACGGAACGGGACCTGGCCGACGGCATCGGCCCGGCCCCCGCCCTGCACCGGGCCGGCAGCCCGATCAGCCTCGGCAGCGACAGCCACGCGGTCATCGACCTCTTCGAGGAGGCCCGCGCCATGGAGCTCGACGAACGGCTGCGCAGCGGCGCCCGCGGCCACTGGACCGCCGCCCAGCTGCTGCGGGCCGCCACCGAGAACGGCCACGCGAGCCTGGGCTGGCCGGACGCCGGACGCCTGGAGCCCGGCGCGCTCGCCGACCTCACCACCGTCGCGCTCGACACGGTGCGCACCGCCGGGCCGCCGCCCCGGCTGGGCGCCGAGACCGCGGTCTTCGCGGCCACCGCCGCGGACGTCCGGCACACCGTGGTCGGCGGCCGGACGGTGGTGCGTGACGGGCGGCACCTGCTGGTCGAGGACGTGCCCGCGGCCCTGGCGGCGGCGGTGGCCGCCGCCGGCTCCCCGGCCTGACGGCGGACGGCGGCAGCCGGGGCGGAGAGCGGCCCGCCCGGGACGGAACGGCCTGGGGGCCGCACCCGCCGCGTCGTCGCGGGTGCGGCCCCAGGCCGCGGGGAGAGCCGCAGGCACCGGCTCCCGGGAAGGTCACTCCTCGACCATCAGGCCCCGGCGCAGCCGCGACAGCGTCCGGCTCAGCAGCCGGGACACGTGCATCTGCGAGATACCCAGCTGCTCGCCGATCTCGGACTGGGTGAGGTTGCCGACGAAGCGCAGCGACAGGATCGTCCGGTCCCGCTCCGGCAGCTTCGCGATCAGCGGCTTCAGCGACTCGACGTACTCCACGCCTTCGAGGTCGTGGTCCTGGTAGCCGATGCGGTCGGCGAGGGCGCCCTCGGCGTCGTCCTCGTCCGGCTGGGCGTCCAGCGAGCTGGCCGTGTAGGCGTTGCTGGCGGCCATGCCCTCGATGACCTCGTGCTCGGAGAGGTCCAGGCGCTCGGCCAGCTCCCGCACGGTGGGGGCCCGGTCCAGCTTCTGGGCCAGCTCGTCCCCGGCCTTGGCCAGGTCCAGGCGCAGCTCCTGGAGGCGGCGCGGCACCCGCACCGACCAGCTGGTGTCGCGGAAGAAGCGCTTGATCTCGCCGACGATGGTCGGCATCGCGAAGGTGGGGAACTCCACCCCGCGCGCCAGCTCGAACCGGTCGATCGCCTTGATCAGGCCGATCGTGCCGACCTGGATGATGTCCTCCATCGGCTCGCTGCGGGTACGGAACCGCGAGGCGGCGAACTTCACCAGCGCCAGGTTCAGCTCCACCAGCGTGTTCCGGACGTAGCTGTACTCGTAGGTGCCCTCCTCCAGGTCCTGGAGGCGGGCGAAGAGGGTCTTGGACAGGGCGCGCGCGTCAACCGGGCCGATCTCGTCGTAGGGCGGGATCTCCGGGAGCCCCTCGATCGCGGGGACGCCGGCCTCCTCCACAGGGACCGCGGTCGCGTCGTACAGGTCCTGCTCGCGGTCCAAATCCGTCGTGTGGTCCAGGCCGAGCCGGGTCGTCATGTCCTCATCCCTTCCTCGCCGCGCGGTTACTGCACTGGCGTGCCCCTTCCCCGTCTTCTCAGCCCTACTCCTACCCGAACGCGAATCGCAAATCCGGCGTGTTCCCGCA
Organism: Actinacidiphila yeochonensis CN732; assembly: GCF_000745345.1. Classification (NCBI taxonomy): domain Bacteria; kingdom Bacillati; phylum Actinomycetota; class Actinomycetes; order Kitasatosporales; family Streptomycetaceae; genus Actinacidiphila; species Actinacidiphila yeochonensis. The sequence goes on along the minus strand of NZ_JQNR01000005.1, from coordinate 57,216 downwards.
CGAGGGGAGCGGCTACCCTACGTGCTCGCGAACGCGTAGGGTCGACGCAGGCGCCACCGGGTGCGGCCAGGACACCAGGGGCGCGGTGAGGGAGCGCAGATGGAGCAGGAGGCGGTGGGCACGGCCGGGCTCGGCCGGCTGCACGTCGACGTGGCGTGGCACAGCCCTACGAGCGTGGTGCTGACCCCGCGGGGAGAGCTCGACCACCACACCGCGGAGCTACTCGCGGCACCCATGGGGGAGGCCGTCGAGGCGGGAGCGGTCCGGCTGGTGGTCGACTGCTCGGGGCTGGAGTTCTGCGACTCGACGGGCCTGAACGTGCTGCTCGGCGCGCGACTGCTGGTCGAGCAGCGGGGCGGCGGTGTCCACCTGGCCGCGATGCGGCCGACGGTCGCACGGGTCTTCGAGATCACCGGAGCCGACGCGGTGTTCACTCTGCATGAAACTCTGCCCGAGGCGCTTGAGGAGTAGCCGGGCGGGGAACGGGGGCAGAAGGCGTGAGCGGGACAAGCCGGGACGCCGTCGGCTTTGATGGCGGACGGCACGTGTTCCCGGCGATCTCCCGGGCAGAAGATTAGTCGAACGCAGCCGGACATCCGTGAGGTGAGGCCACGATGAGCACCACCCGGCCCTATGCCGCGGGGGATCGCGGTCCTGAGCCGGGCATGGACGGCGTGGGCGCCGGTGAGCCGGACGTGGGAGGCATCGGGGGCGTGGACGGTGTGGACAGCCTGGAGAGTGCGGAAGGCGCGGTGGGCGTCGAGAACGTCAGGGGCGTCGCAAGCGTCGCAAGCGTCGCAAGCGTCGCAAGCGTCGCAAGCGTCGGGAGCGTGGCGGACGTGGGGGACGTGGTGGTCGCCGAGGACGGCGCCGCCGCGGAAGCACACGTGAGCGACCAGACGCGAAGGCTCACCCTGTCCGGGGAGAGCGGCGTCGTGCCCATGGCCCGGGACTTCACCCGGCGGGCGCTGCGCGACTGGGGCTGGCTGCCGGCCGCCACCGCGGACCGGCGGGCCGCCGCCGAGGACGTGCTGCTCGTCGTCTCCGAACTGGTCACCAACGCCTGCCTGCACGGCGGCGGCCCGGAGGAGCTGCGGCTGCGCCGCGGCCCGAAGACGCTGCGCCTGGAGGTCGTGGACGGCGGTGCCGGCGAGCCCGCCCCACGCTCCCCGCACCGCGCCGGCCGCCCCGGCGGCCACGGCATGTTCATCGTGCAGCGGCTCTGCCTGGACTGGGGAGTGGCCCGCGACGGGGACCGCCCCGGCAAGACCGTCTGGGCGGATCTGGCCGCCCCCGCCTGAGCGGAACCGGCCCGTCCGGGCCGGTGGTGAGGACGGCGGCCCCGGTCCGGGGCCGCCGCTCGCGTGTCAGGCCACCGTGGCCGTGGACGGTTCGCGGTCCCCGAGCGCCTTCGCCGCGTCCTCCGCGTCCCGCAGCACCCGTACCGCGTTGCCCCAGGTGAGCTTCGCCAGGTCGGCCTCGGACCAGGAGCGCCGCAGCAGCTCCGCCACCAGGTGCGGATAGCCGGCCACGTCCGGGAGGTCGGCCGGGGTGAAGGCGGTGCCGTCGAAGTCGCCGCCCAGGCCGAGGTGGTCCACGCCGGCGACCTCGCGCATGTGGTCGAGGTGGTCGGCGATGGTGGCCGCGGTGGCCTTCGGACGGGGGTTGGCCGCCTCGAACTCCTGGTGCACGGCCATCGCGGCCGGGGTGGTGTCCAGCGGGTGCAGCCCGTGCTCGCGCATGTTGGCGTCCGCCCGCCGGGTCCACTCCACCGCCTCGGGCAGCACGAACTTCGGCACGAAGGTCGCCATCGCCACCCCGCCGTTGCCCGGCAGCGCGGCCAGCACGTCGTCGGGGATGTTGCGCGGGTGGTCGCACACCGCACGCGCCGAGGAGTGCGAGAACAGGACGGGGGCCTGCGCCACCCGCAGCGCGTGCCGCATGGTGTCCGGCGAGACGTGCGAGAGGTCCACCAGCATGCCCAGCCGGTTCATCTCCCGCACCACCTCCTCGCCGAACGGGCTCAGCCCGCCGTGCACCGGCTCGTCGGTCGCGGAGTCCGCCCACGCGGTGTTCGCGTTGTGCGTCAGCGTCATGTAGCGGACGCCGAGGTCGTACAGGCAGCGCAGGACGGCCAGCGAGTCGTCGATGCTGTGGCCGCCCTCGGCGCCCATCAGCGAGGCGATCCGGCCCGAGGCGCGGGCCGCCTCCATGGCGTCGGCGGTGGTGGCGAGCGCGAAGTCGGCCGGGTACCGGGCGGTCATCCGCCGCACCACGTCGATCTGCTCCAGCACCGCCGTGACGGCGTCCGCGCCCTTCAGCTCGATCGAGACGTACACCGACCAGAACTGCGCGCCGACCCCGCCGGCCCGCAGCCGCGGGAGGTCGGTGTGGGCGCGGTCGCTCTGGTCCGCGGTGAGGTCGAAGCGGTCCAGGTCGTAGGCCACCTGCGCACGCAGCGCCCACGGGAGGTCGTTGTGGCCGTCCACCACGGGGTGGGCGGCGAGCAGGTCGCGGGCGCGGGTCAGCAGCGGGTCCACAGGGCGGCTCCAGGGTCGTTCGGTCGCGGTCCGGTGGCCGGCCGGGTGGCCGCGCGCGTGGACCGCCCCGGCCCGCGGCTACCCGGAAACGGGCGCCGCGGGCCCGTTTCCGGGCAGTCGGGTCACCGCGCGAAGCCGAACCCGCCGGCTCCCCCCACCTTCGCACGCAGCCTGCGGCCCTTCTCCGTCGCCTGGTCGCGCAGGTCGGCCTGGAAGCGCGTCATCCGCTCCCGCATGGCCTCGTCGTGCGCGGCCAGCACCCGCACGGCCAGCAGGCCGGCGTTGCGCGCGCCGGCCACCGAGACCGTCGCCACCGGCACACCGGCCGGCATCTGCACGATCGACAGCAGCGAGTCCATGCCGTCCAGGTACTCCAGCGGCACCGGCACGCCGATCACCGGCAGCGGCGTCACGGCGGCGAGCATGCCCGGCAGGTGGGCGGCGCCGCCCGCGCCCGCGATGATGGCCTTCAGGCCCCGCTCGGCGGCCTGCTCGCCGTACTCCACCATCTCGTGGACCATCCGGTGGGCCGAGCGGACGTCGACCTCGTAGGGCACCTCGAACTCGTCCAGCGCCTCGGCCGCGGCCTCCATCACCCGCCAGTCCGAGTCGGAGCCCATGACGATCCCGACCAGCGGACGGCGGGCTCCGTCGGCGGAGGCGGAGCCGGCGGCCCCGGCGGTGTCCGAGGCGGCGGCGGGCGCGTCACTCATCGATGGTCCCTCGCAGGTAGTCGGCGGCGTGCCGGGCGCGCTCACGCACCACGTCGAGGTCGTCGCCGTAGGTGTTGACGTGGCCGACCTTGCGGCCGGGCTTCACGTCCTTGCCGTACATGTGGATCTTCAGCCCCGGGTCGCGCGCCATGCAGTGCAGGTACGCCCGGTACATGTCGGGGAAGTCGCCGCCGAGCACGTTCGCCATCACCGTCCAGGGCGCGCGCGGCCGCGGGTCGCCCAGCGGCAGGTCCAGCACGGCCCGCAGGTGGTTGGCGAACTGCGAGGTGACGGCGCCGTCCATGGTCCAGTGGCCGGAGTTGTGCGGGCGCATCGCCAGCTCGTTGACCAGGATGCCCGGTGTGCCGTCGGCCGCGCGGACCTCGAACAGCTCCACCGCCAGGTGCCCGACCACGCCCAGCTCCCGGGCCACGGTGAGGGCCAGCTGCTGCGCCTCGCCGGACAGCTCCTCGGACAGGTCGGGCGCGGGCGCCACGACCGTGTCGCACACCCCGTCGACCTGCACGGACTCGACGACCGGGTACGCCACGGCCTGCCCGTGCGGGGAGCGCACCACGTTCGCGGCCAGCTCGCGGACGAAGGGCACCTTCTCCTCGGCCAGCACCGGCACGCCCGAGGCGGCCACCGCGTCGAGGACCCCGGCCGCCTCGGCGACCGTGCGGACCACCCAGACGCCCTTGCCGTCGTAGCCGCCGCGCGCGGTCTTCAGCACCACGGGCGCGGCCAGCGCGTCGCCGCCGTCCTCGGCCGCTCCGGCGCTCCCGCCGTCCTCGGCCGCTCCGGCGACCTCGGCGGCGAACGCGGCCACGTCCCGGGCGTCGGCCACCACGCGGTGGCGGGGAGCCGGGGCGCCGATCTCGGCGAGCCTCGCCCGCATCACGGCCTTGTCCTGGGCGTGCACCAGCGCGTCGGGGCCGGGGCGGACGGTGATCCCCTCGGCCTCCAGCGCCCTGAGGTGGGCCGTCGGGACGTGCTCGTGGTCGAAGGTCAGCACGTCGCAGCCGCGGGCGAAGGCCAGCAGGGTGTCCAGGTCGCGGTAGTCACCCACCGTGACGTCGTTGACGACCTGGGCCGCCGAGTCCTGAGGGGTGTCGCTGAGAATGCGGAAGCGGATGCCGAGCGGGATGCCCGCCTCGTGCGTCATACGCGCGAGCTGGCCGCCGCCGACCATGCCGACTACGGGGAATGTCACGTTCTGTCCTGCCGGAAGTGCGGGGCTGGGATGCCGGACACGCCTGGGCGCGCGCCGCTGCGCCGCACCGGTGCCGGACGGACCGGCCCCCGGGTCGGCGACACCCAGGGTATCCGCCGTACGGGTCGTCCGATACCGGCCGCCGCCGCGCTGCGCTCGAACACGAGGCGGCTAGCATGAGAGAGGAGGGGCGCGAACCCCTCACCGCCCGAGCGGGCGGACACCTGGACGCGACGCGCCCTCCCCGTACGCCAAGCCGTATCCCGGGGGTCCTTTCGCGCCTCGCCCGGCGCCGATGCGCGCCGGAACCCGATCCCCGCACAGACAGGGCCGAGCGACACGATGAGCTCCCTTCGCGCACTGCGGATGAAGACGAGCCTGATGTACCGCGAGATCGCCAAGTTCGGCGTGGTCGGAGCGGCGGGCGTGCTGGTGAACATCGGGGTCTTCAACTGGCTCCGGCACAGCACCGACCTGCACACGGTACGAGCCAGCATCGTGGCCACCCTGGTCGCGATCGTCTTCAACTACGTGGGCTTCCGCTACTTCACCTACCGGGACCGCGACCGGGCCCGCCGTACCCGGGAGATGGGCCTCTTCCTGGTCTTCAGCGCGGCCGGCCTGGTGATCGAGAACGGCGTGCTCTACCTCGCCACGTACGGCTTCGGCTGGGACAGCTCGCTGCAGAGCAACGTCTTCAAGTTCGTCGGCATCGGCGTCGCCACCCTCTTCCGCTTCTGGTCCTACCGCACCTGGGTGTTCCGGGCGATGCCGGAGCCGGAAGCGGCGCGGCGGTCCGCCCGGGCCGAGGGCGAGGAGCCGCGGCCGGACCAGGCGGGACGGCCGGACCAGGTGGGGCGGCAGAAGAAGAAGGCCGCCGCGAACCGCCTGGGCTGACGGACCGCCGAGCCGGGCCGCGAGCCCGCGGGACACCGCGCCCGGCCGCCTCCCGGTGCCGTCGGTGCCGTGTGGCGGTGCCCGGCCGGCGGACGGCGGGACCTCGTCGGCGCGCCTCGCCCGGATCGTCAGCCGGCGGTCCGCTCGCCGGACGGCGGCGGAGCGTTCTCCTGCGCCAGGAAGAGCGCGAAGACCGGCGGCCGCTGCTGGAGCAGTTCGAGCCGGCCGCCGTCGGCCTCGGCGAGGTCGCGGGCGACGGCCAGCCCCAGACCGGTGGAGTTGCGGCCGCTGACGGTCCGTTCGAAGACCCGCGCCCCCAGGTCGGACGGTACGCCGGGGCCGTCGTCGGAGACCTCCACCACGGTCTGGTTGCCGGCGACCCGGGTGTGCAGGGAGAGCGTGCCGGCGCCGTGCATCAGCGAGTTCTCGATCAGCGTGGCCAGTACCTGCGCCACCGCGCCCGGGGTGCCGACGGCCCGCAGCCGCCGGGTGCCGGACAGGTCCACCGCCCGGCCCTCGCCCTGGAAGGCCGGCCGCCACTCCTCGACCTGCTGCCGCACCACCTCGTCCAGGTCGAAGTCGACGGCCGAACCGCTCCGGGGGTCGCGCGAGTTGGTCAGCAGCCGCTGCACCACGTCGGTCAGCCGCTCGACCTGGCCGAGCGCGATGGCGGCCTCCTCGCGGACGGCGTCCCGGTCGTCGGCGGTGGCCACGATCTCCTCCAGCCGCATGGACAGCGCCGTCAGCGGTGTCCGCAACTGGTGTGAGGCGTCGGCGGCGAGCCGCCGTTCGGCGGTGAGCATCCGGCCGATCCGCTCGGCGCTGGCGTCCAGCACGTCCGCGATCCGGTCCAGTTCGGGCACCCCGTAGCGCCGGTGCCGGGGCCTCGGGTCGCCCGATCCCAGCCGCTCCGCGGTCTCCGCCAGGTCGGTCAGCGGGCTGGCCAGCCGCCGCGCCTGGAGCATCGCCAGGCCGACCGCGGCCAGCACCGCGAGCAGCGCGACGGCGAGGATGACCAGCAGGGTACGGCCGACCTGCTGGCTGACCGTGGAGCGGGACTCCTCGACGGTGACCGCCTCGCCGTGGTCGCCGTGCGCGGTGGAGTGGATCACCGCGCCGGCCGGGTGCGCGCCCAGCCGCACCTCCGGGTGGCCCGGCACCCGCACGATCGCGTACCGGTTGTCGGCGATCTGCCGGTCCAGGCCCTTGGAGTCCACGGACTCGCCGGCCAGGATGCGGTTCTCCACGATGCCGACCAGCCGCACCGCCTCGGACTGCACCCCGTCCTGGGCGCTGCCCTCGATGCTGCGGGACTCCACGATCACCAGGGAGATGCCGAAGACGGCGATCACCACGAGGACCACGGCGAGCGTGGAGGTGATCAGGCGGCGGCGCATGGAGCCCTTGGGTCAGTTCTTCTCGAAGCGGAAGCCGACCCCGCGGACGGTGGCGATGTAGCGCGGGTTGGCCGCGTCGTCCCCGAGCTTCTTGCGCAGCCAGGAGATGTGCATGTCCAGGGTCTTGGTGGACGACCACCACGTGGTGTCCCACACCTCGCGCATCAGCTGCTCGCGGGTCACCACCCGCCCGGCGTCCCGCACCAGTACCCGCAGCAGGTCGAACTCCTTCGCGGTGAGCTGGAGTTCGTCGTCGCCCATCCAGGCGCGGTGGGACTCGACGTCGATCCGCACACCGTGGGTGGCGGGCGCGGCCGGCTCGGTGGTGCCGCGCCGCAGCAGGGCCCGCACCCGGGCCAGCAGTTCGGCGAGCCGGAAGGGCTTGGTGACGTAGTCGTCCGCCCCGGCGTCCAGGCCCACCACGGTGTCGACCTCGTCGGCCCGCGCGGTGAGCACGAGCACGGGGAAGGCGTGGCCCTCGGTGCGGATGCGGCGGCAGACGTCGAGCCCGTCCATGCCCGGCAGGCCCAGGTCGAGCACCACCAGGTCGACCGCGCCCAGCAGCGCCGTCTCCAGCGCGGTGGGTCCGTCCTCGCGCACCTCGACCTCGTAGCCCTCGCGGCGCAGCGCGCGCGCGAGCGGTTCCGAGATGGATGCGTCGTCCTCGGCGAGAAGTACGCGGGTCATGGGGTTGATGGTAGTCCGCGGCGACCCGCCTCGGCCCCGTGGTCACACCAGGTGGGATCAGGCGGTTGGAGGGTCCGGGGTGGAACAACACGGCACAAGACGGCGCATCACGGCGCTCGGCGTCGGGGGAGGCGCGACCGGGCCGGGCCCGGACGGTTCGGTTCGGACGGTTTGGATGGTCTGGGTGGTTTGGAGGCTTCGCATCGGTTTGGGGCTTGGCGGGACGGGTCGGGGTGGTCCGGGTCGGGAACGGTTCCGTTCGGACGGTTCGCTTCGGACGCTCCGGTTCCGCGCTCCGGTTCGGAGGCTCCCGGTGCGGACGCTCCGGTTCGGCGCCGGGACGAGCGTGGTGAGCGCGGTGAGCGCGTTCAGATGGCGCGGGTCCGGATCAGCGCCATCAGCGCGGCGGCGGACGGGACCAGCGGCAGCCAGAGGGTGACGATCCGGAAGGCGAGCACCGCCGAGGCGGCGGTGCCGGTCGGGGAGCCGGCGGACACCAGGGCCAGGGCAAGGGCGCCGTCCACCGAGCCGAGGCCGCCGGGGGTGGGCACCAGGGCGGCCGCGCAGGTCGCCGCGAGGTAGGCCAGGACGACGTGCCCGGCCGGCACCGGCACCTCCAGGGCACGGGCCACCGCGGCCATCGACGCCGCCTGGAGCAGTGGGAACGCCGCCGAGCCGCCCCACAGGGCCACCACCCGCGACGGGCGCCGGTGCAGCGCCCTCACGTCGGCGAGGGCAGTGGTGAGAAACCCCGAGACGAAGGCGGAGAGGCCGGCCGAGACCGCCCTGCGCAGCGGCCGTGCCAGTGCCAGCAGCAGCGCGACGGCCCCCGCCGCGGCGGCCGCGAGTACCGCCGCCAGCAGCAGCCCGCCCCGGTGCGGCAGCGCGGCCCCGGCGTGCAGAGCGTGCGGGTTGGCCGCGAGCAGCACCAGCAGCAGGCCCACCCGGCAGGCGGACTCGACCAGCGAGTACAGCGCGACGGATGCCGTGGAGCGGGCCAGCGGCAGCCCGTTGACCCGCAGGAAGCGCAGGTTCACCGCGCTGGCGCCGATCCCGGCGGGGGCGAGCTGCCCGGCGGCCGTGGCGGCGAACTGGGTGGCCAGCAGCCGCCCCTTCGGCAGCGGTTCGAGCACCGTGCCCTGCCGGGCCACCGCGTTGGCCGCCCAGCCGAGTGCGGTGCCCCCGGCCGCGGCGAGCAGCCAGCCCCGGTCGGCGTGCGCGAGGGCGCGCAGGCCGTCGGAGAGCACGTCCCGGTGGGCGCCCACCCATGCCGCGACCAGGACGGCAGGCAGCAGCCCGAGGAGGGTGCGCCAGGCGACGCGCCGCCGGGCGCGGCCGGCTGTCCCGCCGCTTCCGCCGCCGGCCGGAACGGCGGGAGCGGTCCGAGGAGAGGGGGCGTTCGGGTCCGGCCGGGTTCGGGACCCTGGCGGGGCGGCGTGGCCGTCAGGCGGGGGCGCTGCCGGGATGGTCGCGGTCAGAGCGGCCGCGGACGTCCGCGGCCCGGCGGGTGCGGGCCGCTCGGCGGAGGTGCCCGGCCCGGCGGGTGCGGGCCCTCCCGGCCCGGGCGGCGGCGCGTGCGGGTCGGCGGACACGGGCGGCCGCGCCGCCGCCGCGCGGGAGCGCGGCACGCCGGTGCCCGAGCCGTCTGCGGCCGGCGCCGACGGCTGTCCGTCCCCGTGCGATCCGCGCAACTCCCCGCCCCCGTGCCCGGTTTCTCGGCCGACCGGTCGGCCGGGCCGCGCCCGCCGCCCCGGAGTCCGGCGGGCGGACACCCTTGGGCAGCATTCCCCGGCCGGGATACGTACGGGATACGGCTGGGACACGCCTGGGCCACGGCTGGGCCACGGAGGGGACGCGGACGGGACGCGGACGGGACGCGCCGGGGCCGCGGACGGGACCCGTCGGATCGCGACGAAATGCCGCGGCCGGCGGTAGGAGCGGGCGGAACGGGGTAGGAGGACCAAGCGGTGGTAGCGCCCGCCGGTGGATCAGGCCGCCGGCGGGCACCATCCCGCCATGGACGGGCGCGCACGGTCGACCCCGCTGTGAGCGTCCCGGCCCCCCGCTCGGCAGGCGAACCGGCGGAAGCGGTGCCCAGGCGTCCGGCGACCTATGGACACGAACGGTCCCGCGCGTCCTTATGAGCCCAGACGTTCGGCGACCTATCAGCCCCGACGGCTCAGCGACCTATGAGGCCAGGCCCGTTGAGGGCTGAGCGATTGGGGGCTGAGGGGCCGGGAGTTCAGGCGTTGGGGCGGCCCATGGCGCGGTAGGTCCAGCCGGCCTTGCGCCACAGCTCCGGGTCCAGCGTGTTGCGGCCGTCCAGCAGGCACCGTCGCGCGACGGCCTCGCCCAGCGCCACCGGGTCGAGCTCGCGGAACTCGCGCCACTCCGTGAGGTGCAGCACCACCTCGGCGCCCTTGACCGCCTCCAGCGCGGAGGGGGCGTAGCCGAGGGTGGGGAAGAGCCGCTTCGCGTTCTCCATGCCCTTGGGGTCGTAGACCGTGACCTGGCCGCCCTGGAGGTGGATCTGGCCGGCGACGTTGAGCGCGGGGGAGTCCCGCACGTCGTCGGAGTCGGGCTTGAAGCTCGCGCCGAGCACCGCGATCCGCCGGCCGAGGAAGCCGCCGCCGACCGCCTCCCGGGCCAGCTCGACCATGTGGGTGCGGCGGCGCATGTTGATGGAGTCGACCTCGCGCAGGAACGTCAGGGCCTGGTCGGCGCCCAACTCCCCGGCGCGGGCCATGAAGGCGCGGATGTCCTTGGGCAGGCAGCCGCCGCCGAAGCCGATGCCGGCCCGCAGGAACTTGTGGCCGATCCGGTCGTCGTAGCCGATGGCCCGGGCCAGGACGGACACGTCGCCGCCGGCCGCCTCGCAGACCTCCGCCATGGCGTTCACGAACGAGATCTTGGTGGCCAGGAAGGCGTTCGCCGCGGTCTTCACCAGCTCCGCGGTCGGATGGTCGGCCACCACGAAGGGGGTGCCCGCGGCGATCGGCTTGGCGTAGACCTCGCGCAGCAGCTCCTCGGCCCGGCCCCCGGCGACGCCGACCACGATCCGGTCCGGCTTCAGGGTGTCCTGGACGGCGAAGCCCTCGCGCAGGAACTCCGGGTTCCACGCCAGCTCGACGGCGTCCCCGGCCGGCGCCAGCTCGCGCAGCACCCCGGCCAGCCGCTGCGCGCTGCCCACCGGGACCGTCGACTTGCCGACGACCAGGGCCGGCCGCTTCAGGTGCGGCGCGAGCAGCGCGACGGCGCTGTCGACGTGGCTCATGTCGCAGCTGTAGTCGCCGTGCTTCTGCGGGGTGTTGACGCACAGGAAGTGCACGTCGCCGAACTCGGCGACCTCCGCCCAGGAGGTGGTGAAGCGCAGCCGCCCGCTGGCCCCCTCCAGACCGGCCACGTGCCGGCCGAGCAGCTCCTCCAGCCCCGGCTCGTACATCGGCACTCTGCCCTGGGAGAGCAACTCGACCTTGTGCTCGTCGATGTCCAGTCCGAGCACGTCGAAGCCGAGCTCGGCCATGGCGGCCGCGTGCGTGGCACCGAGGTAGCCGGTGCCGATGACGGTGAGCTTGAGGGGCATGGCCCGAAGCATAGTGCGCACAGGCTGGGCCAAACCCAGCGTGGTACCGGTCCCAGGGCGCCACAATGCGTGCAGTTGCCGGGCATGGACGGACGGGTCCGGCAGACCGAGGGCCTGGGGGACACGACCATGACCGGAACCGGTGACAGAGCCGACAGGGACGACAGCGCCGCCAGTAAAGGCACCGACGGCACCGACGGCACCGACGGCACCGACACGGCGGCGGACGGACGGGGAGCGGACCGCACAGGGGGCGCGGAGGGCGCGGACGGCTCGGACGGCACAAGCCGGCCGGACGGCGCCCTGACGGGCACGGGCGGCTCAGACCTCGGGGACGGCACGCCGCGCGCCCGCGGCCGCCGCGGGTGGGGCGGGCCCGCCGAGGGGGACGAGGCGCTGGTCCGCCTGGCGGACCTCACGGAGCCGGACCCGGAGGAGGGTGCGGGAGAGGAGGGGGCGGGGAGCGGGAGGCCGACCCCGCGCCGGGCCGGCGGCACCGAGGGCGGCGGCGCCGCGGCCGCCGGGTGCTGTTCGGCGCGCTGGCGCTGCTGTGCGCCGGCGTGCTGGTGGTGGCGGGCATCGGCTGGTGGGGGTACGAGCACTACACCGGCCGGGTGCAGCGCATCCCGAACGCGTTCCCGGTGAACGTGCCGCCCTCCGCGCAGCCAGCGCCGTCCAAGAGCGGTAGCGAGACGTTCCTGCTGGTGGGCCTGGACGCGCGCTCGGACCTGCCGACCACCGGCAGCGGCGCCAAGGCGGCCGAGTGGAAGCCGGGCGCCCAGCGCAGCGACACGATGATGCTGGTCCACATCCCCGCGGACCACAAGAACGCCTACGTCGTCTCGCTGCCCCGCGACTCGTGGGTGTCCATCCCCGGCCACGGCAAGGCGAAGCTGAACGCCGCGTTCTCCTGGGGCGGCCCGCCGCTGCTGATCGACACCGTGCAGCGGATGACCAAGGTGAAGATCGACCACCTGATGGTGATCGACTGGAGCGGCTTCAAGAAGCTCACCGACGCCGTCGGCGGCGTCGACATCACCGTCGACCAGACCGTCTCGCGGCGCAACGGCCCCGGCGGGGTGTGGACCAAGGGCACCCACCACATGGACGGCTCCGACGCGCTGGACTACGTCCGGGAGCGCTACGGCCTGCCCCGCGGCGACCTCGACCGCACCCACCGGCAGCAGAACTTCCTGCGGGCCGTGCTGGCGAAGATGCTCTCCAGCGGCACCTTCACCAACCCGCTGAAGCTGAAGCGGACCCTCGACCAGGTCACCTCGGTGGTCAGCGTCGACGACCGGCTCTCCGACAGCGCCCTGCGGAACCTGGTCTGGGACATGCGCGGGGTGCGCTCCAAGGACATGGCCTTCATGAACGCCCCGGTGGCCGGCTTCGACACCATCGACAAGCAGTCCGTGGTGCTCCTCGACCAGAACGCCGCCTCCGGCCTGTGGGAGGCCATGCGCAACGACACGATGGCCCATTACGTGGCCACCACCGACGGCATCGACGAACTCGGCCGGCGGGTGGCGTGAGGGTGTCGCGAAGGTCACCCGCGGGGATGACACACAGGGTGTGGGCCTGGGACGCGGCGCGGCCTACGATCGTGGAGTCATCGGTTACTTAACGGTAGTTAGCACTCGGGAGTGAGCGCCATGGCCGGACCCGCCGCATTCGACCTCTTCCGCACCACCGAGGAGCACGAGATGCTCCGCGACGCGGTCCGCTCGCTCGCCGAGGCCAAGATCGCCCCGTTCGCCGCCGAGGTCGACGAGCAGGGCCGCTTCCCGCAGGAGGCCCGCGACGCGCTGGAGGCCAACGACCTGCACGCCGTCCACGTCCCCGAGAGCTATGGCGGTTCGGGCGCGGACGCGCTGTCCACCGTCATCGTGATCGAGGAGGTGGCGCGGGTCTGCGCCTCCTCCTCACTCATCCCGGCCGTCAACAAGCTCGGCTCGCTGCCGGTGGAGCTGTCCGGCTCCGAGGAGCTCAAGACGCGGTACCTGGGCGCTCTGGCGCGCAAGGAGGGCATGTTCTCCTACGCCCTGTCCGAGCCCGAGGCCGGCTCGGACGCCGCCGGGATGAAGACCCGCGCGGTGCGCGACGGCGACTCCTGGGTGCTCAACGGCGTGAAGCGCTGGATCACCAACGCCGGGGTGTCGGAGTTCTACACGGTCATGGCCGTCACCGACCCGGAGCAGCGCTCCCGCGGCATCTCCGCGTTCGTCGTCGAGAAGGGCGACGAGGGCGTGTCCTTCGGAGCCCCGGAGAAGAAGCTCGGCATCAAGGGCTCGCCCACCCGCGAGGTCTACTTCGACAACGTCCGCATCCCCGCCGACCGGATGATCGGCGAGGAGGGCACCGGCTTCGCCACCGCGATGCGCACCCTCGACCACACCCGCGTCACGATCGCCGCCCAGGCCCTCGGCATCGCCCAGGGCGCCCTCGACTACGCCGCCGGATACGTCAAGGAGCGCCGCCAGTTCGGCAAGGCGGTGGCCGAGTTCCAGGGCGTCCAGTTCATGCTCGCCGACATGGCGATGAAGCTGGAGGCGGCCCGCCAGATCACCTACGCCGCCGCGGCGCGCTCCGAGCGCTCCGACAAGGACCTGACGTTCTTCGGCGCCGCCGCCAAGTGCTACGCCTCGGACGCCGCCATGGAGATCACCACCGACGCCGTGCAGCTTCTCGGCGGCTACGGCTACACCCGTGACTACCCGGTCGAGCGGATGATGCGCGATGCCAAGATCACCCAGATCTACGAGGGAACCAACCAGGTGCAGCGCATCGTGATGGCCCGCCAGCTCCTCAAGGGCTGACCGCGCTCCTGGGGGGAGTGCGCGGCAGGACACGCGTGGTGCACGAGCCCGAAGGCCCCTCCGGCGTTCCGGAGGGGCCTCCTTTTGCGTCCTGGCGGCCCAGTTATGGGCCGTGGGGAGCACCACGCGTTCGTCGTGGGACTGCCCGGCCCGCGCGCCGGCGGCGTGTGGGCGGTCTGGCAGCCCGGCCATCGGCCGTGCCTGCTTGTGCTGCCGGACTGCGAGGCCGAGGGGTGCTGCCGGACTGCGAGGCCGAGGCCGACGACGACCACACTGACGGCGAACCGACGGCTAACGGCCGAAACCCGCCCCGGTCGAGCCCCCCGCCACCGCCGCCGGTCCGCTCGCGGGCCGGCGCGAGAACTCCCCGAGCCCCCTGGAGCCAGCAACCCCAGGGGGCTCGGCCGTGTCCTGGAGCCCTCGCTTCGTCTCAACTCTGTAATAAAGCCGGATGCCGATGAGGGCAGGTCGGCGGCGTTTGCGCCGGTGGGGGCGGCTAGCGTCGGATTTCCGATCAATTGACAAGCGGTTCGGCTGACTTGTAGAGCTGTGGATGCCATCGGCGGGGACGGGGGGCCGCTTTCGAGTCCCCGCCCGTGTGCCCCACACCTATGCTCCGAAAACCGCGAAGGGCAATCGTGTCCATATCCCGCCGCACCTCTCTGACGGTGCGTTCCCTTGGCATCGCCTCCGCCGCGGCCGCGCTCGCGCTCGGCGTCGCAGGCACCGCGTCCGCATGCAGCATCACCGAGTTCACCGCGCCGACCATCTCCTGCGACTCGGGGACGGGCACCGGCACCATCACGTTCCTGGACAAGGACAAGTCCCAGACCCCCGTCGACATCGCGGTGGTGTCCAAGGGGCAGACCCTGGCCACCCAGACGGGCGTCGTCGGCAGCAAGAACGGCGTCACCGTCACGTTCCCGGGGCTCACCTGGAACGAGGGCGCCAAGTACACCGTGAAGGTCACCCTTCACTCGGGTAGGAAGTCGTCTGTCGGCAGCCAGAGCGTCACGGCCGAAGGCACCTGTGCCGCTCCGTCGGCCGCCCCGACCACCGAGGCCCCGGCTCCGACCCCGTCGGAGACCACCTCCGCTCCGGTCCAGACGCCTCCGTCGGACACCCCGTCGACCGCCGCGTCGGTCGCCGCCTCGGACTCGCCGTCCGCCGCCCCGTCGGACTCCGCCGCCACGCCGAGCGCCTCCGCGACCAGCGGTGCCGCGCAGGTCGCCGACACCTCCTCGCCGTCCGTCTCGCCCAGCGGCAACCTGGCCGAGACCGGTAGCAGCAGCAGCACCGGCATGATCGCCGGCATCGCGGCCGCCCTGGTGGTCGTCGGTGGCGGCGCCGTGTTCTTCATGCGTCGCCGTACCCCGGCCGCGCGTCACTGACCCGCCGCGGAGGCGGATCGGGTGAGTCGCGACCCGCCTGATCCGCCTCCGACAGCTTTACCAGCGGTACGCTGCGGCGCCGTCCCCGGTCGATGGGGGCGGCGCCGCGGCCGTTCCGCCAAGGCAGGCAGGCGCGCGGGCGCCAGGCTGCGGGACGGAAACCCGCCGTGCGGGAACGCCACGCGGGAGCGGGCGGTCCGGGCCGTCGTGGAGGTCAGCGCCGGGACCGGCCGACCGTCACGCTCCGCACCGCCACGGCGGTGGCCACCGGACAGCACGAAGCCGCGGCACCCTCCCGGGGTGCCGCGGCTTCGTGCCGCAGGAGCGCGAGTTCGCAGGAGTGCGAGGTCGCGAGTCCGCAAGGGGCGGCGGGACGGGCCCGGCCGCCACAGGTCAGCTGACGGTGACCTTCTGGTCGTGCTTCAGCTCGTTGAAGAGCGTGTTCGCCTTCGTCATGTCCCACTTGACGGCGTCCCCGTCGTTGGGCGTGTAGTAGTTGGCGTTGGCTATCGGCACCGTCAGCTGCTTGCCGCTGCCGCCGGTGACGCCCTTCATCGCCCAGAACATGTGGGTCAGGTCGAGCAGGCTCATGTTCTTGTCCACCACCAGCGTGTCCAGGCCCGAGCCGATCACCGGGTAGAGCTTGAACGGGTCGAGCACGGTGGAGGGCGAGGCGGCCTGGTGGGCCAGGGTGGAGAGGAACTTCTGCTGGTTGCGCATCCGGCCCAGGTCCTGGTCGGCCAGCTGGTGCCGCTGCCGCACGTAGGCCAGCGACTGCTTGCCGTTCAGCTCCTGGCAGCCCGCGTCGAAGTCCGCGCCGGACGCCTTGTCGTGCAGCGGCTTGTCCAGGCAGATGTTCACCCCGCCCAGGGCGTCGACCAGGTTCACGAAGCCGGCGAAGCCGATCTCCGCGTAGTGGTCGATGTGGATGCCGGTGTTGTACTCGATGGTGCGGACCAGCAGGTCCGGGCCGCCGTCGGCGTACGACCGGTTGAGCTTGTGGGTGGAGGCCGCGTACGTCTTGTGGGTCTCCTGGCCGACGAAGGACGGGATGGTGACGTACGAGTCCCGCGGCAGGCTCATCATCGTCGTGCCGTTCTTGCCGGTGTGCAGGATCATCATCGAGTCCGTGCGCTGGCCGGAGTCGGCGCCGGTGTGCAGCGCCTTCTCCTCCGCCGCGGTCAGCCCCTCGCGGCTGTCCGACCCGACGATGAGGTAGTTGGTGCCCTCGCCCTTCGGGGGCGCGTCGGTGATCTTGCCCAGATCGACCTCGCGGCGGACCTTGGAGTCCGCCCAGAAGTACGTCGAGACGGAGACCGCCAGCAGCACCACGACCAGGCCGAGCGCCGTGTAGCCGATCTTGCGGCGGGTGCTCCAGCGCGGCCGGCGCGACTGCCCGCCGGGGGTCGGCGTTCCGTAGCCGCCAGTGCCGCCGGGGCCGCCGCCCGGGGGCGGACCCGGCTGGGGGCGCCGGGACTGCTGCGGCGGGATACCGCCGGCGGCAGCGGCGGCCCGACGCGGCGACAGTTCTGGGGGCAGCGGCGGCTCCGATTGCCGACGCTGCTCGGTGTCATCGCTCCAACCGTTCATGTCCGCCAGTGTGCCCGGACGGCCTACCCGCACCGAAGCCGAGGACGAATCTGTAGCAGAGCCGATGCATTCGGCCACGCTCCGCGTCCCCACCGTGACGGACCACGGACATCCGGCGCCCGCCGACGCACGCCGGTGCCCCCTCCGGGCGCGGAGAGCGGACCGGACGTGGTGGAACCCCCACGGAACGTCGCCGCCGACCGGGTGCCGCCCGCCCGCGCCCCGTGTGCGCGTGTGACATGCGCGACCACGCGCGCGGCGCCCGGCTCGGCCGGAGCCCCGCGCACGCCCTCCGGGACGGGCCCGGAGCCGTCCGCCGAGCCCCTCCGGGAGGGCCTGCGCGGCCCCCCGCCAAGGGCCGGTGCCGGACAAAAGCCGAGGCCGGGCCGATTTAGAGTGGGTGGGTGAACGACTCCTCCGCGACCCCCGAGCCCGCCGCGGCCCTGTCTCGACCCGACGCGCCGGACCTGGCCGCCGGGCAGCCGCTGCCGACCCCCGAGGTGCCGCTGGTGCCCGGGAAGCCCGTCTCCGCCTCGCGCATCACGCTGTCGCACATCATGAGCGCCCACGACACCAACCTCATGGGCACCGTGCACGGCGGCGTCGTGATGAAGCTCGTGGACGACGCGGCGGGGGCCGCCGCCGGACGCCACTCCGAGGGCCCGGCGGTCACCGGGGCCATGGACGAGATGGCCTTCCTCGAACCCGTCAGGGTCGGCGACCTGCTCAAGGTGAGCGCGCAGGTCAACTGGACCGGCCGGACCTCCATGGAGGTCGGCGTGCGGGTCATGGCCGAGCGGTGGAACGAGTCCGGCCCCGGCGAGCAGGTGGCCAGCGCCTATCTGGTCTTCGTGGCCGTGGACGCGGAGGGGCGGCCCCGTCCGGTGCCGCAGGTGGAACCGGAGACCGACCAGGACCGCCGCCGCTGGCAGGAGGCCCAGATCCGCCGCGCCCACCGGCTGGCCCGCCGCCGGGCGATCCTGGAGCTGCGCCGCCAGCGTGCCGCCGAGGGCCTCGACGACTGACGGGACGCCCCCGGGAGCCGGTCAGCAGCCCGCCTCGTCCCCCTTCTGCCGGGGGTTCCCCGCCGCCGCGGGAGGCGGCTGCACCGCCACCGCCCGCACCGCGCGGCCCCGGCCGTCCTCGCCGAGCACCAGGCGCATCTCCGCGCCCTGCCCGGCCACCGGCGCCAGCCGGGCTCCGGGCACCGCGGCGGCCAGGGACTTCGCGGAGCGGTCCCAGCGCGGGTCGTACTGGATCACCGTCCGCGCGGTGCGGCGGTCGGCGGTGCCGGGCAGGCCGGGGGTGACGAAACCGGCCCCGTGCAGTGCCCGCTGCACCGAGCCGGCCAGGCCGTTCACCCCGGAGGCGTTCTCCACCCGCACCATGATCCGCGACGGCGCCACCGGGACACGCACGGAGGCGGTGGCGCCCGGCGCGGCCGCGGCGCCCGGCACGGCCGTCGTCCGCGGCGAGGCGGTGGCGCGCGGCGCGGCCCGGTGCGGGGCCAGCGGCCGGTCGGCCCGGATCGCCGCCCACAGCCGGCCCGCGGCCGGCTTGTCCCACAGAACGGTGGAGCCGACCCCGGGCACGTTGTGGCTGAGGTCGCTGAGCGGCACCGAGGCGAACTCCGAGGACTTCGCCGTGAACCCCTTCATGGTGCGGGCCAGCGAGATCAGGTCGGTGGGCGACAGGCCCGCGTCCGCCCGTACCGAGCCGAGCGCGGTGCTGGCCACCCGCTCCAGCCGCACCGGGTTGGTGAGCGTGCCGGTACTGGTGATCTTGTGGATGACCTGCGCGACGAAGCTCTGCTGGCGCTCCATCCGGCCCAGGTCGGAGTCGGCGTCGATGTGCCGGGAACGGACGTACTGGAGGGCCTGTCCGCCGTTCAGCGTCGTGGTGCCCGCCGGCAGGTCCAGGCCGCTGTAGGAGTCCTTCAGCGGCTTCCTGGTGCACACCGGTACGCCGCCGAGGGCGTCCACGGTCTTCATGAAGCTGACGAAGTCGATCTCCAGGTAGTGGTCGACGTGCACGCCCGTCAGCTTCTCGACGGTGGAGACGGTCAGCCGCGGGCCGCCGTCCGCGTACGCCTCGTTGATCTTCGCCGGGTGGGTGGCCGGCATCCGGTGGCCGCCGGCCGAGGTCCGCGACGGGGTGCCGGCCGCGTGGAACGCCGCGGGGCCGGTGTCCGGCAGCTGCACGTACGTGTCGCGCGGGATGCTGACCACGCTGGCCCGCCGCCGGTCCTGGGAGAGGTGCACCAGCATGATCGTGTCGGTGCAGTGGCAGGGCGCGCCGCCCAGGTGGTACGCCTTCTTCTCGGCCGGGTCCAGGCCGTCCCGCCCGTCGGTGCCCACCAGCAGGAAGTTGGTGCCCTTGGAGTCGCCGGGGCGGTCCTCCATCCCCCCGAAGGCGTCGACCCGGTTGATCGCCCCGTTCAGGCCGGTCACCACCGCGTGGCCGACGCCGCTCGCCGTGATCACCAGCAGGGCGAGCGCGCCCGCGACCCGGGTGGAGCGCCGTACCGGCGGCCGGGGGCGCGGACGCCGGCCCGCCGGCGGGCGGCCGGTGGGCGGCGGCTGCCGGCGTCGGGTGGACGGCAAGGGGGTCACCTCCGGTGAACGGTCACAGCGGCCGGTCACAGCGGCCCAGACCCGTTCAGGCTAGAGACAAATACGACTGTCAGCCCTCACCCCACGCGCTGGGGTCCCCCGTTAGCGGTAACGTTTGGCGGGATGAACGCCGCTGCCCCCTCTTCCACGCTCCCGGCCGTCTCCGTGATCATGCCGGTGCTCAACGAGGAGCGCCATCTGCGCAGCTCCGTCCGGCACATCCTGGAGCAGGACTACCAGGGCGAGATGGAGGTGGTGATCGCGCTCGGGCCGTCCACGGACCGCACCGACGCCATCGCCGCCGAACTCGTCGCCGAGGACCCCCGGGTGCACACCGTGCCCAACCCCACCGGCCGCACCCCGGCCGCCCTCAACGCCGCCATCCGGGCGTCCCGGCACCCCGTCGTGGTGCGCGTCGACGGCCACGGCATGCTCTCGCCGGGCTACATCCGCACCGCGGTGCGGCTGCTGGACGAGACCGGCGCGGCCAACGTCGGCGGCATCATGCACGCCGAGGGCGAGAACGACTGGGAGCACGCGGTGGCCGCCGCGATGACCTCGAAGATCGGTGTCGGCAACGCCGCCTTCCACACCGGCGGCCAGGCGGCCCCCGCCGACACCGTCTACCTCGGCGTCTTCCGCCGCGAGGTGCTGGAGCGGCAGGGCGGCTACAACGAGGAGTTCATCCGCGCCCAGGACTGGGAGCTCAACTACCGCATCCGCGAGGCAGGCCACCTGATCTGGTTCTCGCCGGAGCTGCGCGTCTCCTACCGGCCCCGGCCCAGCGTGCGCACCCTCGCCAAGCAGTACAAGGACTACGGCCGCTGGCGCCGGGTGGTCACCCGCTACCACCGGGGCTCGGTCAACCTCCGCTACCTGGCCGCCCCCGGCGCCCTGGCCGCCAACGCGGCCGGTGTCGTGGTCGGCGCCGCGCTCACCCCGTGGGCGCTGCTGGTGCCGGCCGCCTACCTCGCGGCCGTCACCGCCGGCTCGCTGCCGGCCGGCCGGGGGCTGCCGGTCGGCGCCCGGGTGCGCATCCCGCTGGCGCTGGCCACCATGCACATGTGCTGGGGCTGGGGCTTCCTGACCAGCCCGCGCTCGCTGGCCCGCCGCGTCATCGCCAGCCGCCGCCCCGCAGTGACCGGCGAACCCGTCCAGCACGCGGACGCCTGAGCCGCACCCGCGGGCCGCACACGACACGACGGCGGGCCTCGCCCCGGACTCCATGTCCGGCGAGGCCCGCCGTCGTCGTTCCCGCCGCCCCCGACGGCTGTCAGGGGCGGCGGGAGACGGTCACCACCGGTAGGTCGGATAGACGTACATGCAGTTCTTCGAGGGGTCGTCGGCTCCGCTGAGCGCGTCGGAGCCGGTCGGCAGCTCCCC
This sequence comes from Actinacidiphila yeochonensis CN732, assembly GCF_000745345.1. NCBI lineage: Bacteria > Bacillati > Actinomycetota > Actinomycetes > Kitasatosporales > Streptomycetaceae > Actinacidiphila > Actinacidiphila yeochonensis. The sequence continues at coordinate 36,391 of NZ_JQNR01000005.1, read as the reverse complement.
GGCCTTCGGCAGCGTCGCGCCGTAGTCGGTGCCGGTCGTCCAGTCCTTGCCGACGGTCAGGGTGATCCCCTGCACGCTCGTGGACGCCTTGACGGAGGCGGCCGGGATGCCGACCGCCTTCCCCACCGAGACCGCGTCCGCCTTGCTCTGGGCTCCGCCGCTCGACGGGTACGTCACCGTCGTCGTGGGGCTCGGAGCCTGCTGCTGGCTGGCCTGGGCCTTGGTGAAGCCGGCGGCCGTCAGCTTGTCGGTGATCGCCTGGGCGCGGCCCGGGACGGCGAGGCCGTCGGCGGTCCCGGCCGTCCCGTTGGCGACGGTCACCGGGATGGTGGCCGCCGCCTCGGCCGTCGGGCCCGCCGGGGCGGTCGGCTTCGTGGAGGCGGGGGTGGTGGTCTTCGCCTTGCCGTTGGAGTCCACCGGGATGTCGTTGCGCAGCAGCGACCAGACCGTCTGGGCGGCGTCGGCCTCGACGTAGTGGTTCTTGTTCTCCGGGTCCTCGATGAACGGCATGGTCAGCATCGTCGTCCGGTTGCTCGGCACGCTCTTGAGCTGCATGCCGAGGTCGTAGAGCTTCTTCGGGGTGGCGATCTCGGACGACACTCTGAACGCCGACATCGCGGCGGTGGCGATGGTGTTGAGCCGCGTCGGGTTGGAGAACACGTTCTGGTGGCGCAGGTTGTTCAGCAGGGAGTTGAGGTACATGTGCTGCGCCTTGGCGCGCATCGCGTCGCTGCCGAAGGCGTGCCGGGTACGCAGCCACTGGAGCGCCTGCTCACCCTTGACGGTCTGCGTTCCGGCGGCCAGGTGCAGGTGCGAGCCGCCCGGCGCCTCCGGGGTGGAGTGGTCGTCGACGTTCTGCTGGACGCACACCTGGGCGCCGCCGAGCACGTCGGCCATCTTCACCACGCCGGCGAAGTCGACGGTCAGCCAGTGGTCGATGTAGAGGCCGCCGGTGAGGTTCTGCACGGTGGCCAGGGTGCAGCCGGCGCCGCCCCGGCCGAGCGACTCGTTGATGATGGTGTTCTTCGGCGGGTACACCTGGTGGGTCTTCGGGTCGGTGCACTGGGGGATGTCCACCCGGGTGTCGCGCGGGATGCTCACGAGCGACATGTTGCTGCGGTCCGCCGACAGGTGGGCGATCATGATCACGTCGGCGCGGTCGCCGCTGGAGTCCGCCGCTCCGCCGAGCTTCTTGTCCTCGGCGGAGTCGCGGCCGTCGGAGCCGATGATGAGGATGTTCATCGGGGTGTCGCCGTTGGCGTTCGCCTTGGGCTTGATCGCGTGCGTCTGGCCGCTGACGCGCTCGCCCTTGCGGATCTTGCCCGACAGGTACTGGTAGTAGCCGTACGCCCCGCCCGCGGTGCCCAGCACCGCCACGGCGGCGGCTATCGCCACCCAGCGCAGCGTCCTGCCCCTGCGGCCCTTGCCCTTGCGCCGCCCGCCGTGCCGGTGGCCGCCCGGCCCGCCCGGCCCGTCGCCCCCGGAGCCCCCTGGCCCCCGCCGCGCGCGGCCTGTCGTGCGGCCGTACGCGGCCCGGGTATCCGCTCCCGCTGCTCCTGGCGGGCGTCCTGCTCGGAGGCGGCGTCCTGTTCGCGGCCGGCGTCCTGCTCGCGGGTCGCGGACCGGGTGGCGCCGGCCTCGGCGCCGAAGGCGGCGGTCTCGTCCTCGGCGTAGGAAGGGCCGGCGGCGTAGGAGGGTCCGCCGTAGGGCGCTCCGCCCTGGGGAGCTCCGCCCTGGGGCGCGGGGCGAGCCTGGCCGCCGTAGCCCCCGGGAGCACCGCCACCCCCGGAGCCCGGGTACCCGCCGCCCCCAGGGCCCTGGTACCCCCCGTAGCCGGGGTGGCCGCCCTGCTGGGGCATGCCGCCCCGGGGCCCGCCCTGGTAGGGGCCGCCGCGGGGCGCCTCGGCACCGTCCGGCCCGTACCAGCCGCCCCCCTGGGGCACGCCGGCGTCGCGGTAGCCGCCCCCCGGGTAGCCCTGGTCCCAGCCCGGCTCGCCGGGGTTGGAGGCGCCGGCCGTGCCGTCGTAGGGCCCCCCGGCCCTGCCGTCGTGCATACGGACTCCTCCAGTGGGTCTCGTCGGCGGCGTCTCGCCGCCGTCCTGCGCGTACCTGTCCGGCGCGGTGGAAGCCGGTTCTCCTCCTCCACAGACGGCCGATCGGCGCCAAGAGTTGCACAGCTACGGGTCGCTCTTGCCGCCGCTCCCAGAGAGGGCCCTCGGTGTCCGCCTTTTTCCGGTTCGCCCCCGAACCCTCCCCGAACCCTCCCTGGACGCGGGCCCGTACGCGGCCCGGCCGGAGCCGAACTGCGAGGTGGGCGTCGCCGACGTCAGCGTAGCGGTGCCGCATGCGGCGTTGGCCAGGTGTGTGACGCCCGACACAGCGGTGCGCGGCGGAAACGGGTTTACGGTCGGCGGTCCTGGTTCGCGGCCGACGGGTCGGGGCCACGAGCGGGGCACCGGCTCCGGTGTCGTGTCGCGGCTCGCGGCGTGTCAGTCGACGCAGGCGGTGCTGGCCCCGGTGATGGACCGCAGCCCCTTGGGCGGGTTGACCGGCGCGCCGATGGGCGTGCCCGGGGAGGTGTAGTCGGCGCCGAGGGTGAGCGTCATGTTGGCGTGGAACGCGGCGTCCTTGGTGCCCTCGACCAGCGCGGACGCAGGAAGCCCCATCATCGCGGCCAGCGAACGCGCCTGGTCGGCCTGGTTGGGCGCGTACTGCAGGGTGGTCCTGGCCACCTTCGAGGGCGCGTCACCGCCGTTGGTGGAGCGGTCCACGCCCTCGTCGTTCTGGAGCCAGGCGAGGACGTCCTGGGCGGCGCCGAACTCGCCGGTGCCGTTGTGGACCAGCACCCGGGTGTTGTGCGGCGTCGCCTTGGCACCCACCAGCTTGGGGTCGGGCTTCACGACGCCGCGCGAGAGGGAGGTGTCCGCCTTCACCATGGCCAGCAGCGGGGTCGCCAGCTGCTGGTCGAGCACCACACCGCCCTTGCCGTCCCCGGCGGCCTTCACCGGCAGCTGGACGAACGTGAAGTGCTCCGGCGGCACTTGGCCGAGCTGCCCGGCGAGGGTGCCGAGCGCCTGGACGTTGCCGATCGGGCTGTCCACGGTGAGCGCCCCGGCCGCGGTGGAGGCCAGCGACGCCACCTTCCTGGCGTCGCTCAGGACGCCGCCGGAGCGGGCCGCCCGCAGCAGCCCGGCCAGGAACTGCTCCTGGACCGCCACCCGCGACAGGTCGTCCCCGCCGTGCGTCGACTGCCGGCTCCGGACCAGCGCCAGCGCCTGCGTGCCCTGGAGGCGTTGCGTCCCCGCGGCGAGGTCGAGGCCGGCACGGGCGTCCTGCAGCGGCTGCTGCAGGCAGACGTCCACCCCGCCGACGGCGTCCGTCAGCGTCTTGACGGCGGCGAAGTCCACCTCCAGCACGTGGTCCACGGGCAGCCCGGTGAGCTGCTTGGCCAGCCGCATCGCACAGCCCGCGTCCCGTCCGGCGAGCACCGCGGAGAAGGGCTGCCCGGACGTGCCCTTGGCCACCTGGCCGTTCACCGGGCAGTCGGGCACGTCGGTGACGAGGTCGGGCGGGATGCTGATCGCGGTGGCGTTGCCGCGCCCGGCCGCCAGGTGCACCAGTACGGCGGTGTCGGCCTGGCCGGTGGCGGCGGGGGAGCCGAACTCGTGGCCGAGGCCCGCGCCGCTGTCGGTCCCGACCACGAGCACGTTCGTCGCGGTGGACGCGGCCGCCAGCGAGGTGCTGCCGGCGTCGCCGACCTCCACGGTGTGGATGATCGTGCCGGCGCGGTGGAAGGCGAGGTAGCCGCCGGTGCCGCCGGCCACCACGGCCAGGCCGATGACACCGGCCGTCCACAGCAGCGCGCCGGACCGCTTGGGCTTGGGCTTGCGGCGGCTGGAACCGCCGGCCCGTCCCGTTCCGGCCCCGTCCCGCCGCGAACCGCCGCCTGACCCGCCCTGCCGCCGGGCGGCGGCCCGGCCCCCCGCGGGACGGTCGGCGACGGCGTCGCGGGTGCCGTCGGGGGTGCTGCCGGGGGAGGCGGCGTCCGGGCGGCTCCGGTGGGCGGCGGGGCCGGACGCGATGCCCACGTGGTCCCGGTACGTCGGCGGGGCCTCGCTCTGCGTGGGGACGCCCGCTCTCGGGACGTCCTGCCCGGAGGGGTCCGGTCCCGGATCGAGCCGCAGGACGTACGTTCCCGTGGCGGGGTCGAGCACCCACTGGTCCGCCGGGTCTACGTATCCGGAGCCTTGCGTGTCCACGGTCTCCAGGGACCTCCATCAGCGATGTGCCGGGGCGCTTACCTTAGTTCATCGGTCTTTGCCGCAGATGTCTCGGTCGGCGGTGGTCCCGATGAACGTGGGGGTGGCGGCCGCGGTGGCGGTCGGGCTCGTCGACGGGTCGGCGCCGCCGGTTCCGGTGGGGCCGCCGCTCGGGCTGCTGGTGGGGCTGCCCGTGGGGCGGCGGAGGGGTGCCGGACGGGGTGCCGCCGGGCGTGCCGGTGGAAGCCCCGGCGGGACTCGGGGAGTCGACGACCCCGGAGTCGACGCCGTTGGTGTGGCCGCTGTCACTGACGTTGACCGCTCGGTCGGCCTGGACCGCGGCGAAGAGCAGTTGCGCGTCCGGCTGCACCAGCTGGTCCCGGTTGTGGTCCTGGACGTACGGCTCGACCGGCGTGGTGACGAAGTGGACCGAGCCGGTGGGGATCTTCTGCAGCGTCCGGGCCAACGAGTACAGGTCGCTCAGGGAGTTCAGGCCGGGGTCGGCGGTCAGCGACTTGGTGGCCGCGTTCAGCAGCGGGTACACCTTCTCCGGGTTGAGCAGCACCCCGTTGGTCTGCACCTTCTTCACCAGAGAGGCCAGGAAGTCCTGCTGGCGGCCTATGCGTCCGGTGTCGCTGCCGTCGCCGAGCCCGTGGCGGGCCCGTACGTAGCCGAGCGCCTGCTCCCCGTCCAGCTTCTGCCGGCCGGCCGGCAGGTCCAGGTGGGCGTCGGTGTCGTGCACCGCCTCGGGGACGCACACCTCCACCCCGTCCACCGCGTTCACCATGTTCTTGAAGCCGCCGAAGTCCACCGTCAGGTGGTGGTCGATGCGGACGCCGGTCAGCTCCTCGACGGTGCGGATCGTGCAGGCGGCGCCGCCGAACTGGAAGGCCCAGTTGAACTGCTCGAAGCGGGCCTTCACGGTGCTGCCGTCGGACTTGACGCACTCGGGCTGCTGCACCATCAGGTCGCGCGGGATGCTGATGGCGGTGGCGTTGCCGCGGTCGGCGGATATGTGCAGCAGGATCGTGGTGTCCGAGCGCTGCGTGCCGCTGTCGTGGCCGTACTTGCTGTCGCCGCCCGCGCGGCTGTCCGAGCCGATCAGCAGGATGTTCTCGGCCGCCGTGGTCTCCTTCGGCGGTCGCTGCGGGGCCTGCGCCTTCAGCTCGTTCTCGGTGACGTTGTCGGTGGTGATGTTGGCGTTGAGGTGCCGGTAGACGTACCAGAGGCCGCCCGCGCCCACCAGCACCACCACGGCGGTGCCGCTCGCGACGTACCGCAGCCAGCGGTGGCGGCGCCGGGGAGCGGGCACCTCGGCGGCGAAGGGCTCCGGGAGGACGGCCGGCCCCTGGCCCGCGCCGACGGGCCCGTCGGAGTCCGAGGCGTTCGAGGCGGCCGAGTCGTCGGCGCTGCCCGTGCTTTCCTCGGCGTCCGTGCCGTCCCCGGTGCCGGCGCCGTCCCCGGGTGCTGACCCGGGCTCCCCGGAGGCCGGTTGCCCCCCTTCGGGGACGGGTCTGGCTCCGTCCTCGTCCGGTTCCGGGGACGCCGGGCCGGACGGCACCTCTTCCGGTGTGCCGTCGGACTTCGAGGAGCCGTCGGCGGAGTCGCCTCGCGGGTGCCCAGCTGGCCTTGTCACGTGCGTACCCGTCCCTCGGTCGAGTGGCCCGACGGGAACGCCGGACGACAGTGGTTGCCGGAGGGGTCCCCACCATGCACCCGATCCGCATCCGTTCAGACGATCGAACACCTCGAACGGTTGCCCGGGCGAACGGCGGCGAAGTCGGGTACGCGCGGACGTCCGGCGCCCGCTGTCCTCCCGCTCTCCGCACGCCGTCCTCGTGCTGTCTCCCGGCTGTGGATGTCCGGTGTGCGGGCCCTTCGCCGCTGCCGCCTCCTGCGGCGCGGTCGGACGGAACCGCCAGGCGGTTGCGCCAGGCCGTTCCGTCAGGCCGTCCCGGACCCCGCGAGGTGTGTGACGCGCTCCTCGCGCCGACGCCGGTCCAGCGTCTCCGCCGAGGCCTGTTCGAGGTGGCGGCACAGCACGACCGAGGACCGCGCGGCCAGCGGCGCCAGCAGCCCCGCGGCCAGTCCGGTCCAGTCGTCGTAGGAGAGCCCGGACAGCAGCCGCGAGCCCGGCTCCAGGCCCAGCGCCCCGGCCTCCGCGCGGGCCCGCTCGACGACCTCGCCGGCCGTCAGCTCCCGGCCGTCCGGGAGTTCGAGCACGGCGGCGTCCGGACCGACCGGCGCGTACGGCGTGAAGAGGTCGCCCTGGGCCGGTACTTCGACGGCGTAGTCCACGAAGCCCCGCGGTGGCTGCGGGAACCGTCCGCCCAGCGGGCGCAGCGCCATCGCCACCCGCTCGCCGCGGCAGGCCCGCGCGGCGTCGAGCGTGTCGGGGCCGCTCACCACCAGGTCCGCGCCCGCCGGATCGCCGCCCGGCACGGCCACCACTCCGGTGGAGAACGCCGCGAGCAGCCACACCGCCGTCTGCCAGTGCGCGGGCAGCAGCAGCGCGAGCCGGTCGCCCGGCTGGGCCGCGAGGTCGTCCTGGAGCAGGTTCGCCGTCTTGGCCACCCAGTTGGAGAAGGTGGCCACCGACAGCTCGACGCGCTCGCCCGTCGCGTCGTCGTAGAAGGTGATCAGCGGGCGTCCGGCGTCATCGCGGACGGCCTCGGCGAGCAGGCCGGCGGGGGTGGAGGCACGGGAGGTCACGGCGGTCAGGCTACCCGGGCCGGCTGACAGGCTTCGGGCGCGAGGTGTGAGCGGTACGCCTGATGGATTATCAGCTCGTATGGCTCATCGTGATTACGGCTTATGCCACTATCTTCCCCATGCGTGCACACCCTGCCTCCGCGGCAGACCCCTCGCAGGAGCCCAGCGGCCGGTACCGGCGTCCCGCGACGGAGGCGATCCTCCTGGTCGGCGGCAAGGGCACCAGGCTGCGCCCGCTCACCGTACACACCCCGAAGCCGATGATCCCCGCCGCGGGGGTGCCCTTCCTCACCCACCAGCTGGCCCGGGCCCGCGCGGCCGGCGTGGAGCACGTGGTGATGGCCACCTCCTACCTCGCCGAGGTCTTCGAGCCCCACTTCGGCGACGGCTCGGCGCTCGGCCTGCACCTGGAGTACGTGACGGAGACGGAGCCGCTGGGCACCGGCGGGGCCCTGAGGAACGTCGCCCACCGGCTCCGTTCCGCCCCGGACGAGCCGGTCCTGGTCTTCAACGGCGACATCCTGACCGGCCTGGACATCCCCGCGCTGGTCGCCACCCACCGCTCCAGCGGCGCGGACGTCTCGCTCCACCTCACGCGGGTGGAGGACCCGCGCGCGTTCGGACTGGTCCCCACCGACCCGGACGGCCGGGTGACCGCGTTCCTGGAGAAGCCGCAGACGCCCGAGCAGATCGTCACCGACCAGGTCAACGCCGGCGCGTACGTCTTCACCCGGTCCGTGCTGGACGCCATCCCGGCCGGCCGGCCGGTCTCGGTCGAGCGCGAGACCTTCCCCGGTCTGCTCGCCGAGGGCGCGCACCTCCAGGGCATGGTCGACTCCACGTACTGGCTGGACCTCGGCACCCCGCAGGCGTTCGTACGCGGCTCGGCCGACCTCGTCCTGGGCACGGCGCCCTCCCCGGCCGTGCCGGGGCGGCGCGGCGAGCGGCTGGTCCTGGCCGGCGCGCGGGTGGCCGAGGACGCCAAGCTCTCCGGCGGCACCTGCGTCGGCGCCGGCGCCGTGATCGGCCCGGGCGCCCGGATCGAGGGCAGCACCATCCTCGCGGGCGCGGTCGTCGAGGCCGACGCGGTGGTACGCGACAGCCTCGTCGGCCAGGGCGCGCACGTGGGGCCGCGGTGCGTCCTCCAGGGCGCGGTCATCGGGGACGGTGCCGTCGTCGGCGCCGACAACGAGTTCCTGCACGGCGCCCGCGTCTGGTGCGAGGCCCGCATCCCCGCGGCGGCCGTCCGCTTCTCCCCGGACGAGTAGCCCGCGGCGGGTCCTCCCCCCTCCAGGTACCGGGACCTCGCCTCCTGGGGGTGGCGCACTCCGGACGACCTATGGACGTTGGTTCGGGCCCTATGGGCCCCCGGTGATTCGCGCCACCTATGAAGGCCGGTCCGGGCCCTATGAAGGCCAGGGCACCTATGGGCGCGGCCGGCCTCCTCAGGAGCGGGCGCCGCGCCCTGTGGGGCAGTGCCGTGAGGCGGCGGACCGCCCCCCGGGGCCCGACGCCGGCGCGTGGCCTGTCCGGCGGCTCAGGGCCGCCGTTCCGGATCGGGACCGTCGGCCCGTCCGGCCGCGGCGCCGGCTTCGTCCGCCCGGGTACCCCGCCGCTGTACCCTCGGCGCGTGCACCAGGAAAGCAGGACTTTCGTACCTCGGGCCCCGCTCGACGTGCGCCTGACCCTGATGCCCCTGCGTCGCGGTGGCGGCGACCCCACCTTCCGGATCACCCCGGACGGCACCGTGTGGCGTACCAGCCGCACCCCCGAAGGGCCCGCCACGCTGCGTCTCACCGGCTCGCCCGCCGCCGTCGAGGGCACCGCCTGGGGCCCCGGCGCGGACTGGCTGCTGGACGCCATGCCGGCTCTCCTGGGGGCCGAGGACGACCCGTCCGTGTTCGTCCCGCGCCACCGCGTGATCCAGGCCGCGCACCGGCGCCACCCCGGCCTGCGGCTCACGCGGACCGGCCTGGTGCTGGAGGCGCTCGTCCCGTCCGTGCTGGAGCAGAAGGTCACCACCATCGAGGCGTACCGCGCCTGGCGGCTGCTCGTGCTGCGGCACGGCGACCCGGCGCCTGGCGTGGCGGGCACCGGGGCGCCCCGCGGCATGCGGGTGATGCCGGACGCGCGGGGGTGGGCCCTGGTGCCGTCCTGGGACTGGCGCGGCGCCGCCGTGGACGACAAGCGCGCCACCGCCGTGCTGCGCGCCGCCCGCCTCGGGCCGCGTCTGGAGGCGCTGGCCGGGCGGCCGCCCGAGGAGGCGTCCGCGCTGCTCCGGACCCTCCCCGGGATCGGGCCGTGGACCGCGGCGGAGACACTCCAGCGCAGCCACGGCGCGCCCGACGCCGTCACCGTGGGCGACCTGCACCTGCCGCACCACGTCGGCTACGCGCTCACCGGCGAGCGACGCGGCGACGACGAGACGATGCTGCGGCTGCTCGCCCCGTACGAGGGCCAGCGCCACCGTGCGACCCGGCTCCTGCTGCTGGCCTCGCCGCCGCCCCCGCGCCAGGCCCCCCGGGCGACCATTCCGACCCACCGCTGAACTGATGATCCGCTGAGCCGTGCGGGCGCCCCGCCGGCCCAGCCGGTCACCGCACCGCGACGAACTCCTCCGGGTCCCGGCTCGGCCGCGCCGGCGGGAGGGCGGCCGTCCGGCCGACCGCGACCGTGCCGAGCGGGTCCCAGGACGCGGGCAGCTCCAGCACCTCCCGCACCACGTCGCGGCAGAACAGCGACGAGGACACCCAGGCCGAGCCCAGCTGCTCCCCGGCCAGCGCCACCAGCAGGTTCTGCACGCCCGCACCGGCCGACACCAGGAACATCTCGCGCTCGGCCGTGGCCCGGCGGACGTCGGGGTACGGGTGCGCGCCGTCCGCGACCAGGCAGGGCACCACGAGGTAGGGCGCCTTGCGCAGCACGTCGCCGCGGCGCAGCCGCTTCTCGACGCTTGCCTCGGAGAAGCCGTCGCCGCGCAGGTCCGCCGCCCACACGTCCCGCATGGCGTCCAGGTACCGCTGCCGGACCTCGGCGCTCTCCAGGAGGACGAACCGCCACGGCGTGGTGTGGTGCGGCGCCGGCGCCGTCACCGCCAGGGCGACCGCCCGCCGCACCGCGGCCGGATCGACCGGGGCGTCGGTGAACTCCCGCACCGTACGGCGCAGGGAGACCGCCTCCCGTACCGCCTCCGAGGTGCCGAGCCGGAACATGTCGTCGGCGGCCGAGCGCACCAACTGCCGCGCCCCGCCGTCCTCCGCCGCGCCGTCCGCCCCCTCCCGGCCGTCCCGGGGCAGCAGCAGCCGGGGCATCCCCCGCACCACCGCCACGGGAACCCCCGAGGCCTTCCCCTTGACCAGCTCCGCCGCCGCGGCCAGCTCGTCGGCCAGCGCGGTGACGGTGACGTTCAGCGGGTTGCCCTGCGTGTCCTCGGAGCCGCGCAGGTCGTCCAGCACCCGCACCCCCGAGGCGCCGATGGCGACATCGGTGAGCCCTGCCCGCCAGGGCCGTCCGAAGGTGTCGGTGACCACGACGCCGAACCGCGCGCCGAACGCCTCCTCCAGCCCGGCGCGGATCCGGCGGGCCGAGCCGTCCGGGTCCTCCGGCAGCAGCAGCACCGTGCCCGCCGGGGTGTTGGACGCGTCCACGCCGGCGGCGGCCATCACGAAGCCGTGCCGGGTCTCCACGATCCGGGTGGGGCCGCGACGGGCCACCAGCCGCACCATCTCCGCGTCGATGGCCGCCTCGCGGTCGTCCGCCCGCACCACCCGGCCCTCGGCCTTGCTGACGATCTTGGAGGTGACGACGACCACGTCGCCGTCGGCCAGTTCCACCCCCGTAGCGGCGATCAGCGCGGCCAGGTCGTCGCCCGGCTGTACCTCGCCGATCCCGGGGACTCCGAACACCTCGTACCGGGGGGCGCCCGCGACCGACGTCACGCCCGCACCTCCTCGGCCATGGCCAGCGCCTCGGCGGCCATCCGCGCGGTGGCCGGCACGTCCTCCATCAGCAGCGGAACCGCCCGGCAGCGGATACCCGCCGCCTCCACCTCGGGCACCGCGGCGGCGTCGACCGTGTCCACCAGCCAGCCGTCCAGCAGGCCGTTGCCGTAGTGCGCCGCGACGGCCGCGGCGGTGGACTCCACACCCACCGCGGCCAGCACCTTGTCCGCCATGCCGCGCACCGGGGCGTCCCCGACGATCGGCGACAGCCCCACCACCGGCACCCCGGCCTCGGCGATGGCCTCCCGGATGCCCGGTACGGCCAGGATGGTGCCGATGCTCACCACCGGATTGGACGGCGGGAAGAGCACCACGTCCGCCTCGGCGATCGCCTCCAGCACCCCGGGCGCCGGCTTGGCCGTGTCCGCCCCGACCGGCGCCACCGCGTGCGCGGGCACCGAGGCCCGCATCCTCACCCAGTACTCCTGGAAGTGGACGGCCTTGCGCTCCCCGTCGACCTCCACCACCACATGGGTCTCGACCCGGTCGTCGGACATCGGCAGCAGCCGCACCCCCGGCTTCCACCGCGCGCACAGCGCCTCGGTGACCGCACTGAGGGGGTAGCCGGCGCCCAGCATCTGGGTCCGCACGATGTGGGTGGCGAAGTCGCGGTCGCCCAGGCCGAACCACTCCGGGCCGACGCCGTAGGCGGCCAGCTCCTCCTTGACCGCGAAGCTCTCGCCGGCGCGGCCCCAGCCCTGCTCCTCGTGGATGCCGCCGCCGAGCGTGTACATCACGGTGTCGAGGTCCGGGCACACTTTCAGCCCGAACAAGTGGATGTCGTCCCCGGTGTTGCCGACGACGGTGATCTCCGCCTCCGGCGCCGCCTCCTTGAGACCGCGCAGGAAGCGCGCTCCTCCGATACCTCCGGCCAGAACCACGATTCGCATGGCGCCAGTCTGTCAGCCCGCGGCGGCGCCGGACGCGGCGCGTGCGACCGGCCCCTGGGAGCACCCGTAGGGGGTCATCTCCGTCAGACCGGGGAAGTACACGTGGAGGCTGACCGCGCCCTCCAGGGACGCGTTGTCCACCTCGTGCACGTATCCCGGTGCGAACACCCGCTGGTGACCGGCGGTGAGTACGCGCGAGGTCTCGCCCCTGGCGGTCAGGGCCCGCTCGCGCAGCTCCCCCTCCAGGACGGTGAGGACACCGCTGGAGAGGCCGTGGTCGTGCAGGCCGCTGCCCTGGCCGGGCAGCCAGCTCAGCAGCCACACCTCGTACCCCGGGCCGGAGGACAGGCGCGCGTACCAGCGGGAGGCGGCGTCATAGCGCACCAGTGGCGCCCACCGGGCACGGTCGGCGGCGACGCGGCGGGCCAGTCCGGCGAACCCGGCCACCGTGGACGGGTGCGCGGGCCGCGGGGGCAACAGGTGGGGGAGTTCGAGCGGGTCGCCGGCGATGGAGACGTCGGAAAGCATGCGGGTGGTGTTCCTCGGGATGCGCGCGATGGGCAGGGGGCCGACGGCCTGCGGAGGTCGTCGAGCAGTGATCAGCGGCAGCGGGAACAACAACAGCTGTGGACGAGCGCGGCGCAGCGGGACCCGCGGCGGCGGGTCTGGAAGGGCGCGTCATGCTCAGCATGCATGCGGCACAGCACATCGGGGTCGGGGGGCGCCTGTCAACTCGATCCCTGGTTTGCCCGCCGGGCTTCACCCGATCCAGCGGTCTCGGCGGGCTGGAGGTTTGTGTCCCGGAGCGTGGGAAAGGTGCTGCGACATCCGTGCAGATCCGATGGAGATCCGCCTCCGGTCCGGGAAGGCGCGCCGTTCGGTGCGACGTTGGACCTTCCGGGGTCGAGGAGCGGTCCACGGCGCTTCACCCGATCAGGCGGAACGCGGCTCGGCGCCGCAGCGTCTGACGGTGTGTGGGCGTTGGCCGACCGGACCTTCGTTGACGGATGTGATCTTTCAGGCTGATATCAGCACTATCCGTCACTCCTTGGTTCAGCGGAGTGAATAACGGGCCCAATAGCAGATCTCGGCTTGACTGGCTCGGATCGGCACACTTGTAATTTCACTCGTGTCGTTCGACCGCCACCCCTTGACCGCGGGCGGCGGAGGCACCTCACGGGGAAGCACGACAGACAGGGGCGCGCATGACCGAGCAGTTCCAACTGCTGCTGGCCGAGGAGGCCGACGAGGAGCTCGGCTGGCAGGAGCGCGCGCTGTGTGCGCAGACCGACCCTGAATCGTTCTTCCCCGAGAAGGGCGGCTCCACACGTGAGGCCAAGAAGGTCTGCCTCGCGTGCGAGGTCCGCTCCGACTGCCTGGAGTACGCCCTCGCCAACGACGAGCGCTTCGGCATCTGGGGAGGGCTCTCCGAGCGGGAGCGCCGCCGCCTGAAGAAGGGCGTCGTCTGAGCGTCTCCGCGGGCCTCTGAACGCCTGGGCCCCGGTCTGAGCCCCGGGGTCCGAGCACCGGGTCCTGAGTGCCGTCCCGGGCGCCGCCGAAGCGCCGACTGCCCGGCGGTGAACCGGCGCCGCGGTGAACGGCGGGTGGCGGCGAGACGGCGCCGCGGTGAATCCGCGCCGCCGCCCGCCGCACCGGGCGGGAGCCCGCCCCGCGGCACCGGCGCGGAACCCCGCCGCCCCTCCCGACGACCTCGGCGGCATCGGGCCTCGGCGGTCTCCACAACTCCCGTCCCATGGGGCCTCCCGCTGCCCTGGGGCACCCCTTCCGGCGGCCCGCCCGCCGCGCCCCCGGCGCGGTCGGCGGGCCGCCGCGCGCCCGCCGGAGCCCGCCCCTGTTCCGCCACCCGGACGGTCGCCCCGGTGTGAGCCGTTAGTGTGGGAGGCCGTCCGAGACGCAATACCCCGCCGGTCGCGGGACGATGCGTCCACCGCAGTCCAGCGAACCGGGGCCCAAACCTCGATGTCCGTCAACAGCCCAGCGCCGACCAGCCAGTCGACCGAGCTCCCTGAATTCCCGCGCCATGTCGTCACCGCCGTGCTGGTCGCACACGACGGAGCGCGCTGGCTGCCCAGGGCGCTCCAGGGCCTCCTGGTCCAGGACCGCCCGGTCCAGGACGTGGTGGCCGCCGACACCGGCAGCGCCGACGACTCCGCGCACCTGATGGCCGAGGCCCTCGGCGACCACCGCGTCCTCCACCTGGCCCGCCGCACCGGCTTCGGCACCGCCGTCGACGAGGCGGTACGCGCCGCGCCGCCGCTCACCGCCGCGGAACTGCCCTACCTGGAGCGCCGCTCCGGCTGGGACCCGGCCACCCGCACGTGGAACGACGACACCGGCGACCCGGGGCAGCCCTTCGGCGAACCCGTCCAGTGGCTGTGGCTCCTGCACGACGACTGCGAACCCGAGCCCGAGGCCCTGACGGCCCTGCTGCGCACCGCCGAGGACAACCCCTCGGCCGCCGTCATCGGCCCCAAGCTGCGCAGCTGGTACGACCGCAGGCAGCTGCTGGAGGTCGGCGTCAGCATCGCCCGCAGCGGCCGCCGCTGGACCGGCCTGGACCGCCGCGAGCAGGACCAGGGCCAGCACGACCAGACCCGCCCGGTGCTGTCGGTCTCCTCGGCCGGCATGCTCGTACGCCGCGACGTCTACGAGGAGCTCGGCGGCTTCGACCGGCGGCTCCCCCTGATGCGCGACGACGTCGACTTCTGCTGGCGCGCCCAGGCCGCCGGCCACACCGTGCTGATCGCCCCCGACGCCGTCATGGGGCACGCCGAAGCCGCCTCCCGCGAGCGCCGCCCCGTCGACTGCGCCGGCCGCTCCGCGGTCAACCCGCACCGCGTCGACAAGGCCGGCGCCGTCTACACCCTGCTGGCCAACACCCGAGGCCCGCTGCTGCCCTACGTCGCCCTGCGCGTCGTCGTCGGCACCGTGCTGCGCACCCTCGCCTACCTGGTGGGCAAGGTGCCGGGGCAGGCCGTCGACGAGATCGTCGGCCTGCTCGGCGTCCTGCTGCGCCCCGGCCGCCTGCTGGCCGCCCGCCGCGCGCGGGGCCGCGGCGCCGTGCCGCCGTCCGAGCTGCGCCCGTTCTTCCCGCCGGTCGGCGCGACCGTGCGCGCCACCATCGAGCAGGTCGCCGGCAACATCGCCGGCCGCGCCGACGCCTCAGCCGGCGCTGTCGGCCGGCACGGCGGCGGCGTGGAGACCGGGCCGGGCGACGAGGACGGCGACTTCCTGGAGATCGAGCAGTTCGCCCGCCTCAAGCGGATCGCCCGCCGCCCCGGTCCGGTGCTCTTCGCCGTCCTCCTGGTGTTCTCGCTGATCGCCTGCCGGGCCCTGCTCGGCGGCGGCTCCCTGGAGGGCGGCGTCCTGCTGCCCGCCGATCCGGGCGCCTCCGACCTGTGGGACACCTACGTCGGCTCCTGGCACGCCGTCGGCGTCGGCGGCACCCAGGCGGCTCCGCCCTACCTCGCGGTCCTCGCCCTCTTCGCCACCGTGCTCCTCGGCTCCACCGGGCTCACCCTGACGCTCTTCCTGGTCGCCTCCGTGCCGCTGGCCGGCGTCACCGCCTACTTCGCCTCCCGGCCACTGGTCGAGTCGCGGCTGCTGCGCGCCTGGGCGTCCGTCGCCTACGCGTTCCTGCCCGCCGTCACCGGCGCCCTGGCGGGCGGCCGGCTGGGCACCGCCGTCCTGGCCATCCTGCTGCCGCTGATGGCCCGCTCCGCCGCCGCCGCGGCCGGCCTCCAGCTGAGCCCGGCCGCCATCGCGCGAGGCGCGCGGCCCAGCTGGCGCTCCGCCTGGGCCCTGGCCCTGATGCTGACCTTCACCACCGCCTTCACCCCGGTGACCTGGCCCGTCGCACTGGTGCTGTGCGCGGCCACCCTGGTGTGGCGGCTGGTGGCCCGCCAGCAGCCGCTGCTCGTCCCGCAGCTGCTGCGCTCCGCCGTCATCCTGGTCACCCCGATGGTGCTGCTCGCGCCCTGGTCGCTGACCCTGCTCGGGCACCCCGGGCGGATGCTCACCGAGGCCGGGCTGCCGTACAGCACGGGCACCGCCTCCGGCGTCGACCTGCTGCTGCTCAGCCCCGGCGGCCCCAAGGCGTCCGGCGGCTTCCTGCTGGTGGGCGTGGTGCTGGCGGCGCTGGCCGCGCTGATGCGCGGCACCCGTCGCAGGGCCGTCACCGCGGCCTGGGCGGCCGCCCTCACCGGCCTGCTCTTCGCCGCCGTGGAGAACGGCAAGGACTGGGCGGGTCCCGCCACCCTGGTCTACGGCCTGGCGCTGCTGTCGGCCGCCGCGATCGGCGCGGAGGGCGCCAACGAGCGGATCGCCGCCAGCGGCTTCGGCTGGCGGCAGCCCGTCGCCGGCCTGATCGCCCTGGCGGCCGCCGCCGCCCCGCTGCTGGCCGCGTTCACCTGGATGGCCGACGGCGCCAACGGCCCCATCCGCCGAGGCGACCCGCAGCAGGTACCCGCCTTCGTCGCCGAGGAGGCCACCACCCGCGACCAGCCGCGCACCCTGGTGCTCGGCGGCACCGCCACCAGCGTCCACTACGTCCTTGTGCGCGGCTCCGGCGCCCGTATAGGCGATGCGGAACTGGCCGCCGAGGCGCCTCGCGACCACGCCCTGGACTCCACGGTGGCCAACCTGGTCGCCGGCTCGGGCGCCGACCAGGGCAGCCGCCTGGCCGGCTACGCGGTGCGCTACGTCCTCGCGCAGGGCAGCGCCGCCAAGGCCTTCGGCCGCGTCCTGGACAGCACCCCCGGCCTGTCCCGGGTCAGCCAGTCCAACGGCAGCGAACTGTGGAGCGTCGACACCGGCGTCGCCCGGATGACGATCACCAGCAAGGGCGCCAAGCCCGTGTCCGTCGCCTCGGGCCGTCTGGAGGCGCACACCACGATCCCGGCCGGCGCCTCGGACCGCGTACTGCGGCTGGCCGACTCCACCGCCCCGGGCTGGCACGCCACCCTGGCCGGCCGGGCGCTCACCCCCATCACCGTCGACGGCTGGGCGCAGGGCTTCGAGCTGCCCTCCTCGGGAGGCAGGCTCGACGTCACCTACGAGGAGCCGCTCACCCACGTCGGATGGCTGGGCGTCCAGGCGTTCCTGCTCCTGGTGGTGATCGTGCTGGCGCTGCCCGGCCGCCGCCGGGAGGTCGACGACGACCTGCCGGAGGCCGAGGCCGCCGTCGCGGTCGAGGTCTCCGCCCCGGCCGGCGAAGGCCGCCGTGCCCGCCGCCTGCAGGCCGCCGCCGAGGCCGAAGCGGCCGCGGCTTCGGCCTCGGCGGGCGCGGCCCCCGAAGCCGGGCCGGACGCGGCGCCGGAGGCCGCCCAGGCACCGGTGCCCGGCCCGCGCGGCCCGGAGGACGGCTACCCCGCCCCGGACGCCTACGAGGGCGCGGAGAGCGGCGGCTACGACCCGGAGAACCGCGGCTACGACCCCTACGCGGCCCAGGGCGGCGAGGACGCCGAGGGCTACCGCTACCAGGAGCCCGGCTACCAGCAGGACGGTTACGCCCAGGGCGGCTACCAGGAGCAGGGCTACCCCGACCCCGCCTACGCCCAGGGCCCCGGCGCCTGGGAGGCGGGCGGCGCGTACCCGGGAGCGCAGCCCGGCTACGACCCGCAGGCCTACGGCGACGCCTACGGCTATCCGGCCGCTGGCTACGACCCGTACGCGGCGGGCGAGGCCGGGGCCCAGCCGGGCGGGCAGGGGACGGCCTCCTACGGCCCCGGCTACGAGCAGGGCGCCGCCTACGGGGAGCAGCCGTACGACCCGGCCTCCTACGGCGAGCAGGGCCCGTACTACCCAGACGGCGATCCGCGCCGGCGTGACGGGAGCGACTACCAGTGAACCGCAGCACCATCTCCCTGGCCGGCGCGGTCGTGGCACTCGCCGTCCTGACCGGTATCGCCTCGGCGGCCGGCGGGAGCTCCGACCCGGCACCGTCCGCCGGCACCGCCGCCAGGCTGCCGGTGCAGCACACCACCCTGCTGTGCCCGGAGCCGTCCCCGTCCGAGCTGCCCTCCACCACGTACACGTCCTTCACCCCGCAGGGCACGGACACCGCCGACTCGGGGGCCGGTTCGGGCACCGGTTCGGACGCCGCCGCCTCCGGAGCGGCGACGCTGGTGCCGGCCACCGACAAGCCCCGGGCGCTGAAGCCGCTCAAGGCCCCCGGAAAGCCCGTCACCTACACGAACAACAAGCCGGGGGCCCCCGCCCTCATCGGCGCCGCGGACGGCTCGCTGGCGCCCGGCTGGACCGTCCAGCAGACCACCGTGGTCGACGACGGCCCCAGCCGCGGCCTGCTCGCCACCTCCTGCACCGAACCGGACACCGAGTTCTGGTTCCCCGGGGCCAGTACCGCCGACGGCCGGCAGGACTACGTCCACCTGGTCAACCCCGACGACACCCCCGCCGTCGTCGACGTCGAGCTGTACGGCGCGGACGGAGCCCTGAAGACGCCCGCCGGCGACGGCATCACGGTGCCCGGGAAGAGCTCCAAGCCGGTGCTGCTCTCCACCCTGACCGCGTCCAAGGCCGCGGACGTGACCGTGCACGTGGTGGCCCGCAGCGGCCGGGTCGGAGCCGCGGTCCAGGCCACCGCCACCGGCAAGGGCAGCGACTGGCTGCCGGCGGCCGCGCCCCCGGCGGGCAGCCTCGTCATGCCCGGCATCCCCGCGGACGCCACCGACGTCCGCCTGACCACTTTCGCGACCGGATCGGACGACGCCGACCTGACGCTGAAGCTGGCCACCTCCGGCGGCTCCATCGTCCCGGCCGGGCACGAGACGCTGCACGTCAAGAGCGGCATGACCATGTCGGTCGACCTGGGTGACATCACCAAGGGCGAGGCCGGCTCCCTGCTGCTCGGCTCCAGCACCACCCACGCGCCGGTGCCCGTGGTGGCCGCCCTGCTCGTCACCCGCGGCAAGGGCGCCTCGCAGGACCTGGCGTTCATCCCGGCGACCTCTCCGGTCGGCGCCCGCGCCACCGTCGCCGACAACCGCGCCAAGGGCTCCACCCTCGGCCTGACCGCCGTGGGCTCCTCGGCACAGGTGCGGATCACCTCCTCGGCGGGCTCGGGCGGCGGCACCGCCGCCACCCGCACGGTCACCGTCAAGGCGGGCGCCACGCTCTCCATCGCGCCGCCCGTGCCGTCCGGCCTCAAGGGCTCCTACGCCGTCACCGTCCAGCACCTCTCCGGCGGCACGGTGTACGCCTCCCGGATGCTCGCCCTGCCGGACAGCGGTGTTCCCATGTTCACCATCCAGTCCCTGTCGGACGACCGCAGCACCGTCGCGGTGCCCAGCGCCTCCTCCGACCTGCGCATCCTGGAGCCCTGAGGCCGTCCGGCCGCCCAAGGTGCCGGACCGCGTCCCCAGGGGCCTCCCCGGGGACGCGGTCCGGCCTCCTCGCGGGGTGTCCTCAGTCCTCGCCGTACTTCGGGTCGACGTTCTCCGGGGACAGGCCCAGCAGCTCCGCCACCTGCTCGACGACCACCTCGTGGACCAGCAGCGCCCTCTCGTCCCGGCTCTTCGCCCGGATCTCCACGGGCCGCCGGTAGACCACGATCCGGCTCGGCCGGTCCTTCGCCGCCGCGATCAGCCGCCCCAGGGGCACCGGCTCGCCCTCGGCGGCCCCGTCCTGCGGCAGCGGCACGTCCTGGACGGCGAACTCCACGTCCGCCAGCTGCGGCCAGCGCCGCTCCAGGCGGTCGGCGGCGTCGCGCACCAGGTCGTCGAAGGCCTCCGCCCTGCTCAGCGCGAGCGGCACCTGCGGCGGCGCGATCGGACCCCGCATGCCGCGGCCGTGCCGGTCGCGGCGACGCGGCCGGGAGGCGGGCGGCTGCGGCGCGGGGGAGGCGGGGTTCTGGGCGGAGCTGTCCATCAGCGTGAGCGTAGTCCTCGGGGCCGGTACGCACACCAGGGCACGTCATCCGGGCAGCCCCGGGGACGAGTCCCCGTCCCCGGCCCACGCGCCGCCGAGCGGCGGCCCCAGGACCGGCACGCCGCCCCCCTCGGGCGGCCTCATCAGGCCATACGGATGACAGTTATCCGCCATGCGGGACGCGAACCCCCTGATCGGGACGGTTCCCGCCACGTTTCCCCGTTCCCACCAGGGCTCCACGCCCGGGTGCGCGTCCCGGGTCCGGCCGGATGCGCGCAGGTCAGAACCGCCCACCCGACGCCTGCTCCGAGGGGGCTCTCCGCACGACACGAGAGGGTGACCTGGCAGAGAGTCGTCGCGGCCCGCTCAAGAGTGCGGTACCGTCCAACGTCGTGAGCCCTGTACGTCGCTGTTCGCGCACCGCTTGCGGCCGTCCCGCCGTCGCGACGCTGACGTACGTCTACGCGGACTCCACCGCCGTGCTGGGCCCGCTGGCCACCTACGCCGAGCCCCACTGCTACGACCTGTGCTCGGAGCACTCGGAGCGGCTGACGGCCCCCCGCGGCTGGGAGGTCGTCCGGCTGGCCACCGACACCGGGCCGGTCCGCCCCAGCGGTGATGACCTCGAAGCCCTGGCCAACGCCGTACGCGAGGCCGCCCGCCCGCAGGAACGCTCCCACGGCGCCGCCGCCCGCGACATCGACCCCATGGAGGTCGCCCGCCGCGGCCACCTGCGGGTCCTGCGCTCCCCGGAGTCCTGAGCCCAGCCGTCCCCGTCCGCGTTCCTGACGCGCTGTCACGCCACACGGCCAGGTCGCCGTAGGACGGGGGAGTCGCCGGGCGGCGTGCCCCGTCTCGGATAGGTTGTGCGAGTCCGAACTGCCGGGACTCTCCAGCGAGGTACGCCGTGTCCGACCTGTCCCAGATCGTCAAGGCGTACGACGTGCGCGGTGTCGTGCCCGACCAGTGGGACGAGGGGCTCGCCGAGGTGTTCGGCGCCGCCTTCGCCACGGTCACGGACGCCCGGGCGGCCGTGGTCGGCCACGACATGCGGCCCTCCTCGCCCGGTTTGGCCCGCGCCTTCGCCCGCGGAGCCGCCTCCAGGGGCGCCGACGTCACCGAGATCGGCCTGTGCTCCACCGACGAGCTGTACTTCGCCAGCGGCCACCTCGGCCTGCCGGGAGCGATGTTCACCGCCAGCCACAACCCCGCCCGGTACAACGGCATCAAGATGTGCCGGGCCGGCGCCGCCCCGATCGGCCAGGACACCGGGCTGGCCGACATCCGCGCCCTCACCGAGGAGTGGTCCGCCGCCGGAATGCCGCCGGCGACCGCCCCCCAGGGCGCCATCACCTCCCGTGACGTCCTGGAGGAGTACGCGGGCTTCCTGCGCTCCCTGGTCGACCTGTCCGCGATGCGCCCCCTCAAGGTCGTCGTGGACGCGGGCAACGGGATGGGCGGCCACACCGTCCCCACCGTCCTGGCGGGCCTGCCCGTCGACCTGGTGCCCATGTACTTCGAACTCGACGGGACCTTCCCCAACCACGAGGCCAACCCGCTCGACCCGGCCAACCTCGTGGACCTCCAGGCCAGGGTGCGCGAGACCGGCGCCGACATCGGGCTGGCCTTCGACGGGGACGCCGACCGCTGCTTCGCCGTCGACGAGCGCGGCGCGGCCGTGCCGCCCTCCGCGGTCACCGCGCTCGTCGCCGTACGGGAACTCGCCAGGCGGCCCGGAGCCACGGTCATCCACAACCTGATCACCTCCCGGGCGGTGCCGGAGATCGTCACCGAGCACGGCGGCACCCCGGTGCGCACCCGTGTCGGCCACTCCTTCATCAAGCAGCAGATGGCCGCCACCGGCGCCGTCTTCGGCGGCGAGCACTCCGCCCACTACTACTTCCGCGAGTTCTGGAACGCCGACACCGGCATGCTCGCCGCCCTCCACCTCCTGGCCGCCCTGGGCAGCCAGGACGGCCCGCTGTCCTCCCTCGCCGCCGCCTACACGCGGTACGCGTCCTCCGGAGAGGTCAACAGCACCGTCGACGACCAGGCGGCC
The DNA here is from genome assembly GCF_000745345.1 of Actinacidiphila yeochonensis CN732. NCBI lineage: Bacteria > Bacillati > Actinomycetota > Actinomycetes > Kitasatosporales > Streptomycetaceae > Actinacidiphila > Actinacidiphila yeochonensis. The sequence goes on along the minus strand of NZ_JQNR01000005.1, from coordinate 14,562 downwards.
CGCACCGCCGCCGTCCGCGCCGCCTACGAGGGCCGGCCGGGGGTCTCCTTCGACGAACTCGACGGCCTCACCGTCTCCGGCGACGACTGGTGGTTCAACCTCCGTCCCTCCAACACCGAACCGCTGCTGCGCCTCAACGTCGAGGCCCGCGACGCGGCCGCCGTCGACCGGATCCGCGACCGCGTCCTCGGCATCGTCCGAGGCTGACCCGGCAGGCCGCGTCGGGCGGCGTCGGGCGGCGTCGGCCGCATAGGGCACAGCCCGGCCGAGCCCGCCCGGCGGACGCCACCCTCCAGCCGCACCGCGCCCCCGGACGGAGCCCCGGACGGGGCCTCCGCGGGGCACGTCCCGGAGTTGTCCACAGGCCGGGGAACGCGGCCGCCCCGCGCCCTCCGCCCGACGATAGGCTGAGGGCGCTGACAGGAAGCCACTGGCCAGCGGGCGGACCGCCGTCGGGAGCCCGTCCCGCGGCAGACAGCCCGCTGCCACGGCCGCCACCCCGCCGTACCGACCGGAGGTCGCCCGATGCCGCTCGTCGAACCCAGCCTGCTGGAAATCCTCGCCTGCCCCGCCTGCCACGCGCCCCTGCGTGAGGACGCCGACGCCGGCGAGCTGGTGTGCACCTCCGACACCTGTGGCCTCGCCTACCCGGTGCGCGACGAGATCCCCGTGCTCCTCGTCGACGAGGCCCGCCGCCCCGCCTGACCCAGGCCGTAGCCGTAACCGACCGGGAGGTCGCGTTGTTCGACGAGTCGCTGCTGGAGGACGCGGAGGCGCTCGCCCGCGCCGACAGCCACGGGCTGCTTCGCGCCGCCGCGTCCGCCGGAGCCCGGGTCCGCACCTCGCTGCGCCTCGCCGAGGAGGCCGGTGTCAGCGGCCTGCGCCCGGACGGCCGGCCGCGCGCGCTCCTCGTCGCCGGACCGGCCCCGCAGGCCACCGCCGTCGCCGACCACCTCTCCGCCCTCTGCGCGGGCAGCTGCCCCGTCGAGCTCCTCCAAGCCGACGGGCCGGCCCCCGAGCGGTCCCGGTGGCGGCTGCCCGGCTGGGCCAACCCGCTCGACCTGATCCTCCTGGTCACCCCGCACGGCACCGAGAGCGGGCTGACCGACCTCGTCGAGCAGGCGTACCGCCGCGGCAGCACAGCCTGCGCCGTCACCCCGGCCGGCTCCCCCCTCGCAGAGGCGGTCGCCCAGGTCCGCGGCATGGCCCTGCCCTTCGCCGACGGTGCCCCGGCCGCCGCGCCGCCCGGCCCCCCGACTCCGGGGCCTTCTGGGCCATGCTGACCCCGTTGCTGGCCCTCACCGACCGGCTGGGGCTCACCAGCACCCCCGGCGACGCGCTGCACGCCCTCGCCGACCGGCTCGACGCGGCAGCCACCCGCTGCGGCCCCGCCGTCGCCACCTACACCAACCCCGCCAAGACGCTGGCCGCCGAACTCGACGCGTCCCTGCCCCTGCTCTGGAGCCAGGGACGCGTGGCCGCGGCCGCCGGCCGCCGCTTCGCCGCGGTGCTCGCAGCCCAGGCCCGCAGACCCGCCCTCGCCGCGGCGCTGCCCGCCGCGCTCACCGCCCACGGCCCGCTGCTGGCCGGCGCCGCCGCCCAGGCCGCGGACCCCGAGGACTTCTTCCGCGACCGTGTCGAGGACCCCGGCGGGCTCCGCGTCCGCGTCGTCCTCCTCCAGGAGGCCGCCGACCAGCCGGGCTCCGCCGCGCCGGCGGCCCGCGAGCTGGCCCACGCCCACAGCACCCCGCTCAGCGAGATCACCGCTCCGGGCGGCACCCCCCTGGAGACCACCGCCGAACTCCTCGCCCTCACCGACTTCGCGGCCGCGTACCTGGCTGTCGCCACGACCGAAAGACCCCACACGGAATGAACCGGCTCACCAACACCATCCGCCCCTACGCGTGGGGTTCCGTCACCGCCATCCCCGAGCTCCTGGGCGTCGAACCCACCGGCGAGCCCCAGGCCGAGATGTGGATGGGCGCCCACCCGGGCGCGCCCTCCCTGGTCGACCGCGGCAACGGCCCGATAGCGCTCAACACCGTCATCGACGCCGATCCGGCCGCCGAACTGGGCGACGCCGCCGTCAAGCGCTTCGGCCCCCGCCTGCCCTTCCTGCTGAAGGTGCTGGCGGCGGGCGCCCCGCTCTCCCTCCAGGTCCACCCCGACCTCGACCAGGCCCGCGCCGGGTTCGCCGAGGAGGAGGCGCGAGGCGTCCCCATCGACGCGCCCGAGCGCAACTACAAGGACGCCAACCACAAGCCGGAGATGATCGTCGCGCTGTCCCCCTTCGAGGGACTGTGCGGCTTCCGCCGCCCCGAGGAGGCCGCCGACCTCATCGAAGCCCTCGGTGTCCCCGGTCTCACCCCCTACGTCGACATCCTCCGCGCCAAGCCCGAGGACCAGGCCCTGCGCGAGGTGCTGGCCGCCATCCTGGGCGCCGACCCCGAGGAGTCCGCCGACGCCGTCCGTGCCGCCACCGAGGCCGCCGCCCGGCTGGCGGAACAGCCCGGACCGTACGCCGCCGCCTACGCCGGCTGCGCCCAGGCGGCCCACAGCTTCCCCGGCGACCGCGGCATCCTGGCCGCGATGCTCCTCAACCACGTCCAGCTCCAGCCGGGTGAGGCCCTCTACCTCGGAGCCGGAGTCCCGCACGCCTACCTCGACGGCCTCGGCGTCGAGATCATGGCCAACTCCGACAACGTCCTGCGCTGCGGCCTGACCCCGAAGCACATCGACGTCCCCGAACTCCAGCGCGTCGTCCGCTTCGAGTCCGGCGACCCCGGCGTGCTGCGCCCCGAGGCAGCCCCCGACGGCGAGGAGCTCTACCCGGCGCCCATCGACGAGTTCCGGCTCTCCCGCTACGTGCTCGCCCCCGGCGCCGACCCCCGCGCGCTCGCCGCGGGCACCCCCCAGATCCTGCTGTGCACCGGCGGCGAGGTCCACCTGCGGCACCAGGGCGACCCGGCCGGCGGCCTCACCCTCAGCCAGGGGGAGTCCGCCTTCGTCCCCGCCTCCGAGAAGGTCGAACTCACCGGCGACGGCACCGTCTTCCGGGCCACCGTCACCGCCTGACCGCAGTCCGCCGCGGCCGACTGCAAGAATGGCCGACCGCATCGCCGGAACCGGCCGGGGCGCCCTTGCCCCGGCCGCCGAGCCGACCGAAGGGATCTCCACCCAGCATGAGCGCGTCAGGCGGAACCAAGGCGGTCATGGCGGCACTCGGCTCCAACCTCGCCATCGCCGTGGCGAAGTTCGTGGCCTTCGCCTTCAGCGGCTCCTCCTCGATGCTCGCCGAGGGCGTGCACTCCCTGGCCGACTCCGGCAACCAGTTCCTCCTCCTCATCGGCGGCAACCGCGCCAAGCGCGCGGCCAACGACGAGCACCCCTTCGGCTACGGCCGGGAGCGCTACGTCTACGGCTTCCTCGTCTCCATCGTCCTGTTCTCCGTCGGCGGCATGTTCGCGCTGTACGAGGGCTACGAGAAGGTCCGCCACCCGCACGCCATCCACGACTGGTACTGGCCGGTCGGGGTCCTCGTCTTCGCGATCATCGCCGAGGGCTTCTCCTTCCGCACCGCCATGAAGGAGTCCAACCACACCCGCGGCGACCTCAGCTGGGTCCAGTTCATCCGCCGGGCCAAGGCTCCCGAACTCCCCATCGTGCTGATGGAGGACTTCGGCGCGCTGATCGGCCTGGTGCTCGCCCTGGCCGGCGTGGGCACCGCCCTCGCCACCGGCAGCGGCGTCTGGGACGGCGTCGGCACCCTGTGCATCGGTGCCCTGCTCATCTGCATCGCTCTCGTCCTGGCCGCCGAGACCAAGTCGCTCCTCATCGGTGAGGGCGCGGCCCCCGAGTCCGTGGCCCGCATCCGCGCCGCCGCGGTCGACGGAGCCACCGTCACCGGCGTCATCCACATGCGCACCCTCCACCTGGGCCCCGAGGAACTCCTCGTCGCTGCCAAGATCGCGGTCAGCCACGACGACACCGCGACCGAGGTCGCCCGCGCCATCGACGCCGCAGAGGAGCGCATCCGCGCCGCCGTCCCCATCGCCCGGGTGATCTACCTCGAACCGGACATCTACAGCGACGCCGCCGCGGCGGCGGGGCCCGATCCGGACCAGAACCCCGGCGGGCGCTGACCGCGGCCCCCTGCGCGCGGTCACGCATGCGGTGTAGATTCGGGGGCAGCCAGACGTCGCTGCTGATGGCGGTCGGGCGGTCCCGCCAAGGTGACCGGCCGAGGGAGAGAGGGCCTCCGACGGATTGCGCTGCCGCAGAGGACGGGTGTGCCCGAACCGGGCGCCACCCGGCCCGCCGCGCGGCGCGCACCGCCCTGTCCACCTCGACCACGAGGAGCAGCACGCATGACGACCACCGCAACGGACTTCAAGGTCGCGGACCTCTCCCTCGCCGCCTTCGGCCGCAAGGAGATCACTCTCGCCGAGCACGAGATGCCCGGCCTGATGTCCCTGCGCAAGGAGTACGGCCCCGCCCAGCCGCTGGCCGGCGCCCGCATCACCGGCTCGCTGCACATGACCGTGCAGACCGCCGTCCTCATCGAGACCCTCACCGCCCTCGGCGCCCGGGTCCGCTGGGCCTCCTGCAACATCTTCTCCACCCAGGACCACGCCGCGGCCGCCATCGCCGTGGGCCCCGACGGCACCCCGGACAGCCCCCAGGGCGTTCCCGTCTTCGCCTGGAAGGGCGAGACGCTCGAAGAGTACTGGTGGTGCACCGAGCAGGCCCTGACCTGGAGCGACTCGCCCACCGGCGGCCCCAACATGATCCTGGACGACGGCGGCGACGCCACGCTCCTGGTCCACAAGGGCGTCGAGTTCGAGAAGGCCGGAGCCGTTCCGGACACGACGGACGCCGACAGCGAGGAGTACGGCTACATCCTCTCGCTGCTGCGCCGCACGCTCTCCGAGACCCCGCAGAAGTGGACGCAGCTGGCGTCCGAGATCCGCGGCGTCACCGAGGAGACCACCACCGGCGTGCACCGCCTGTACGAGATGCAGCAGGAAGGAACGCTGCTCTTCCCGGCGATCAACGTCAACGACGCCGTCACCAAGTCGAAGTTCGACAACAAGTACGGCTGCCGCCACTCCCTCGTCGACGGCATCAACCGCGCCACCGACGTCCTGATCGGCGGCAAGGTCGCCGTGGTCTGCGGATACGGCGACGTCGGCAAGGGCTGCGCGGAGTCCCTGCGCGGCCAGGGCGCCCGGGTGATCATCACCGAGATCGACCCCATCTGCGCCCTCCAGGCGGCGATGGACGGCTACCAGGTGAGCACCCTGGACGACGTCGTCGAGATCGCCGACATCTTCGTCACCACCACCGGCAACCGCGACATCATCATGGCCGCCGACATGACGCGGATGAAGCACCAGGCGATCGTCGGCAACATCGGCCACTTCGACAACGAGATCGACATGGCCGGCCTCGCCAAGATCCCGGGCATCGTCAAGGACGAGGTCAAGCCGCAGGTCCACACCTGGACCTTCCCCGACGGCAAGACGATCATCGTGCTGTCCGAGGGCCGCCTGCTCAACCTGGGCAACGCCACCGGCCACCCGTCCTTCGTGATGTCGAACTCCTTCGCGGACCAGACCCTGGCCCAGATCGAGCTCTTCACCAAGCCCGAGGAGTACCCGATCGGCGTCTACGTGCTCCCCAAGCACCTGGACGAGAAGGTCGCGCGGCTCCACCTGGACGCCCTCGGCGTCAAGCTCACCACGCTCCGCCCGGAGCAGGCCGCCTACATCGGCGTCAAGGTCGACGGCCCGTACAAGGCCGACCACTACCGCTACTGAGGCCGACGCCGAGCGGACCGCCCGTCTACGGCGCGTCCTGCCCGGCGCAACCCGACCGACCACCGGACCAAGGCCCCCGTCTCGCCCGCGAGGCGGGGGCCTCGTCAGACACCGAGACCCCACCATGCCCCGCGGCCGCTACTCGTTCCACGACACCCACGACCACACCCCCCTCGGGGAAGAGCACTTCCACTGCGCCACCGGCCCCTCCGGATGGCGCTACACGGCACAGACGACCGCGCCCGCGGGAGACCACACGGGCTCCATCGACCTCACCATCGACGACCTCGGCCGTCCGATCCGCCTCGAACTCCTCTCCGGCAGCTGGCAGGTACGAGCCGCGGCCGTCGACGGGGTGACCTGGGTCCGCACGGACCCCACCGGCGAGCACGCCCAGGAGGGCAACGCGCCGGCCCACGCCTTCACCGGCGTATCGCCCGCCTTCTGGATCGCCACGGCCCGGCTGCTCCGCCTCGGACCCGGCGGCCCGGCCACGCGCGTACGTCTCGTCTCATTCCAGGCCCCCGTCCTCGCTCCGCTCACCGTCGACCAGGCGTGGTCGCTCCTGGACAGGACAGCACACACCACCGACAGCGGAGTCCTGGCTGTGGACAACTACCGTGTCGACGACCTCGCCACCGGCGACCGGCACGACGTGCACATCGCCGGCGACGTCGTGCTCGCGGCACCCGGCGTGGAGCTGGAGGAGCTCGACACGCCACCGTCCAGCTTCACCTGATTTGACGCTCCCCTAGCGGCGCTGTAGGTTTGAACGGTTGTCGCGGCCCGGAGGGTACGGGCGGACGACCTCCGAACATCGCTGCTTCACCTGTCGAAGACACCCCCGCTCCGGCCGAGAGAAATCTCAGTTGGAATATGCGTGTCCCCGAAACGGTGGACGGTAAATGGGACTCGAAAGAGCCTGGTAGAGTCGGAGACGCAACAAAGAGCAGCAAAAAGACAGACCCCGCTGACCGGGGGTCAGGCGCCGGAAAGCGTCTGATAGAGTCGGAAACGCAGAACGAAAGAAAAACCCCGCCGACGGGGATCGGACACTGGAAAGCGTCTGATAGAGTCGGAGACACGAAGGGAAAGCCCGGAGGGCAGCCGGAGACGGTGACCGAAGGAAGCGTCCGTTCCTTGAGAACTCAACAGCGTGCCAAAAGTCAACGCCAGATATGTTGATACCCCGTCTCTCGGAGATCATCTCTGAGGACGAGGTTCCTTTGAAGAAAAACACACAGCGAGGACGCTGTGCACGGTCCGGCTTATTCCGTTGGACTGTGCCGCTCTTTCGCGGGTGTTGCCAGGATTACCTGGAAGCATTCACGGAGAGTTTGATCCTGGCTCAGGACGAACGCTGGCGGCGTGCTTAACACATGCAAGTCGAACGGTGAAGCCCTTCGGGGTGGATCAGTGGCGAACGGGTGAGTAACACGTGGGCAATCTGCCCTGCACTCTGGGACAAGCCCTGGAAACGGGGTCTAATACCGGATACGACCTGTCCTCGCATGGGGACGGGTGGAAAGCTCCGGCGGTGCAGGATGAGCCCGCGGCCTATCAGCTTGTTGGTGGGGTGATGGCCTACCAAGGCGACGACGGGTAGCCGGCCTGAGAGGGCGACCGGCCACACTGGGACTGAGACACGGCCCAGACTCCTACGGGAGGCAGCAGTGGGGAATATTGCACAATGGGCGAAAGCCTGATGCAGCGACGCCGCGTGAGGGATGACGGCCTTCGGGTTGTAAACCTCTTTCAGCAGGGAAGAAGCGCAAGTGACGGTACCTGCAGAAGAAGCACCGGCTAACTACGTGCCAGCAGCCGCGGTAATACGTAGGGTGCGAGCGTTGTCCGGAATTATTGGGCGTAAAGAGCTCGTAGGCGGTTTGTCACGTCGGATGTGAAAGCCCGGGGCTTAACTCCGGGTCTGCATTCGATACGGGCAGGCTAGAGTTCGGTAGGGGAGATCGGAATTCCTGGTGTAGCGGTGAAATGCGCAGATATCAGGAGGAACACCGGTGGCGAAGGCGGATCTCTGGGCCGATACTGACGCTGAGGAGCGAAAGCGTGGGGAGCGAACAGGATTAGATACCCTGGTAGTCCACGCCGTAAACGTTGGGAACTAGGTGTGGGCGACATTCCACGTCGTCCGTGCCGCAGCTAACGCATTAAGTTCCCCGCCTGGGGAGTACGGCCGCAAGGCTAAAACTCAAAGGAATTGACGGGGGCCCGCACAAGCGGCGGAGCATGTGGCTTAATTCGACGCAACGCGAAGAACCTTACCAAGGCTTGACATACACCAGAAAGCTCTGGAGACAGAGCCCCCCTTGTGGTTGGTGTACAGGTGGTGCATGGCTGTCGTCAGCTCGTGTCGTGAGATGTTGGGTTAAGTCCCGCAACGAGCGCAACCCTTGTCCTGTGTTGCCAGCAGGCCCTTGTGGTGCTGGGGACTCACAGGAGACCGCCGGGGTCAACTCGGAGGAAGGTGGGGACGACGTCAAGTCATCATGCCCCTTATGTCTTGGGCTGCACACGTGCTACAATGGCCGGTACAATGAGCTGCGATACCGTGAGGTGGAGCGAATCTCAAAAAGCCGGTCTCAGTTCGGATTGGGGTCTGCAACTCGACCCCATGAAGTCGGAGTCGCTAGTAATCGCAGATCAGCATTGCTGCGGTGAATACGTTCCCGGGCCTTGTACACACCGCCCGTCACGTCACGAAAGTCGGTAACACCCGAAGCCGGCGGCCTAACCCCTTGTGGGAGGGAGTCGTCGAAGGTGGGACTGGCGATTGGGACGAAGTCGTAACAAGGTAGCCGTACCGGAAGGTGCGGCTGGATCACCTCCTTTCTAAGGAGCACTTCCTACCATCGCAAGGTGGTCAGGGGGCCAGTTCATCGGCGAGTGTCCGGTGCTGGTTGCTCATGGGTGGAACGTTGACTATTCGGCACTGCCGGTTCGCCGGCTCGATCTAGTACGACCTCTTCGGGGGTATGGAACGGTGGGGTCGGGGGTGGTGGTGTCGGGCACGCTGTTGGGTCCTGAGGGAATGCCGTTGGTGTTCCTTCGTGTTATCGGGACCTGTCGGATCATGCTTTCGGGTGTGGTTTGTGGGTGACCGGTCGTGGCTTGAGAACTGAACAGTGGACGCGAGCATCTGTGGCCAATTTACTAAGGGCGCACGGTGGATGCCTTGGCACCAGGAACCGATGAAGGACGTGGGAGGCCACGATAGGCCCCGGGGAGCTGTCAACCAAGCTTTGATCCGGGGGTGTCCGAATGGGGAAACCCGGCAGTCGTCATGGGCTGTCACCCGCTGCTGAACTCATAGGCAGTGTGGAGGGAACGCGGGGAAGTGAAACATCTCAGTACCCGCAGGAAGAGAAAACAACCGTGATTCCGGGAGTAGTGGCGAGCGAAACCGGATGAGGCCAAACCGTTGGCGTGTGATACCCGGCAGGGGTTGCGTCAGCGGGGTTGTGGGAGTTTCCTTGATCGGTCTGCCGGCCGGTCGGAGAGTCAGAAACCGTATGTGTAGGCGAAGGGCATGCGAAAGGCCCGGCGTAGAGGGTAAGACCCCCGTAGCTGAAATGTGTACGGCTCTCTTGGAGATCACCCAAGTAGCACAGGGCCCGAGAAATCCTGTGTGAATCTGGCGGGACCACCCGTTAAGCCTAAATATTCCCTGGTGACCGATAGCGGATAGTACCGTGAGGGAATGGTGAAAAGTACCGCGGGAGCGGAGTGAAATAGTACCTGAAACCGTGTGCCTACAAGCCGTGGGAGCGTCGCAGTGTGTGCTTGCATGCACTGTCGTGACTGCGTGCCTTTTGAAGAATGAGCCTGCGAGTTTGCGGTGTGTTGCGAGGTTAACCCGTGTGGGGGAGCCGTAGCGAAAGCGAGTCCGAATAGGGCGTTTCAGTAGCACGCTCAAGACCCGAAGCGGAGTGATCTAGCCATGGGCAGGTTGAAGCGCGGGTAAGACCGTGTGGAGGACCGAACCCACCAGGGTTGAAAACCTGGGGGATGACCTGTGGTTAGGGGTGAAAGGCCAATCAAACTCCGTGATAGCTGGTTCTCCCCGAAATGCATTTAGGTGCAGCGTCGTGTGTTTCTTGCCGGAGGTAGAGCACTGGATAGGCGATGGGCCCTACCGGGTTACTGACCTTAGCCAAACTCCGAATGCCGGTAAGTGAGAGCGCGGCAGTGAGACTGTGGGGATAAGCTCCATGGTCGAGAGGGAAACAGCCCAGAGCATCGACTAAGGCCCTAAGCGTATGCTAAGTGGGAAAGGATGTGGAGTCGCAGAGACAACCAGGAGGTTGGCTTAGAAGCAGCCACCCTTGAAAGAGTGCGTAATAGCTCACTGGTCTAGTGATTCTGCGCCGACAATGTAGCGGGGCTCAAGTATACCGCCGAAGTCGTGTCATTGCAGCATTACCCCAACGGGGGCTGTGATGGGTAGGGGAGCGTCGTGTGCCGGGTGAAGCCGCACTGGAAGGTAGTGGTGGACGGTTCACGAGTGAGAATGCAGGCATGAGTAGCGATTCAAACGTGGGAAACGTTTGCGCCGATTGACTAAGGGTTCCTGGGTCAAGCTGATCTGCCCAGGGTAAGTCGGGACCTAAGGCGAGGCCGACAGGCGTAGTCGATGGACAACCGGTTGATATTCCGGTACCCGCTATGAAGCGCCCAGTATCGAATCCTCTGATGCTAAGGCCGTGAAGCCGCCCTTGATCTCTTCGGAGTGATGGGGAGTGGTGGAGCCGCTGATCCGAGGGGGTAGTAGGTAAGTGATGGGGTGACGCAGGAAGGTAGTCCAGCCGGGCGGTGGTTGTCCCGGGGTAAGGGTGTAGCCCGGACGGTAGGTAAATCCGTCGTCCATGCAGGGTGAGACCTGATGCCGAGCCGATTGTGGTGAAGTGGATGATCCTATGCTGTCGAGAAAAGCCTCTAGCGAGTTTCATGGCGGCCCGTACCCTAAACCGACTCAGGTGGTCAGGTAGAGAATACCGAGGCGTTCGGGTGAACTATGGTTAAGGAACTCGGCAAAATGCCCCCGTAACTTCGGGAGAAGGGGGGCCATTCTGGTGATGGGCCTTGCGCTCTGAGCTGGGGGTGGCCGCAGAGACCAGCGAGAAGCGACTGTTTACTAAAAACACAGGTCCGTGCGAAGCCGTAAGGCGATGTATACGGACTGACGCCTGCCCGGTGCTGGAACGTTAAGGGGACCGGTTAGTCACATTTCGGTGTGGCGAAGCTGAGAACTTAAGCGCCAGTAAACGGCGGTGGTAACTATAACCATCCTAAGGTAGCGAAATTCCTTGTCGGGTAAGTTCCGACCTGCACGAATGGCGTAACGACTTCTCGACTGTCTCAACCATAGGCCCGGTGAAATTGCACTACGAGTAAAGATGCTCGTTTCGCGCAGCAGGACGGAAAGACCCCGGGACCTTTACTATAGCTTGATATTGGTGTTCGGTTCGGCTTGTGTAGGATAGGTGGGAGACTGTGAGACCATGGCGCCAGCCGTGGTGGAGTCGCTGTTGAAATACCACTCTGGTCGTGCTGGATGTCTAACCTCGGTCCGTGATCCGGATCAGGGACAGTGTCTGGTGGGTAGTTTAACTGGGGCGGTTGCCTCCTAAAGGGTAACGGAGGCGCCCAAAGGTTCCTCAGCCTGGTTGGCAATCAGGTGGTGAGTGTAAGTGCACAAGGGAGCTTGACTGTGAGACTGACGGGTCGAGCAGGTACGAAAGTAGGGACTAGTGATCCGGCGGTGGCTTGTGGAAGCGCCGTCGCTCAACGGATAAAAGGTACCCCGGGGATAACAGGCTGATCTTCCCCAAGAGTCCATATCGACGGGATGGTTTGGCACCTCGATGTCGGCTCGTCGCATCCTGGGGCTGGAGTCGGTCCCAAGGGTTGGGCTGTTCGCCCATTAAAGCGGTACGCGAGCTGGGTTTAGAAACGTCGTGAGACAGTTCGGTCCCTATCCGCTGCGCGCGTTGGAGTCTTGAGAAGGGCTGTCCCTAGTACGAGAGGACCGGGACGGACGGACTCTGGTGTGCCAGTTGTTCTGCCAAGGGCATGGCTGGTTGGCTACGTTCGGGAGGGATAACCGCTGAAAGCATCTAAGCGGGAAGCCTGCTTCGAGATGAGGACTCCACCCCCTTGAGGGGTAAGGCTCCAGTAGACGACTGGGTTGATAGGCCGGATGTGGAGCACCGTGAGGTGTGGAGCTGACCGGTACTAATAGGCCGAGGGATTGTCCATGTATGCTCGCGTCCACTGTTTGGTTCCCGGGTTGCGAAAGGTCGCACCGGTGAACTGGTTAATTGAAGATCGTGCTGGTTCCTGGAGCCTTGTCGACGCCCCTGTGTGATGTGGGGGTGGCCCGATAGAGTTTCGGTGGTCATAGCGAGAGGGAAACGCCCGGTTACATTCCGAACCCGGAAGCTAAGCCTTTCAGCGCCGATGGTACTGCAGGGGGGACCCTGTGGGAGAGTAGGACGCCGCCGAACAATCATTCAGCGTCAGCCCCGTACTTCTGAAGTACGGGGCTGACGCTTTTTTCATGCCCATTTTCGTGCCCTTTGGGGCCCGCCGCCTCGCGTGCGCCTTCATGCCGGGGGCTGGGTGCGATGCTCCTGCGGCCGCCCTCTCCTCCAGCACCCAGCAACCCAGCACTTCCAGGGCCCGGACGTTGCACCTTGCCGCTGGCTGTCCCGGACCGTCCCGGACCACCCGCCAGGCCGGTAAGTCAGGGAGGCCCCGTTCCTCCCCGGAGTTCGCCCGCCGGCCCGGCCGGCAGGGAGACCAGCCGGCCGGGCCCGGGAAGGGAAGGAATAGGAAAGGGACGGGGAAGGAATCAGCGCTGCTGGGCCTGAGCCGCCTGAGCGAGCTCGATGTCGAGGGATTCACGCCGGATGCGCTGGTCGACGTACAGCAGCGCGATCACACCGGCCATGACCGGCATCGTGAACGCGCTGGCGATCGCCTGTCCGACACCGACGATGATGAGGTACGTCCAGCCCGGATGGCCGGAGTCCGTCAGCACACTGTCGCCGGTGAACCAGGAGGCGAGGCCCGCGAAGGGGAGCTGAGCCACGGACGAGGCCAGGACGGCCAGGAGAGCGCGAGGATCTGGATGCCCAGGACCCGCCACCAGGCGCCCCGCACCAGCTTGGCCGAGCGCTTCAGGGCCGCGAAGACCTTCTGGCGTTCCAGGACGAGGGCCGGTGGAGCGAGGGAGAGCAGCACCCACAGCCAGATGACACAGGCCGAACCGACGATCGCGCCCAGCACTGTCAGTGCTGCGCCCGCATCATCCGACCCGGCTGCGATGAGCAGGATCCCCGGAAGCATCGCGATCAGCAGCACTACCACGTAGCCGACGGACATCAGCAACGTGAGCCCACCAGCCTGGGCAGGCGGGGCCGGGCGTCGCGCCACATGGCCGAGGCGTCACCGTCCAGCCGAACACCGCGCGGCTGACCACCGTCGTCAGCACCGCCGTCACCAGGAGGACGCCGAACGCCATGAGGAGCCCGCTATGAGGGTCGGCCAGTAGGCGTCGCGGTAGGCGGACACGATGTCGTGCATCGAGGGGTTCTGCTCGTGCGTCAGCCTGTTGAGACGGCCGTTGTCGGTATAGGCGTGCTGGGTGACGACGCTGACGGCCTGGGTGACGGCTCCACGCCCAAGGTGAGGGGGAGGACGGACCGCCAGTGCAGGCGTACCGTGCTGATCGCGCCGTCGAGGATCTCGCCGAAGCCGAGCGGCCGCAGCGGGATCACGCCTGGCTTGGGGGCCTGCGGAGCCCCGTTCCAGCCGGCGCCCCAACCGCCGTTCCAGCCACCGCCCGGGCCTGGCGCTGCCACCCGGACTGCTGCCCGCCGGGTCGTTGGACCTGAGGCCCCCAGCGTGGGCCGCCCTGGTACTGCGGCGGCTGAGGAGCCGAAGGCCCGGCCGGCGGAAGGCCGGCGGAGGTCCATCCGGCCTGCGGCGGCGGCTGTCGGTGGGACCAGCCGGCGGGCGGTGCTCCCGGCGGAGCGGATGGCGGGCCGGACTCGTCGTCAGCACCGATCCGTTGTCGCTCCGCTCCCGCGGACTCGCCTGACGCGGCGGCGGGTTCGACTCTCCCGGCACCGTCGCCGGCTCCGCCCGTCGGTCGGCGTGACCCTGTCCGGAACCCCGACCCTCGGAAGTGTCCGCGGACGCGTCGTCAGCGGGCCGCTCGTTCGGAGCGGATGGCACGGATGAATGCGGAGCGGATGGCACGGATGAATGCGGAGCGGATGGCACGGACGGATCAGGGCCTGGGACGGGCGGATCGGGGTCCTGGGTGGACGGATCGGGGCGGTCGCCGTCTCGCGGCTCGCGGGAGTCGGAGGGTCCGGGCGATGCCCAGCCCGGATTGTCGGTCATCGGAGGCTGCCCCTTTGGGTTGCACGGCCTGTTCGGAGCGCCATCGTGTCACGGGCTCACGTCAGGGCGCCGTGTGGAGGCAGACTGAGGGGATGGCTGATCAAGCGACGCGAGCTGAGAACGCTGCCCCCCCGCACTGCGCTGGGCGGAGCCGCCCGAGGGGCCGGTCCTGGTGCTGTTGGACCAGACCCGGTTGCCCCACGAGGAAGTCGAGTTGGTGTGCACGGACGTGCACGCACTGGTGGCGCGATACGGTCGCTGGCCGTCCGTGGCGCCCCGTTGTTGGGCCTGGCCGGCGCCTACGGGGTGGCGC